>CAZTBK010000009.1:20001-23257 GCA_964611975.1 uncultured Candidatus Bathyarchaeia archaeon | reverse complement strand
TCATCCCTGGCTTTGCTCCCTTCGGTAGCTCATATAAGAAGGGTTCTCTTTTCTTTAACTTGTCCTTTAAGCTCATACCTCTCCTAATTGATGTCATCTTACGCTTATTTAAGGTTATGTTAGTTTCATAAAATCGAGGGGCACGCTCTTAAGGGTTTTTACTTCATATGATGCCCTCGCACTTTCTGCTCCTCCGCCATAAGGGGTTCCATTTACGGGTTCCCCCTCGTTCAGGTTTGGAATTTGACCCCCTCGCACGCTTTAGTATTCGGGCTCTCTAGCAAACGACCATTAAAGTAGGGAATTGAGGGGCTCTCATTCAGCCGAGGAGAGGAGGAAACTCAATAGGTCCTTTAGCCCATCCTTTTCATGGAAAAACCTGATCTTGATGGGCGTAATGGAGATATACCCTTCTTTTCTAACAACGTATAGGTCCGTATCTGGTCCAGCATCCGGATGGACACTGAAATCCCAATGCATCTCGTATCCCCCTTCCCTTTCGATATAGACGTTCCTATAACCCTTGTAGTATATCTTCGTGATCTTGATCTTCCTGGGGTCGGCCCCCTTCGGGACGTTTATTGAGATCACGTCAATGCCTTCAGGCATCCCGTTCTTCAGCACGTACTCCGCGACCTTAGCGGTGATGGATGCCGTCAACTTCAGCTCCCTTATGGAGACCTCCCCATCCTCCCTGGCTGTGGGAAGGCGTTGAACGTAACAAGACGCGGAGATCGCAGGTACGCCATGAATGGCGGCCTCAAACGCAGCTCCCATGGTGCCTGAGGACAGCACGCTATCTATACCCACGTTATCCCCCAGATTTATCCCAGAGACCAGCAGATCCGGAGTGTGCCTCAAGATCTTGTCCGACGCGAAGAAGTAGGCGTCCGCTGGGGTCCCAGTTATGGCGTATGCCTCTGACCCATCTGAAAGTTGTACCTTCATCATCTTTATCGGGTTGTGAACAGTTATGGATTTCCCTGCTCCGCTTCTCTTATCCCTTGGGGCCACGACGGTCACATGACCTAACTTTTCTAATTCATCCTTCATAATGAGGAGACCCAATGAGCTAACGCCATCGTCGTTCACTAACAATATGGTTGGTCTCATTTTAGCGTCTCTCTACCGCTTTTCGCGTAAAAACGCGTTTACGTTGGAACGCTCCGCGTTGGAGAATTTTATATGAGTCTAGCGCCTGTATAAAAAGGTTTAGGGATTGTTTAAGAGTAAAGGGGTTATGTTCCTCAACCTACAGAATTCCATCAATTCCTCCCTGTGATCTCCTAACAAGACGACGTGGTGGTTTCCAAGGGTGTTTAACGCTAGATCCTCAGCCTTGGCATCGAGCCTTATCTTGATCTGGGTCCTACACATGCTCGGGTTATCTAGGTTCTCCATGATCCTTCCAGTGCAGATCAACATCTTCCCTAGGCTCTCTCCTATCCTACAAACGGTCACACGTTGTAGTGGGAGGATCCCTTGGATGGAGGTGCCTATCCTCGACTCGAAATGAGAGCGGAGCACGCATCTTTCACACATGGTAGTCGCGACCGTGCAGTGGGCGAGAGTTATCGTGTTTTCCTCCAAGTCCACATCGTTCAAGTTCCCCATAAAGGCAGGATGGCCAGTTAAGATTTTGGCGATTATCATAGTTAAGGTTGAATCCATATCCCCCTCACAGCCAGCAACTACCCCATCGTCGTTTAACAAAGAAAGTGCCAAGCATGCAGTGTTTTTTATCCGCCCTATCAAGTCAAAACACCTTATCGTGAGAGCGCTCAAACTCTTCTCTTCAACGAGTCTCTTTGTCGCCAAGTAAATTCTGATCGCACCCGATATATCCTCGTCCTTCGGCTCGATCACCCTGTCAAATCTGGACAGAATGCCCTGAAGGCGTTCCTTAACCTCCTCTTCCGGGATCTCGCTCACCATATCTAACAGTTCGTCCATACTTATATCGACGGGTTTGACACCCAGCCTTTTCGTCATCAACCGCCTGTCTTCCGTCGTCGCGACTAGCCATGAGGATGTACCCCCTATGATCCCCAATCTGTAACCATACAGTTTTTTGATCGCACCTATGACCTTGGTATAAAACCCTATTTTCCTGATCATCGTCTTCTTTTCAAGGATTAACCTGATGCCCCCTCTGGTCCTCCTGAGTTTTGAGAACGCCTCTAAACACGATGCAAAGGAGTTGTCTGAAAAAGTCGGGCATAAAATGGTCAAGATGTCGTTTCCGTTGCAGATGTCGCATATGAGGCGCTCTGTCCCTCCCGTAGCGACGGATAATATGAGGAGGTCGGATCCAAGAATACGCTTTCTCGCTTTAGTTGCCTCCCTGGGAGAGCTGACCAAGCCGATGTTTTCGATTTTGAATCTCCTGAAAGCCCTCTCGCATTCGGCGTTAACCCTTTTCCCTATCTCCCTTTGCTTTCCAAGAGTTGCTGAAACAGTGATCAGGCTGATTTTTACGCCTTCTCTGGACAGGTTTTTCGCCTCCGCTGATTCTCATTAAACATAACCCTTAATACAAATGATCATCCGTTTTAGACGATCTGATGGCGGTCGGACTGGTCGAGGGGATGCCAGCCCCGAAGCTGACCGGATAAGATGTAGTTATCAGGTTACCCTCCGGTAGGGGATAGACGGGTGTAAAACTGTAAAGGATCAGACAAACTGAGATGATTATCCCATGTAAAGTACTTTTTCTGTCTTCAAATACCTTTCTCATACGATCGCTCCCATGGGATGGGGACTGAATAACGTATATATAAGATTTTAACATGAATTAGAAAACTGGATGGTCTTAAGTCGCGATCAACAGAGGGTTGTTGAGGGGGAACAGGTATTTATCGCCCACCTCCTCCTTAACTAACGTTCGAAAACTACACTCTTAGGAGTGGCGCCGATGGCCAAAGGACGAGGGGTTTGGGTTTTCTCCTTGTTTTTCATAATCGCATTAACTTCACTTCATCCTCCCTCTCACTTCTTATCGTCTTCTGGGGGCACCAAGATCCTGTTCCCAATAGCGGATTCCTATGTTGACAGCGGTGAAAGCGGTAGCAATTTTGGTGGGGAGAGGAGGTTGCAGGTATATTACTATAAATGGATGTTCATCAAGAAACAACGTTTTACCTATCTCACGTTCGACTTATCTGGCATCCCAAAAGGGATCGGGATAACGTCCGCTGATCTCCGGTTGTTCGCTGAAGACGTAAATGCGCCTATCAGCGTCGGCGCGCATTACTGT
>CAZTBK010000009.1:0-19991 GCA_964611975.1 uncultured Candidatus Bathyarchaeia archaeon | reverse complement strand
CATTACTGTCCAGACGGCCCTTGGGAAGAAGACGAGATAACGTGGAACAACAAACCGCCTTGGGTCGAGGAGGCAACCGACATCGAACTCGTTGACGCTTCAAATAGCTGGTTTAACTGGAACCTAAAGGCGGACGTTGAGCGAGTACTTCGAAGCAACAGCACGCTTTTAACGGTCTTGTTAACACCAGAAGAGAGGGGGGATAAGGACCTAACAGCGGTGTTCTATTCTAGGGAAGTGAAATTAACAGGATATAGACCCAGGCTTGTGATAAAATACAATAAGATACGGCCAACGCTCTCTTTAAACCCGATAGGCAATCAGTACCTACATACGACGTTTTTGATCTCAGGGAAACTTGATCCGGCCCAACTTGGGATGAGCATAAACCTGACGATCACCGACCCGGACGGAATGACGATGAGCAAAGTCGCGAAGACCGACGCTGAAGGGCTATTCAGCGTCGAATTTGAGGCGGACAAGACCGGCATTTGGAGCGTCACAGCGGAGAGCGAGGGTAACGATTTCTTTGAGGGGGCGACCAGCGACGTGATGCACTTTAACGTCATCGAGAAAGAAAGATCGTTACTCGACCTTATGTGTGAGTATTGGTGGGCCCTCCTGACGGTAGCGGCGGTCATCATCCTCTTGCTAATCCCCTTCTAAGGAAGACGGCCTGACGACCACTTGCCGTCTGACTATTGGCTCCCCATCGAGGTGACCTTTGAACCCGATCAAACCTTAAAAGGAGTTAAACAACTAATACTCAAGCTAGTAAAATTAGACGCTCAGGATGCCGTTTTACGATGAGGTCATTAATCTCAAGCTATAAAGAACTGCTGAAAAGGATAAAGGACATCATCGTCCTCCAATCGGCGACTGGTATCATCCATTGGGATATGGAAACGATGATGCCTCCTAGGGGGATAGGGCTCCGAAGCCAACAGCTCTCCCTCCTCAGCCGAATAGGGCATGGGATGATCACAAGCCCGGAGATCGGAAAGCTCCTGAAGGAGATCACTACTCACCCGGAATATGACAGCCTGAACGCCGTCCAGAAGAGGAACGTATACTTGATAAAGAAAGATTACGAGGAACAAACCAAGCTTCCGGAGGAACTAGTCGCGGAGATCTCTAAGCAACAGGCCATCACGGTCGATGTATGGAAGAAGGCCAAGGCGGTAAAGGACTTCTCGATGTTCGAGCCGGAGCTCAAAAAGCTCGTCGATCTTAAAAGGAAAGAGGCGGAGATCCTGATGGAGGTGAAGGGGACTAAAACTCCCTATGATGCATTGATCGACGCCTACGAGCCGAAGGTGCCTTCAGAGACCATCAACGAGATCTTTGGGAAATTGAGAAGCAAGCTAACTTCCCTGATGAGGAAGTGCGAGACGTCTCAAAATCAGCCGGACGTCTCCATCCTCAAACGTCGGGTCCCCGTCGATGTGCAGCGTAAGGTGTCCAAAGCGATCGCTGAGTTTGTAGGGTACGACACGGAGTCGGATAAGGCCGGAGGCAGGATCGATGTGACTGAACATCCGTTCACGACGGGCTATTATGATGATGTGCGCGTGACGACCCATTATTATGAGGAGGACTTCACGTCCGCCATATTCTCCACGTTGCACGAGTGCGGCCATGCCATCTATGAGCAAAACTTGAACCCTGAGTGGATGTACCAGCCGGTCGGGGCGGCGTGCTCCGCGGGCTTCCACGAGTCCCAGTCGCGCTTCGTGGAGAACATAGTCGGGAGGTCCAGAGAGTTCTGGGCTTACTTCCTGCCGAAACTGAGGCGGCTCACCGGCGGAGCCCTCTCAAACGTCGATTTGGACGCGTTCGTCCACGCGATCAATCGCGTCAGGCCCTCCAAGATCAGGATCGAGGCAGATGAGGTCACCTATAATCTTCACATCATCATAAGGTTCAACATCGAACAGGCCCTCTTCGCCGACGAGGTCGCGGTGGACGAGCTGCCCGAGGTGTGGAACCAGAGCTATAGGGACTACCTCGGTGTGGAGGTCAAAGACGACTCCGAGGGGGTGATGCAGGACACGCACTGGGCCAGCGGCTCATATGGCTATTTCCCGAGCTACGCCCTAGGCAACGTCTACAGCGGGCAGATCCTAGCCGCGATGGAGAAAGACGTGCCGGAATGGAGGAGCCAGATCTCGCAGGGCAACTTTCATGAGGTGAAGGGGTGGCTTGTCGAAAACATCCACAGCTATGGGAACCTGTACGATCCCTTGGAATTGATCGAGAAGGTCACGGGAGGGGGGCTCAGCATCAACCCGTACTTCAATTACTTGAGCCAAAAGTATTCTAGGCTCTATGGGCTCTGAACCCTGTCAAAAATGGTGCGCTTACCGTTAGCCCTTATCATCTTTTTATGGACAGGTTGTTCTTCTTCCCTCAACTTGGGATGCAGCGAGGAATATTATTTTCTCATACTTAATTAAGGTCTTATCGCGTTCTGCTGTGAGCTGCGCAGTTGCTAGCTAGTTTATATGTCCGCTGTTTGGAGCGGACTTGTCCTCTAGAAAAGATCATAATGTCAATAGGTGAAAAAGGAAGTAGACAAAAATGGAAAGGAAAATCGTCATAGCGGCATTCTTGATCATGCTGGTTTTGCTTTCGTATGAAGAAGGGCAGAATTCTAGAAATCATGGAGAAAACAAACTTATTTTCTTTAAGAGAGCAAAGGGGTCATATACTTAACTTTTCAAAGAAAAAGCAAAGGGGATTCGCAAGAAAACTAAGGATCTTCAGGCATCAATGTCATTACGATGAAAGTTTAAGAGTGGGCAAATGAGAGTCCTATCGAGCATCCCTCCTCTAATCCGATCTGCGCGGTGCGTAAATGTAATATACGACGCATGCGCTTGGTCCTCTCTGAGTGTCAGGGATGTTTAAGGCGGTAATATTCGATTGGGACGGGACGTTAGCTGACACCAAGGACGTCATCGTGAGGTTGTTTAGAAGGGTCTTGTCAGAGGTCAATTGCGCGGTCAGTGATGGGTTCATAGAGAGAAGGATAGGCATCGGGACAAGGAGGATCTTTGAGGAGGCATTGAGGAGGCACGGCGTCATGCTTGATGATGAGGAGCTGAAGAGACTAATTGAAAGGAAGGTCGATTTACAGGCAAAGCTGACTGGGACAGTAGATCTCTTCGAAGGAGCGGTCGAGCTGCTTGACACGCTCCATGGCAAAGTGAGGGTCGGTCTGGCGACCATGAGCCCCAGAAAGGTCATCAACAAGCTCCTCTCGGAGAAGTCCCTCAAGAGGTACTTCGACGCGGTGGTCACAGCCGATGACGTCCTCAGACCAAAGCCAGACCCGGAAATATTTCTATCATTAGCTAGGATGTTGAATGTCCGGCCAGAATGCTGCCTCGTTGTAGAGGACTCCATATTCGGCGTGAGGGCCGCCAGAGCTGCCAAGATGGGGTGCGTGGCCGTCGCATCAGGAGCCTATGCGAGGGAGGAGCTGGAGGAGGAGGGGGCGGATCTTGTGGTGGACTCCCTAAAGGAGGGAGGGGAGAAGATACTAAAGCTCCTCTTCAAGGAAAAAGGGCACAAAAGCATGGACAAGCCAGAGGGCACCTGTATGAGATAACCCCTCATACCACGAGCCTTTCCCTACCTTTCCTGACCTCTTCCTTCTTTCTAAATCTAGAGCCGAGGCTCGTCATTTTGATGTCGTACTCGATGAAGGAGGTCACATACTGGTTTAGGGTCCTGTCCATCTCTTCTAACTCCTCGCGCGTGAAGTTGGCCATCATCTCAGGGCTATTGACCCACTGCCACCAACCCATCAAACTCCTATTTAGAGCCCTCATGGAGTACCTTATCGACTTCACCAGGTCCAGCCTGTCCTTGTCCTTCCTTGAGGCGTTCTTCCTTAAATTCTCGAGGATCTTCCTGCAACCAACGATCCACTTATCTTCACTCAAATACCCAATACCCCTGACCACACAATATCAAGCATCACATAAAAACGTAACGAAACGCTAAAACTTGACGACGGCCCCGCTCTTCAATCTGTAAGAAGCACCATGAGGCCCACTCAACCTTTCAATCTGCCCCCTCTCAAGCATAACCTTCAAGATGTACTCGAGCATCTCCCTGTCCCACTCGATCTCAAAGGACTCCTTCAAACCATTACTTATATCATCCACACCCCACGCCTGATCCTTATCCGTACCCAAAAGCCTGACTATCAGCGTACTCGTGTCCTCAATCCAATTCCACGGATATATGAACCAGGTCCATATCTTCACTATCTCAGCGAAGTAGTCAGGCCTAAACTTGGACTCAGGAATATACTGCATCACCGCAACCCTCACCTCCTCAGGGTTCAACCTCCTCAGATGCTCCGTGGAAACGATCAGACTCTTACCAGTGTCGGTGATGTCGTCAACAACAAGTATCTTCCGACCGCGAAAATTCGCCACAAGCGGATATTTTATAGTGGCCTCATCTTTCGTCTTACCGGTCTCAACCCAATGCTCAACCTTCAAACTGACCAAGTCGGTCATCCCGAGGAAATCACACATCAACCTGGCCGGAATCCACCCTCCGCGAGCGATCCCGACGATCGTGTCAGGCCTGTAGCCAGATGCCTTCACCTTCTCAGAAACACGCCTGACCATGTCGTGGACCTCCTCAAAAGTCACTATCTTGCACTTCATCCTCAAACCCGACATCCCAGCACCACCAAAGCACCATATATATGCTCAGAACAGATTTATAACGATTCCATGCCAGAGAGAGAAAATATTAAATATATCTATAATATCTCTTTTTACTACCAAAAGGAGTTCAGAAGTTTAAGCATGGTAGAAATCTGCCCAGTTTGCGGGCTTCCAAAAGATATATGTGTCTGCGGTACCATAACCAGAGAGCAGCAGAGGATAACTATCAGATGCGAGACAAGGAGATGGGGGAAGGCGGTAACAGTAATTGAGGGGGCATCTGACAAACCTAATGACCTGAAGAGGATCGCCCAGAAGCTTAAGAACTTTTGCGCTTGCGGTGGGACGGCAAAAAATAACCAGATCATACTGCAGGGCGATCAAAGGGAGAAGGCGAAAAAATACCTAACTCAGCTAGGGTTCCAAGAGAATAACATAGAGATTCACTGAACGAGGGTAGTTTTAACGACCCTAGAAGGCCCTAGCATGCCTAGGAGGGTTAGATGTCAAGATCAAGGCTCTCCCTCAGGTCCCTATACCTGTTTCTAACCGTGACCTCAGTCACCTCAGCTGCTTCTGCCACTTCCTTTTGGGTCCTTCGCTCACCATTTAAGACGCATGCTATGTAAAGTGCAGCTGCAACTAAGCCCATAGGCTCCTTTCCGGCCACCACATGTTTTTTCTCGGCCATTTTTATAATCCTGATCGCTGTTTGCTGGGTCCTTTCACTAAGGCCGATTCTTGAGGCGATCTTTGGGATCCGCCTCTTCAGATCTATGATGGGCATCTTAAGGTTAAGCTCAGACAACAATAAGCGGTAGCATCGAGCTATATCCTTCTCTTTAGCTAAGCTGGCCGCTGAGATCTCCTTCAACGTCCTAGGCGTCTGTGAGAGCCTGCATGCTGCATAGAGAGATGCTGTAACTATGGCCAATATCGAGCGACCCCTGACCAGTCCCCTGTCTAGCGCTCTTCTATAAATTAAGGCGGCCTTTTCCTTGACTGAGTCTGGTATCCGAACCTTGTCCGCGAGCCTATCTAGCTCAGCCATTGCTTGGGCGAGATTTCTATCGATCGAAGAGTGAACCTTAGATCTGATCTGCCACTTCCTCAACCTAAGCATCTGAAGCCTGGTCGACGCCGGTATCTTCTTCCCAAAGGCATCCGTGCCCGTCTTACCTATCACTGTTGAGAGGCCTTTGTCATGGAGAGCGAGCGAGAAGGGTATCCCGACCCTGCTCCTCTCCTCCATCTCCTCCTTCGTGAATGCCCTCCACTCCGGGCCTACGTCCATGATACCTTCCCTTATCACTAAGCCGCAATGCCCACAGACGATCTCTCCCCTCTCATAGTCTTCGATGAGATCCCTGCTACCGCACTCTGGACATCTGATGGGACGTCTATAAAGGTAATTTTCTTTCTTTACCATGGCCGCCTTCCCCATTAATATGGCTGGCCAGAGGTCTGGAACTGTCAGCTCAGAGAAATCTTCATCAAATATTTTCAGATCGACTGAGGGTTGGAAACTCTGGCCCGGTGGCAATGAGTTAACATTTCTTCTATATAAATTTTTCGGTTTTTGGTTCTGGTAACCCTTCAGAAAACCCTTAAATGTCTTCTGTCATGGCTTTTGTAGCTATGCAAGCAGTCAAGGTCGCCGAGCCTAAAGGGTACGTTGGCGATAGAGTTGAATGAGGACAACGTCACAACTTGTGAGTTCTGATCGAGAGGCTGGGGTTTTCGATCTTTCCAAGCTTAAAAAGGCTGGTTACGGATACTTTGAGAGGAATGTTCCTCGACTGGAGGGCCGTGAAGATAGAGAAAGCTGGTCAAATACTCGAATGAGTTTGTGAAGTATGGGTTGTGCGGTCTAAAGGAGAATAGTCATATCGTGGCCTGTGTGAGCCTCCCCCTACTGAAGCAGGGGGCTTCCAGCGTTTAAGGATGGCCTTACGCCATTCCTCGCATCTGCTGGTCCAGCTGGGCTCACACCTCCGCCATCCCGTGTCTCTCGTTGAGGCACGGGCTACCCCAATCCTCAGAGCGGACACGGCCCCGTCATCGGCAACGTGCCATGCTTAAAGACGGCGGACACGTATTTAAACCTGACCGCAATTAATCTCCCCGCTAAAGCGGGGATTTTCTTGCGGTACTCTATAAACCTGCTCAGACGGGGGCCTGGGTTCAGGTTCAACAGTCCCTTATATGTAGCCGTAAGCCGTCCCCTAACAAGGCTCATGAAGAGCCTATAGGGAAAAGTGAGGAGCAGAAGAGGAGGTACTCAACAGGCATCCCCGAAGAGTTACCGGAGCCAGACCTTCTGTTATCACATGACAGCTTAAGTTCCTCTGAAAATTAGGATATCTAAGACAACTTGATACCAGTTCGGGCCAACATTCCTAACGACCCTAGAGAAAGGTATCTCAAATTTTATGCCTAGCTCCTCTAACCTTTCCGAGGTCTTCTCGATCGTTTTTCTCCTTGGATCTTCATCCTTTCTCGCGTGTATAAAATCATAATAGTGTATCCACCCACCGTCTGGCCTCAGGGCCGAGTTGGCCACTTCGATGTAATCATATGCCCTCTCCGGCAGAGGCATGAGCACGCGATCTGCGATGCCCCTCAGCTTCTCCTCGATCACCCTTTCCGCGTCTCCCAAAATTGGAATCACACGATATTCAACTCTGTTTAACTTTACGTTTTCTTTCATCAGCCTAACAGCGTCCGGGTTTATATCGATTGAGTATATCTTCGCGGCCTTGCTTTTCTTCGCGATAATTATTGAGTAACATCCCACTCCAGCGAACATGTTGACGACTATCTCCCCTGGTTTGACAAGCATCGCTATCCTGTTTCTCTCATACGACAGCCTTGGGGAGAAGTAAGCCTTCGTCAAGTCTACCTTATAGGCACATCCGAATTCGTGGTGGATGGTCTCTGTCCTTCTCTCACCAGCGACCCACTCAAGTTCTCTGAGCCTTAAGGTACCGTGGACCGGGCTTACTTGATTCAGAACCGTTTTCACGTGCTTATCAACCTTCATGATCGCCTCAGCTACGGTACGCTTATATTTCTTGGCTTCCTCTGGGAGCCTTATCACGGCTATATCGCCGACGATGTCAAAGGACTTCGGTATGGTATTCGCTTTCTCGACGCCTAATTCATCTTCCAGTATTTTTTTAAAAAGCCCTTTGGCCACAACCCTCCCCCTCACTATTTTTTATAAAAGAATACCAGTTAGATCATCGCCTTAAATCACTATGATAATTTGACACCCTAAAGAAGGAAAAATGAATAAAGCTCAAAAACCATCCATAAAGGGAGCAGAGCGCTTTGCGGCTGGAGAAGGTCTTGGTCACAGGAGGCGCGGGCTTCATTGGAAGCCATGTAGTGGATGCCCTGATCGCGCAAGACCTTGAGGTATACGTCCTAGATAACTTGTACTCGGGGAAAATGGGTAACATAGCGCAGCACCTTGGAAAGGAAGAATTTCATTTCATAAAGGGGGACGTCAGAAACCGCGAAGCAGTTAAGCTGGCGGTGCGCGATGTGGATGCGATCATACATGAGGCCGCACTTGTCAGCGTCACTAAATCGATTGAAGATCCGCATCTCACAAACGAGGTTAACGCAGTAGGCACCTTAAATTTGC
This sequence comes from uncultured Candidatus Bathyarchaeia archaeon, assembly GCA_964611975.1. Lineage (GTDB taxonomy): Archaea > Thermoproteota > Bathyarchaeia > RBG-16-48-13 > JAGMEO01 > CAZTBK01. Next base: position 11,648 of record CAZTBK010000009.1, on the reverse strand, counting down.
TTAAAGCAGGCCTAGATGCAGGCGTCAAACGCTTCGTTTTTGCTTCCTCAGCAGCTGTCTACGGGGAAAATGGAAAACTACCGAAGAGCGAGGAAATGGCACCCAGACCAATGTCACCTTACGCGACCTCAAAGCTGATGGCTGAGAAATACTGCAGATCATTCTACCTTACCTACGGTTTTGAGGCCATTTCACTGCGGTACTTCAACGTTTACGGCCCAAGACAGACTGGTGGGCCCTATGGTAGTGTGATTGTGAATTTTGTGGAGGCTCTCTTGGAGAATAAGCCGCCGACAATATACGGTGATGGGCACCAAACGAGGGATTTCGTAAATATACAAGATGTGGTCGAGGCCACGTTATTGTCCTTAAACAGAAAAGGTATTGCGGGCGAGGCCTTCAATATAGCTACTGGCAAACCAACCACGATAAATGAGTTGGCTGAAATACTTCTATATATAATGGGGAAGAGGCATTTAAAGCCAAGGCATGAAGAGGCCAGACCTGGCGATATTATGCATAGCTATGCTGATATAAGCAAGGCGAGAAAGCTTTTGGGTTATGTCCCGAAGGTCCCTCTCAAGGAGGGTTTGACTAAACTCGTCGAATGGTATAGGGGGTCCCCCGCTAAAGATCTTAAGGGAGCACCGATATGAAATTATGAAAGGGAAAAAACAAGAGACATCTAAGATGATTTGTTCAAGGCTGATAAGTCGGGAGGGGGCGGTTCTAGCGATCATCGATGTCCAAGATAAACTGATACAAAGAGTGGTCAACAAAGAGGTGATCATAAAGAACATTACAAAGCTTGTAAAGTTCGCAAAGATTATAGGGATGCCGATAATCTTGACAGAGCAGTACCCGAAGGGTCTAGGCAGGACAGTAGATCCCATAAGAAAGCTCATCCCAAGTGTAAGGCCGATCGAAAAACTTTCATTTAATTGCTTTCTTTCGGAGGAGTTCAGAAGGAAGCTCGAGGAGATAGATACCACCACACTCATCCTGGTGGGGATCGAGGCGCACATTTGCGTGATCCAGACCGCCCTATGTGGCTTGGATAAGTTTAAGATCTACGTAATAAGTGATGCGATATCCTCAAGGAGGAAGGAGGACTTAACAACAGCCATAGAAAGGATGCGACGAGAGGGGGTTACCTTAGCTTCAACGGAGATGTTAATCTACGAGATGCTAAAGGAGGCAGGGACGGACGAATTTAAGAAGGCGCTGGAGATAATTAAGCAATAGGATCTTTTATACATCATAAAAGCCTTAACTTAAAGGAGAAGGATGCCGGATAGGAATGGTGATAGCTAGTGACTGAGGAGAAGAGAGGGCCGAGAGGGATAGTGTATGAGTGCCTGAAATGTGGGGCCAGAGTGACAGCAGAGGAACTCTCGATGGTCCCTGAGATAAAGTGCCCGATCTGTGGCTATAGAGTTCTAAGGAAAATCCGGCCCCCCATAGTTAAAAAGCTGAAGGCTAGATGATCTAGAGGAATTCTATCATGAATAAGAGGACATAGAATATATTCAAATACTGTATTAGAAAGCTCACCACGGCCGCTCTATCGATCCTTAAAGCCTTGGAGATGCTTATGGCTATGGATAACAGACCGATCGACCAAACTTGCAACACTAGCATGAGAACCCTCCAAGCTAACGGGTTCAGCAGGAGCCTGGGATCTAAAACCTTGCATAACCACCAAATCAAGGAGTATCCTATCATCGGCAGGTATGAAAAGGCCACACCGGAGAGCAAACTGAGGTGTTCCTCGCTTCTCCGGTAGAACAGATAGGTCAGGGCCTCACACAGCACGAAGATCACTATCCAATCGACCCAAAACTCAAGGAAGATCTGGTAAGATGGGATCCTCGGCCTGCTGTTGTAGAAGAAGAGTATGGGTTCTAAACCCGCTACCATAGAGGATGTCGACCCTATAGTTAAGATCGCTAGGGCCTCCATTAATCCCCTTCTCGGGGAAGAGGAGAGGTATGCGAACAGCCACTTTGGCAGGAAGAAACCCATCAAGTAGTTGACGAGGGAGGGGGTCAATGGCCTTTTAATCATTCTCGACTCCAGCCTCTCCTCGTTGGAATCGAACATCTTGAGAGCCATCAAGCCCTTATCTGTTAGCATGTATTTCCTGTCGCTATCCTGGGTGATCAAGTCGCCGAGGCTATCGAGGTGGTAGTAAAGGGTCCCAACGCTGACGTGTAGCTCCTCCTTAAGGTCTTTGAACCCAACTTTGCCATCCTCCCTAATTTTGTCGACTATCCTCTTTCGAATGGGGTGGCTGAGGGCGGCGTAGATCATGGAAGCCCCGCCCTTGCGCTTTTTGACCATTTACTAACTCACGCCTCATCAAAGCATTTTTGAGCTAACAGAATCCCCACTAGAACAATCATCCATCACAATTAAAAGCATTAACTTAGGAGAATAGGACTTATAACTACTGAATTGTACTAAAATATCGTAAAAACACAAATTAATATTTTTCCATCGAGAAAGGGTGATGGGCTCAGATAAGATCGGTTCGATGGATCTCAATAAAATATGGGGAGCTTCTCATAACGTTCCTAATTGGCTATAACTAAAAGGGGCGCAAAAAAATGGATGTATACGACAAGATCGTCGAACTAGGGAGAAGACGTGGGATATTCTTCCCCTCATTCGAGATATACGGTGGGGTTAGCGGCTTCTTTGATTATGGCCCATTGGGTTCCATCCTTAAGCGCAATCTCGTGGACAAGTGGAGGAGGATGTTTGTTCTAAACGAAGGGATGGTGGAAATCGAGTCTCCTATAATCATGCCTAAACGCATCTTCGAGGCTTCCGGCCACATCGCGCACTTCACAGACCTCATGACCGAATGTCCTTTCTGTGGCCGAACGTATCGAACAGAGCTCTTGCTGAGAGATCGTGGAATTAAAGTTGAAGAGGGGATGAGGGGGGAGGACCTAGATCGCCTGATCGAGAGCAACGAAGTGAGGTGCCCAGAGTGCGGCGGCAGGTTAAGCCGATCTAAGCCATTTAACTTAATGTTCAAAGTCTCGATCGGACCGTATGAACGGGGGGTCACAGGTTACGCCAGACCTGAGGCTGCTCAAGCGCAATTCGTGAACTTCAAAAGACTCTACTTGGCTGAGAGGGAGAGGCTCCCGCTTGGTATTGCGCAGGTTGGCAGGTGCTTGCGGAATGAGATCGCGCCAAGGAAGGGGCCCATTAGGCTCAGGGAGTTCACAATTATAGACTATGAGATATTCGTAGATCCAGAGCATATGAGTTACCCTAAAATCGAGAAGGTCAAGGACAGAAGGGTTCGCATCCTGACGGCGAGAGAGCAGTCGAGGAAAACAAATAAAGTCATCGAGACTACGATCGGTGAGGCCCTCAAAAGGGGATTGATCAAAAATGAGGTCCAGGCATACTTTTTGGCCCTTGCTGTGAAGTACTTGGAGGAGCTCGGCATACCTCCCGAGAAACAACGCCTTAGGGAGCAGCTGCCTACGGAGCGAGCTCACTACTCAAGGCAGACATTCGATCAGGAAGTTTGGCTCGAACGTTGGGGGTGGACGGAGGTTTCAGGCCATGCGTATAGATCGGACTTTGACCTGAGCAGGCATATGATTTACAGTGGATCCGACCTACGCGTCTTTAAGCCCTTTGATAAACCTAGAGCTGTCAAGAGGTTAATCATGAGGCCCAATGAAGGGCTAATTAAAAGTGAGTTTGGTGAGGATCGCGCCTCTGTAATTCTGGATCTGCTTTCTAGGAGTGATCCAGCGATCGTCAAGAGATGTTTGGATGAGGAGGGCTTTTACGAGCTTCCAGGCCCTCAGCCTGTGAAACTGGAAACGAGGCATCTGAGGTTCTATGAGGCAAAGGAGGTGGTTAAAGGCAGATACTTCATACCTCACGTGATCGAGCCCTCGTTCGGCGTTGACAGAATCTTCTACTCTGTCCTTGAGTATGCTTACTCAGAGAGGAATGGAAGGGTGATCCTCAGGCTACCAAGGGATGTGGCCCCCGTAAAGGTTTCGGTCTTCCCCTTAATGAAGAAGGACGGCTTACAGGAAGTTGCCAAGAAGGTCTATGAACTAATGATCAGTGAGGGGTTCGTGGCCAATTATGACGACTCCGGTTCGATTGGGAAGAGATACGCTAGGGCAGATGAGATAGGTGTTCCCATTTGCATCACAGTTGACTATGAGACCCTAGAGGATGGGACGGTAACTCTTAGGGATAGAGACTCCTGGAGACAGGTCAGGGCGAACATCGACGCTTTGCCGGGCCTACTAAGAAGCTTCTTTAGGGGATCGATCGAGTTTGATGAGCTGGGCGCACCATTTAGTTAATTTCAGGTTTTGACGGTGAAATTTGCGCTCAATGAGGGCGGTTATCTTTTAAGTTCACGTCCTCCTATTATGTATATGATCAGGGCTTTGGTGGTACGAGCTTGGCCTTTCCTGGGGATACGGAGGAACAAGTGAGGCGAATAGTGCTCGGCATATGTCAAGATCACGTCAGAAAGGTTCTTCAAGGCGTGAGAGAACTGATGGGAACGGTCGAGGACTTATCGTCTAAGAGGAGCTCAGAGGGGGTGAACGATCGGCTCCTTCAGATCAGGAGTCTAAAGGATGACGCTGCTGAGTTGAAGCGCGAGCTGTTGAACGAGCTAGCTGAGGCAGGGATGCTTTTACTCTGCCGCGATGACGTGCTGAGGTTGGTCACCCAGGTCAATCAAATCGTCGAGTTAAGTGAGGAGGCCGCCTTTAGGTTTTCTGAGGTTGTCAAGAGAAAGGCCAGACTGGACGAAGAGATCCGGGAGGGCTTCTTGAACATGGCCAAGAACGTCCTTAGGGCCGTCGTGAACTTGAGGGAGACCATCTTTTCCTTGAAGTACGGTCGTGAGAAAACGATTAAACTAGCTGAAAACGTTGAGATCGCTGAGTACGTTGTTAATGAGATTTACAGAGATCTGGACATGAAAATCATAGATGCCGAGATGGATATGAGCTTAAAGCTTCTGTTGAGGGAGGCTGCCCTGTTTCTAGAGAACATAGCAGATAAGGCTGAAGAGGCAACGGATTACGTTAGAATTTTAGCTATCAGCCTCTAAGGAAGGTCATGAGACGTGAGCGGATCGAGAGAGCCATTTAAGGCCGAGCTTCTGGGGAACAGGCTGGTCGTCTGGGACCCCAAGGAGGGATCTAAGCTCTTTAGCCTTGGCTTCTACGGAAAGCCCGTAGGGATACCTAAGCCAAAGGTAGCGGAGTTCGATACGCCGCTCAACATCGACCTAATAGAGGGGCTCTACTTACTTGAGAAGGGATTAATTAAGGTTTACAAAGGTCCCGAAAAGCAGATGGTGAGCGCTAAAGCTCTGAGGAGGCATGCAGCTAAAGTTTACGAGAGATTCAAGCTAAAGTACATGGTGTACAAGGATCTAAGGGAAAGCGGGTACGTAGTCCTGCCTGGAATTAAGTTCGGGTGTGATTATGCGGTGTATGAGCATGGCCCCGGAATAGATCATGCTCCATACTTAGTCTCAGTAAAGGAGCCCAAGGAGATTATAACCTCGACCGAGATTGTGAGAGCTGGAAGATTAGCAACGACCGTCAGGAAAAGGTTTATAATAGCCGTCCCAAAGCCGAGGAAAGGGGAAATCCGATACCTGATGTTCAAGTGGTTTAAGGCTTAAGATCATAGACGGTTTCTACGTCCTTGAAAGGCAGGCGTGAAAGTATAATAAGTCAACTTTTGGGCTATGCCGTACCTCGGTTTTTTCCCCTTAACCTCATGCTCTCTGCGAAGTGCTGCCTGCACATCGGAACATACGCCTCATGACCTCCTATCAAGATCCTCTTCTTACTGCGAGCCTTCCTAAAGCTCCTCGTAGCTGGATTATTACATTTGCCATCCCCGTATTCGCATATCGCCGTTAGAGGTGTATGCTTGTCCGCTTGAGCTAATAGATCTCCCGCTATACCAAAAGTTTCACCCCTATAGTCCGTCGGGAGCACGGTGGTTATGACGGTTATCCCACGTTCCTCTACCCATTCCCTGATCTTTTCGACCAGTTTTTTAGAGTAAAACTGGGCTTCATCGATCATGATGATCTCCGTATCATCATGTAACTGCCTCTCTATGTCATCGGCATCCTTTGCTATGAACACGTCCTTATCGTCGAACTTCACCCCATCATGCGACCTGATGCCCTTAAATCGTTTATCGATATATTTTTTAAAGACCTGAATTTTTCTCTTCCTGCTTTTCTCCCTTGAATATATCTTCTGCATTTCTCTTGTCTTACCGGAGAACATCGGCCCAAAAATCACATGATGGTATGCCAACTTCCTTCTATTTTCCATTCTCCTCTTTCCATTTTTGATTTTTTATTTTTTTAATTTAAAAGTCCAAATTTTGACGATTGAATTTAATCTTTTATTCAAATTCCTTTCAATGATCGAACAGAAATATGCGTCACCCGTGAGTGAATAATTCACAAATAATTGTATACCTTATAAAAATAGAGAACTTAGCGCACCTCATCAAGCGCCGAGTGTGAGCGAGAAAATATAGGGGGCTCGTGCCTCTCGTAGGAGTTCAGCATTACGTTGAAAAGGTAGAGGCTAAGGTTAATGAGCATGAGGAAGTTGCATCCCAGAGCGCATCATACGTACTGGCTGCTCGGTGGTTTTTTGGGCAAGAATGGCTTTCCCTTCAGCTCTTCCGGGACATTCAGAGCTCTCACCACGTTTATGCTGTTGATGACGTAGATCGGCGACCCATCGGGGTTAAATTTCTTCAACCTCTTAACGCCCCTTAAAACTAACTTGATCTTTAGCGTCGTCCCATCGCTCAGCTTGTAGGTGTTCCAATGCTCCTTCACCTCCTCAAAATCTACATCCACGGCAGAAGCTATATCCTCAGGTTTGAGAGACAAAACCTAACCCTCCATGACTAACAACATAGCACCCCCGCTTATAACTTATTGAAAACCTATCCTGCCCCAGATCTTCTTAACCTCATTTTCCAGGTCATCCAAATCAGCGTACTCCCTGCTGCTGATGTGTTTTAATATCTCCCTTAACTTCACACTCTTATTGGGCTTCACCCATACAAACCACCCTCCGCACCTCTCTAATAACATCTCCTTAGTGATCGGCCAGCCTCTGAATGGCCTTAAAGCGTAGAAAACGGACTTAGGGCCGAAGGGGGATGGGGGCAATTCACCGCTTCTCATGAGGTGCATGAATCTCTCTGCGTCCCTGTACATCGCGTAATTGTTAAAGAAGATGTAGACTGTTTTTACTTTTCCATCGTATTCTCTGGCCTTCTCATAAAGCCTCCTTAGCTCCGAATTAGCATATGTGTACTTTAGGTTATAGCCCGGCAGGCCATGTAACCTGAAGTATGCGATATCCTCAACGAAGGCGGGGTCGATCTTAAGTAGGTCTGTCACATGCGTAATCCCGCACTTTTCTAACATAAGGGCAAGCTTTCTTCGGCTCTCATTCTTTTCCCAGCTCTCCCCTCTGGTCTCCCATACGACAGGTATGCCCCTTGGATCTATGGATTTGAAGAACTCTTCTGCTTTATTTAGGACCTCATCGGTGGCTCTTAAACTCTTTGGAGTCTGGATCAGGATCGCTTTTGCATTGCACGCTTTAGCCCCCTCAACAACCCTCTGAAATGATCGGAGCATCTCCCCTGTCGGTTCGAGCTTTGGCCTCTGTGAAATGAACTTATGACACTTTACGGTAAACTCAAAGCCATCAGGAGTCTCTTCCTTCCATTTTTTGTATGTGCTGACTTTATGATATTTGTAGTAGCTGCTGTTGATTTCAACGACTGGAAAATGCCGTGCATAGGATTGTAAAAGGCTTTCCCCTTCCGATTTAGGGAAGGCTTGATAAACTCTTGTCCATCCGCAAGTTCCAACTTTCAGCAAGAACGATCGAGGAAGCAGTATCCCCCTTCCCTTTTTTATTTTTATCGCCTTTTATTTTTAGTTTAGTTACCGCGAGGCAGAAAATGTCCCTTTTCCTGCGTGCGCCGAGAGCGTAGTTTGAGATCATCCTAGTGAAAAATAAGCCCAGTCCTTTACCATTCTAATGAACTTAATGACAAGAAATGTGCAGAGGTATTTGGGCTCATCCTCCCGAAACTTAAGAGCCATAGGGTAGCGGATCTTGAGCCATCTTCTATGTGAGCCTCCCCAGCTTTCGTAGGGGCTTCTGGCGTTTAAGGGTGGCTTTAGCCATCCCGCATGCGCTGGTTCGGCTGGGCTCACATCTCCGCTATCTCATGCGTCCCATTGACGCATGGGACCCTTCTTGCGAGGGCAGGATAAGCCTCATCTATCTCAAAATAGCGAGGGGGGACATATAGGAGTAACAAGTGGATCTTAATTTTTGCCTCATATCTCAGGAATCTTAGGCATAAATCCCTGATCTCAAAGGGTATCTCTTCCTGAAAAGCCTCTCCGCCTCTAAGGCCAATTTTCTTTCGAGTTTCCTCTGTCCCTCAGAGATAATGCTGAGGTCCCTATGAGTTATCACGGGCCCACCTAATACCGCTTCTGGTCGCCTCTCTCGTAACTCGATAGTTGAAACCGGAGTTATGTTTAACAACCTCTTAATGAAGCTGGCTTCTAACCTGTCGTTTCTTCGGATTGCGCCAACCAGCCTTCGAACGCTCCCCTTCGGCAATGGGCGGAGCCCGTAAGGCGGGGTTCCTTCCACCATCTCGCGGATTTCCCTTGGACTGTCTATTCTGATCCCTACACCTGTATATTTATGAGGGTTGAGCCAGATCAACCTCAGCCAGTAGCTTGAGCTAGGGCCTAGGATGATGATGTTACCTCTTCTGTCAACAAGCACGCTCCACCCCGTTGGTTTCCTGTTGTATTGGTTGATTATCTCCTCAGTTAACCTTCTGATTGGCTCCACGTTCAATCTCATTCACGCTTAACAATTAGCCTATATGTTTATACGCTCATCGGCCAGGATTAGGTGATCGTTTCTTTAATATAATCCTGGCATCGATGACCTTCGCTCCCTTCTGATAAACGAATATAGGATTTAAATCTAATTGATCTATATCCGGATGTTCACTGACGAGGCGAGAGACTCTCAAGATTATGTCGACTAGGCTCTCCACATCGGATGGGGGTCTTCCACGATAGCCAGAGAGCACAGGGAAACCATTTATCTCGCTGATCATCTCTCTGGCGTCTGTTTCACTTATGGGGACTATCCTGAACGATACGTCCTTTAGGACCTCAACGAATATCCCACCTAAACCAAACATGATGGAAGGCCCAAACTGCGGATCCCTGATTTCACCAACGATGACCTCAGTGGAGCTTGGGGCCATCTCTTGGACTAGAACTCCTCTTATGCGGGCATCGGATCTATAGTTTTTCACATTCTTTATGATCCTGTCGTAAGCCTCTAACACCTGATCGCTGTCCTTAAGGTTCAACATGACGCCACCGACGTCGGTCTTGTGGATGACGTCAGGCGAAACTATCTTTAAAACTACAGGGTATCCGATCTCTTCGGCAAACTTCGTGGCCTCCTTCTTGCTCTTAGCGACCTTAAACTTCGTGACTGGGATTCCGTAAATTTGGCATACCTCTTTTGCTTCAGGCTCCAAAAGCCATGTCCTGCCCTCTGAAAAAGCCTCGCTTATGATTTTACTAACCCTATCGCTCAACTTTACCCCTCTCTAGGAACCTTCCATACTCCCTTAATGCCCCCATCGCTGTCATGGTTCTCTCCGGGCTCGGGTATGATGGGATGCCCCTCTCCTTTAACCAGTTAGAGGCCTCATCGCACTCCACACCGCCTATAAAGCAGGCTACGACGGGTTTTTTCACACCCTTATACCTCGTGACCGCGGAATATATGCCTTCCGCAATACCCATGGGATCAGTGATAGCGGTATGGCAGTACAATACCGCCACGCTGTCGACTTCCTTGTGTTCTAGGGCAACAGTTATCGCTCCTTCATACCACTCCTTTGTGCCCATCCCGGTCAGGTCGATCGGGTTCTTAACGCTCCCGAACGGGGGCATGAATTTTCTAGCTTTATCTTTTAGATCCTCCGGAGTCTCATGTAGCGGAATGCCATATTTTTCAGCCGCATCGGTCGCTGATACCCCAGCTCCCCCTCCGTTCGTGATGACCATACACATATCACCCATCATAGGAGGTTGTAATGACAGCGCTAGCGCCCTATCGAACATCTCCGTTAAGTTCTCAGCAGGGATTACACATCCCTGTTTAAACGCCGCCATATATATCTTTGAGCTGCCAGCAAGTGAGCCGGTGTGCGACGCAGCGGCAACTGTCCCTCGCTCTGAGACGCCGGCCTTTAAGGCAATTATGGGCTTCTTGACATATGCTCTTTTGCACGCTTCTATGAACTCTGGGCCGGCGTCTACTCCTTCGATATACATGCAGATGCAACGCGTATTTTCATCCCTCTCAGCATAGTATAATATCAGTTCTGAAAAATCGACGTCGGCCTTATTCCCGATGCTGGCCAAGCTTGACAGGCCGATCTTGAACTTCCAAGTCCATCCGACCAGTGCGATTGCAAGCGCACCACTCTGAGATATGAACGCTATGTGACCTGGATATGGGAGAGATTGGCAGAAGCTCGCGTTACATTTTACAGAAGTATCGGCTACGCCTACGATGTTCGGCCCCAAGAGCGGGATCTTGTTCTTTCTGCAAATCCCTACGATCTTATCTTCTAACTCTTTGTTCCCAACTTCGCTGAAGCCAGACGTAATCATCGCGATCGTCTTAACATGCTTCTCGGCACATTCTGTCACTATTCGTTCCGTAAGCCTTGCAGGAACCACCACGAGCGCCAAGTCTATGTCCTCTTTTACACTCTTGACGCTGGGATAGCACCTTAGCCCCAGTAACTCATCTGCGTTTGGGTTTATCGGGAATATTCTCCCTTCATATCCACCATCGATCAGGTTTTTGAGGCATTGATAACCTATTTTCTTTGGGTCTCTTGAGGCGCCTATTACGGCTACAGATGTAGGTTTGAACATGAACTTCAGATTGTCAATAACGTACCGTCTTATTCCAGGTATTCTCATCCTGAGGTCGCCCCTTACTTAACAGTGAAAAGGAGGTTTATCGCTCTTACGTTTTTATGAGAGATTAGTCTTTACCTTAATTGTTCAAGATCGTTTATAAACAGTACCTTCAAGCCACAGCAAAGATAGTTGAAAAATGAAAGATCGGATTTTTATCAGATCACCTCAAGGATACCCCGTCCGAGAGGGCGGGGATGAATTGAGGTTAAATTTAAATACATGCTTTCCACCTTCAAAGTCAAGGCACTCCCGTAGGGAGAAACGGCTGGATGCGGCCTGGATGCCCGAAGGCCCGGATGAGGCTCCAGGCCGAGGCGGGTGAGGGGGTTCGGGCGTACCCAGGGTCGAGCTGGCTCGCCCTGGGCGGGCACCGGTCAACGGGCCTAACGTGGGGATGAATGGCGACCTCGGGATGACCCATATGATTCACCTGCAAGCCCCTTCCGATGGGGAGGGGTAGTTGACACTCCCCTCCTCGCGTAAGATCCTATGTCGAAACCCCTAGCGCGTAACCACTCCG
>CAZTBK010000008.1:0-23444 GCA_964611975.1 uncultured Candidatus Bathyarchaeia archaeon | reverse complement strand
AAACATTACCAAACTAACTTAATAGAACCCAATTGGTTCGAAAGAAGGCCCGTTAAGGGAGGATTGAAAGAGGGCATTTCTGTACTGATAGTTAAAAGAGTTTTCTAAATAGGCTTCTGGGGGGCGTTTTTCCAAAATATTCGTTTTCCTTACCCCTTCCTCGATCCCTATAGCTGAACGAGCGCCTACACGCCCTCTCGCAGGCCCTTCCCATTCGTCAGGCGGCGGTAAGTGTTCAAGTTGAGGTGGATAGGCATTAACATTGGGACAACGCGGTGAGGATAACGCCTGAAAGGGGAACAACCCGAGGATATTCGAGAGATCAAACAATCTTGTAGCGATGATCAGCAACCTGCCTAAAACGTCTAAAGGAGTATTCGACTATAAAAACGTCCATTACCTCGAAAAGTCATTTCGGGAGCAGCGCAAAAGAATAGCCCATAAACTTGGAAACCCAAGGGAATAAGGCGGATCTGCTTCCACACTTTGAGACGTTGGAAGGCGACAGTGGAATATGTGAGGATGGAGGGCATCCTACATGCGAAGCAACTACTAGGCCACAAGAGCATTAAAATACCCTTAAACACATCTAGCCGATCGTCTTCGAGAATAACGACAAGCCTCTTCAGGAAAAGAAAATAAGATACGATGTCTTTATCATTAATTACTGATTGGAATCGTTGTCCAAGGCTGAGGGGCGGTCGTCTAGCATGGTCTATGATTCCAGCCTGGGGCGCTGGAGGTCGCGGGTTCAAATCCCGCCCGCCCCACCACACCAAATGCTTGAGCTAAGCATTTTTGGGTCTTTTCGCCAAATATTCAATATAAACTAAAATATTTTCCCTCGTCACAACCTTCACCTGCCCACCTGCAGGCATGAGGTCGTGGCACTAGCGCTTCCAGTAGCCCTGTGCCATGTAAAGCCGAAGGGGATCGCTGGAAGGGCGATGTGGGGATGGGACGGCCCTGAAAGCCTGTGGTAAGCCCATGACCAGCATGGCGCTGTAAGGTTGGAGACGCCGCAGGTCGTCCATGAAGCAGGAAGCCGCCTGCGAAAGCTGGTGGTAGTTCACGCTTGAACCCTCGCCTTTAAATAGAACGCCATCTGTCATCTGAGTTGCCCACTATTAAGCATAATAAAGCGTTTTGATCGCTTCTCATTGAACGTTCAATATAGATGAGGGTCCCTACGTCACCTCTGCTCCATCGGTTCATGTCATCCAAGGCCAGCTGTCCTCAAATAAGAGCGACTTGGCCTACGAAGGGCATTGTCCGCAAAACAACGAGACCAGCCAGCTTGCTATGGTATAACGATGTATACTACCGTTGTGACCAGCGCAGCTGCGGCCGCGCCCGTAATCGCTTGGAGGAGCGTGTGGGCCTTAACTATCGTTCTGGCCCATATCGAGACCGCTGTCAACAGGTAAATGGGCAGGAGGTTTAACCCGTAAACGAGGATAAACATCGTGCTCGGTCCAGCTATGCCTGCCGCATGCACGCTGATCTTCCAAAATAACGTGATCGCCATTATGCTCAGAGAAACGAAGAAGTACGCTAAGGCTAACTTGAGCATCATCCTAGACTGGGTGATCTTGAACATCATCGCCCCAAGGGCATAGCACATTATGGCGAAAAGGAAGAGCGAGGGTCTCTTCTTCCTGTCTGAAACATATAGGTCCACCACCCCCTTCCTTCTGTAGTAGAATATCGGGATCACCGGTAGGACGGCGAGGGTCAGAACCCCTATAATCGCAGCTTGAAGGGGGCCGATCATGGGCCCGAGATCATTGGGGAACGTGAAGGCGAAGGCTATCGAGGCCACTCCTGCTATACTCGGAGCTGATAAGACAAGTGAGATGACATTAGCAAGGGTTATCGCGTAGCCCCTCTTCATGCTCAATCATCACAGGATTTTTATCCTATTTTTAAGCTCTTATAGGTCCCACCACTGTGAACTACCCCAGCTATCGTGAGGGGGCTTCCAGCCTTTAGGAGTGGCCTTACGCTTATCCCCTCATCTGCCAGTTCGGGGCTCATGTCCCCCATTTCATGCGTCTCGTTAACGCATGCGTCGACATAACCCATGCGTTTAGGTCTCTGTCGTATCCCATTCCGCAATTTGGAATCCTTTCGCATAGGAACATCCTAACTTTTCGAGGCTGGGATATTTAAGTCTGACCCGCAATTCATCCTCACGCACGTGGCCTTCTTGCGAGGCCAAGATAAACTCCGCTCATACAATCCATAAAGAGGTTTTGTTATCGGTAGGGGGTATTGATACCACAGGCATCTAAAATCCTTTCTAACCTCTCTCTGGTTGGCCTCGTTTTATAAGCTCTCAGAGCCTCGATGAGCCTCTCTCTACCGACTCTCATGAGCCCGCTTAAGGATCTTGATACCTTACTGCTGAGAAACAAAAATTGGCATATTGAGGTGACGTTCGTAGTCCTCCTCCTTATGCTTGCAGACTCGAAATCAATTATTCTGGGCGTGCCCCTCTCCACAATTATGTGCCTCGAGGCCCTGCTTAGCTCACCGTGGTCTATCCCTGCTTTATCGAGCCTCCAGCAGTCCTCTAGGATCGACCTCAGGACCCTTCGAAGTTCCCTTTCCTCCCCCCTGATATTCACTATCCATTCTGGAAGGTAAATGCCCTCGATGAGTTCCATAAGAATAAAATTTTTCGACGAATTATACAATTTAGGTCCGACCCCAATCGCGTTCGCTGCCCTCAGTAGCTCAGCTTCGTGGCTCATATCCGGTCTGTCCGCATCTGTTCTTCGAATCTTCAATGCGCATCTCCTTTGATTAGCATGGGCAACCACAACGATGCTCGCATGTCCCTTGCCCAAGACGTTCAAGCCAAAAATCCTCATCCGGCCAGAAAACTCGATCCCAGAGACCTTCAGGTCCCGTAGCTCCTTCAGCCTACACCTGAGCTCTTCAGCATCGAGCCTTGGATAGCAAATGATTTTACCGTACCGCCCTCCATCAATGGCATCTAAGGGGATCACAGTCAAACTCCTCAAATCATAACCCTTAAGTGAAAGGGTTCAAAAGTTTTAATGTTGCCCCCTCATAAATATCATAAGAAATATTGGGGAAAAGTAGGTTCACTTGGTCGTCATCGAGGAAAGGGAATTTGAGAGGGGGCAGCCATTCGTCACATGGGGCTTGATCGTAGCAAATATCATCGTATTTTTCGCTGAAGTTATGGACCCCCGAATCTTAGATGTGTTCGCCTTCATTCCAGCCTACCTTCTTAGAGGGGGCGCCTACTTGAAAGCCTTCAGCGCAGTGACGATCTTCACGTCGATGTTTCTACACGCTGATGTAATCCACCTTTTGAGCAACATGTACACCCTCTGGGTTTTTGGAGATGACTGCGAGAACATCTACGGGAGATGGTACTTTATGCTGTTTTACTTTACGTGCGGGGTCGGCGCCTCTATCATCTACGCGGTGACGACGCCCTCTCCAGAGATCCCCTGCATCGGTGCGAGCGGGGCCCTCTTCGGCATCCTAGCTGCCTATGCCATCTTCTTTCCGACTAGAAGACTCTACATTTACGTCAGGTTTTATTTCCTTCCTGTCCCAGCCATCGTTTACGTCTTATTGTACGCCATCTTCGAGTTCCTTTACACGCTGAGCGGCATTAACCCATATGTCGCTCATACGGCCCATATTGGAGGTTTCCTTACAGGGGTCATATTATCCGTGCTTTTTAAAGCTACAGCTAGACCGAGGGTCTACAGGGCTAGAAGAAGGTGGTGGTGATTTTCTGACGTTTTTGAATCAGCGATTTCCGTTCAACGATCATAGGAAAGCCACTTAGGTTTTCCATATAGGTAATCGGTTAGAAACTTCGCAAAACTTTGGTTTAAAGGATAGAGGTCAGAGATCTCCTCACCCTTTAATATTCTTAAGCTCTCCCTGATGCTTCCCCTCAGTCTGTTGGCGATGCCGACCCTTGCGCCTCCGTCCTTTAATTTATCCCTGAGCAATGAAGCAGCATCGTTAAATTTCCTCCTCAGCAAAACCATCCAGCGCCCGTCCTCTATCCATGGGCCTGAGATCGTCCGTTCTGACCCGACGTGTTTCTTAAGGAACTTCTCCGCATCCTCTGAGAGGATGGGGGGGCCGACGTGCTTCCTTGATGGGGAGATCAACGAGTTCTCTAACTCAAATAATAAAACGTTAACCCCCTCCTCATCGCTCCAGGCCGAAGTGTTTATGACCTTGAAGTCATGTCTCTCTAACAACTTCCTGAGCGACTCTAAGGATTTCCACAGCTGTCCCCATAACACATCTGGGGGGGCTTTGACCCCATGGAATACTAGAAAGATGATGTCAGTACCACGCGTCTTAAGCTCCTTTAATAGCTCTGGGACAGTGAAGGGTTTAGTTTCCGGGGGGTAAAAGAACGCCTCTTTAGGGGATCTGAGGAATGCTCTCGCCGCGGACACGAACTCCCCAAACTTCCTCATTGAAACAGCAGCAGCGACGTTTCTATTTCTATCGATAGGGTCGACTATAATTAATGGAGAGTCAAACAGTAACTTGGCCTCACCCTCCCTGCCCCTGTAAAACCCCTCCACATCGATGACTTGACCTCGCCTCCATTTAGAAGCCGCCTTCAGGACATCTAGGAAGGAGCCGTAATTGAGCACTAAAACCTCACAGGCATATCCGCTGAACCCTTTCACCTTTATCTCTGCACCGTAAACATTGACTCCATGCATAAACTTCTTAAGAAGTCGTACATCGTCCTTCATCGCCTCGTCTAGGTGCTCCTTAACATAGGCTGTGTGCAGGGGGCTCCTGTCCGCAGAGGAAATAGCATCCTCTGCTTTTGAAATCTTAAAACATGGGACAAAGTCGACGGTGTACCCTTCTAAGTAGGCCTCGATGTACGGATGCTCAGCATAAACCTCTCTCCAGCCCTTTCCGACAAGGTCCTTAACGACTTGAAGGGCCTTCAGAAAGGCCTCCTTAGGGTACTCTCTTGAGAGCAGTATGAAGATGTCTATGTCCTTTTCCTCAGCTAGCCATGTGCCCTTCGCGACGGAACCCTCGACCGCGACGTCAGCAACGATGCCCTTACTTCGCAACCTTTCCCCCAGCTTATTTGCCAGAATGCTGGAAAAGTTGAGGGTTTCCTTCCTTTCCTCCTCGTTTGGCCTTATCCTCTTAAGAACCACCTCACAAATGTTCTCTGCCTCCTCATCCTCCGCCATGTCCATTAAGCACTCCATTTTAAGCCCTTAAATCGATTAAGTCGCTCTGACCTCGTGTAAAGTTGAGTACACTGGCCCCTTAGGGGTTAAGACGCTCTCCATAAGTTTTAAGGAGTTGGCCTTTACCGTGCCGAAATCATAATCACATCGGCTGACAATCTGTCGGATCAATAAATCCCTATTTTCCCTGGATTTGACGCGTGCTATAGTTACGTGAGGACTAAACCCCCTTCTATCCGGTGTGAAACCAAGTTTGCGAAGTCTGCCCTCAAGTTGGTCAAAGATTTTCATGAGCGTCTCTCTTCCCCTTTTGATTCCGATCCAGATGACCCTTGCATGTCTGAGGTCTGGAAAGGCCCCTAGTCCCCGAAGCTCGATTTCAAACGGCCTGAATAAAATGCCGTTCATTTCACTACGAACCATATCTGCCATTATAGGTGATATATCACCAAGGAACCTAACCGTCACGTGGATGTTCTCAGGCTTCACAAGCCTCAAATCTGCCCCGGTATCAACCAATGCTCGTTGGGCATCGGCGATGCGTTTCAAGACGCCAGCTTCACCAATTTCAAACGCTACAAAGCTCCTGATCCTCCTATCGGGCATGCTGACGACCCTGGTCTATCCTTATGTAAAAGTGACTTAAATCTACTTTACATGTTTACGTAAAGGGCTATGTCCAGTACTTCCCTATGTGAATCGGCAAGAGTTTTATATCGAACCAAATAAAACATTACCAGGTCTTCTGGCGATGAGGAAAAGAGTGATCGGCATAGTTGGTATGCCAGGCTCAGGAAAGGGGATCGTCGATGAGGTAGCGAGGGATCTCGGGATTTCGGTCGTCATTATGGGTGATGTTATAAGAGAGGAGGCGTCTGAAAGGGGTTTAGAACCAACCCCTGAAAACTTGGGTAAAATCATGTTAGATATCAGACGTGAGGGTGGACCGGCCGTAGTGGCGAGGAGGTGTGTTCCGAAAATTCAGGGATCTCCAACAGATGTGGTCGTCGTGGAGGGGATAAGGAGCCTAGACGAAGTTGAGGAGTTTAAAAAGAACTTCCACGACTTTACCCTAATCTCCGTGATAGCATCGCCTGAGACGAGGTTCCAACGCCTATATAGACGTAAGAGAACGGATGATCCTTCGGGTTGGCGGGATTTCCTAAGGAGGGATCTGAGGGAACTGAAGGTTGGGGTGGGCTCCGCTATCGCGATGGCGGATTACGCGATAATTAACGAGGGGGCAGCAAATCTATTTAAGAGAAAAGTTAGGGACGTTTTGAAGAGGTTTACGCAATGAATAAAATTCGCACAACAATCCTCGTCAAAGTCAATCCGACAGAAGACCCTGAGAAAGTCAAAAGATCCGTTCAGAACGTCTTCCCTACGTTAGATTTCAAAAGGATACCGCAGAAAAGGGGTTACCTGCTTACGACAGAGGTCTATGGTAAGGCTGGGTTGAGCAAACTCTATGATCTCCTCAGACGGGAGAGGATCCTAGATGCGGCGAGGGCAACTTTATTTAAAGGAACGGATGGGAATAAAATAACGTTCTACCTAAATAAGCAGGTGGCTTACGTAGGACACGTCTCATTCTGCGAGCCTGTAGGTGAATCGTCGCTCGGCCCGATTAAAGTGGACATATCGTGTGACGATGCAAAGGAACTTATTGACTGGCTTGCGCCACGATCAATATAGTGAGGCCCGCTCCTTCTCTCACATAAAGGCTACCCTGTGTATAGGACCTCAATCTCCATCAAGTCCTCAGCTACCTGTACGTTGGGAAATATCCTCTTAGCCTGTTCTAAAAGAACATTTGGGTCATCGTATCTTGGACTTATATGCGTTAAAATCAGCTCTTTGACGGCAGCGCGCTTCGCTATCCTTGCGGCCTGGCTGGGTGTTGAATGTCCTTGTTCTAAGGCCTTTTCAACTAGCTCATCATCTAATGTGCTGTCATGGATCAGCAGGTCGGCATTTGAGGCCAATTTCTCGACCGCACTACAAGGCCTTGTATCGCCGCTGTAAACTATCTTCCTACCTGGTCGTGGTGGCCCGGTCACTTCGTCTGGCTCCACGACCCTGCCGTCCTCAAGCTTAACGACTTCTCCACGCTGAAGCCTTGACCACAACCTCCCTCGCGGCACCCCAAGCTCCTCTGCCCTTTCAGGAAAAAATTTTCCAGGTCTTTCATCCTCAACAAGTGCATAGGACAAATTCGGCACGCTATGATCCGCCCAGACGGCGAACACCTTATAACCCGTCCCCTTATAGACAAGCCCTTCTTCCACCACCTCACTTTTGATCGGAAAAGTGAGGTTATACTCGACTGTTTTCGTGACGGCATCGATGAACTTGCGGATCCCCTCAGGCCCAAATATCTCTAGTGGGCGCCTCCTTCCGAGCAAAGACATAGTCTGGAAAAGCCCTGGTAGGCCCAATATGTGATCTCCGTGCATATGAGAGATAAAGATCTCCATCTTACGACAAAACCCGACCTTTGCGAACATCATCTGCCTTTGTGTCCCCTCACCGCAATCGAACATAATCGACTCCCCTCCTCTTCTGACGACTATAGAAGGCAAGTTCCTATGAACGGTCGGCGTGCTACCCCCAGTCCCCAGGAATATTACCCTCAAGCCTTAGCCCCCTTTCCTAAGCACGACAAGCTCTCTAGTTAGGCTTCGGTGAACGTAAACAAAATGCTTTTCGACGATCTCAAAACCGTTTTCCTCCCCTATCTCACTTATCCCTAAATTTTTAGGTGAGGCCATCGAGACGTATCCCCCTTCAGGCAGGATATCTAAAGCCTTGGAGAGCAACCTTGAGGTGAGCTCCCTAATGGTGAACCCGAGCGTGGTTGTCGACTTCCCATACGGAGGGTCGGTCACGATGCAATCTGCCCCTCTGAAAGGCAGCCTCCCAACCTCCGCGACGGAAAGACCTGACGTCTCGATTCCGAAGAAGCGCAGATTTAACAGGCTCCCCCTGACCATCGAGTCCTTGATGTCGGAACCTAAAACCCTGCAGCCGATCAACCCTGCCTCGATTAAGATGGATCCGGAGCCGCAAAATGGGTCTAACACCGTAGAACCGGCCTTCGGTCTGGCCAAGTTCACCATACATCTTGCGAGCTTTGGCTGGAGAGCGGAAGGATGAAAGAACGGCCGGTTTTTCGGCCTTCTTTCAGTAAACGCTCCAGGCCTGACCTCAGCCAATTTAAGGCCGAAAATGAACCGTTCGTTCGTCAAAACCCCAAAAAAAGTCCTGTCAGGTCCTATCAATCTGACTTCGATGTCCCTTCTCCTATCCAAGATTTTGCTTCCGATTACCCTCTCAATCTTCTCAATATCTAAATCCGGGGAACTCCCCTGGACCCTTTTAACCCTTACGGCGAACGTCTGGCCAGAACTCACAAGATCGTCGCAATTCACGTCTGAGAGGTGACGGATGATGGTTCGTTCATCCGCCTTACATTCGAAAATCTCCAAGCAACATGCCTTCACGAAGGCCCCCCTAGAAGAAATTTTTTGGACGCAGGACATGTCTGAATTCAGACGTAGGATCTGAGGTAAGCTCTCTAATTTATTGTAAGGGATGTTTTCCGATTCCAGAATCGCCTTTATCTCCGCATAAGGGAGCGTAGGATGCTCACCAGAAACTAAGAAAAAAAGCTTGGTCACATCAAACCCTTCCCTCTTTCAGATCCTTAGTGGGAATCAGACTATTAAGATGGCATTATGGGGCTTGGTGGGCATCGTCCAATAATTTCTTCGGCATCACCACTTAAAATCTTCTCTCTGCGCCTGCGTTAACCTATACTGCAGGCAACGTAAACCGATCTGGGATTCATTTTTTCTCTTGCTCATATCTGTTTAGATTTAGCGGCCTCTGGACCCTTTGCGAAAAGAGAGTGTTCATTTGCAGAACCTACAGATTCTTGCAGAGCTTTACCTTAGCGATCAAGATGAGATCGCTTTAACATCAAAGCGTTAAAATAGGAATTTGAGAAAGATAATAACGATGGAGGCAGCGACCCGGTGCCTTACTGCCCTGAATGTGGAGGGAGCATGTATTACGATAACAAGCTTAAGAGGTATGTTTGTAAAAGCTGCGGGCTTTCTATAACTTATCAACAGCTCATAGAGATGAGACGGGAGCTTAAACCCAAAGTAGAAAGTGAGGAAGAAGAACGCAAAAGAAAATATAAGGAATATCTGAAATGGTGGTTCTCAAAGAAATGATGATCACCAGCTTAATCAGGTAAGGCGTGAATGGCAGAGAAACTAAAAACCGTCAAAAGTCACTACGGGGCCTTCGTCTCCTTGAAACAACCAATTTTTGAGATAATTACTATAGGAAATGAGCTTTTAACAGGCAAAACATTGAACACTAACGCACATTGGCTGGCCAAGAGAATAACTAACCTCGGAGGGAGGGTGTCCAGGATAGTCGTCGTTAGAGACGATGTAAAGGAAATAAGGGCGGCCGTAAATGGAGCATTAGCTAGGGAGCCGAGCTTTATAATCACCAGCGGGGGGTTAGGTCCGACATTTGATGATAAGACATTAGAGGGCATCTCGGAGGCTATCAATAAGCCTCTTCAGTTGAATAAACAAGCCTACAATATGATTAAAGAGAAATACCTAAGTTATCATGAAGCTGGCTTGCTTAAAAAATTTGAGCTGACGCCTCCTAGGATGAAAATGGCCAAGTTGCCTGTGGGATCTAGGCCATTACGCAACCCTGTCGGGACAGCGCCAGGCGTCCTCCTCAAGTATAAGGGGACGACGCTGATCGCTCTGCCCGGCGTTCCGACAGAGATGAAGGGGATGTTTGAGGGGGTAGTCGTTAAATTGATTCGAAGCTGTATCAAAAACGTTTTCACGTATAAAAAGAGTCTCAGAGTGACAGGGGTCGTGGAGTCTGAAATCGCGCCATTGATCGATGCGACGATGCGTGAGAACCCTCATGTCTACATCAAGTCGCACCCAAAGGCGGCCGAGCCCAACCCTCTAATAGAGCTGTTCTTTACAACTACATCCGGATCGGAGGAGCTATCCAAAGAGATGGTTGAGAAGGCCATGAAGCAGATATCCAAAAGGATCATCGAGCATGGAGGCTCTGTTGAGTTGATGGTAACTCAAAATTCAGACATGGCTCCATAACATTATTTTGCCCCATCCCTCCATCGACAGTATTTTCTAATCACAAGAAATGCCCAGAAAGCCTCCTTACTTTAGTGGGGATGATAGGCGTTAAGGGTGAGCTACCCACCTCTGAAGGGGATGGGCTTCCTGCTTCCGCGACCAGGCTCGATCCCCACTCACCCAGGGCGGAGGCCCCGGCAGATGGGGCCGTCTCTATACAGCCCATCTGGAAGGGTTGGTTACGGGGGCCCCTGTCTCCACGGGCGTGAATTCGGCCTGTCCCATGCCTAGCAGGAGAGGACATCATGAGGGAAAATAAAAAGCCTTACGTTCGTCCTCATCCCACAGTTGAGGCACGTGGGGTTTCCCGCTCACAATGTCAACGCTGGCCCTCTTGGGCAAGGACGGGGTGGGTGTCGGTGATACCGAAAATTCACCGTCAAAGGCCGCAAGGGCATATGTAAAGCCTATTCCAAGAGCCTCGGAGGCCCCTTCCTTATATGGGAGGGGCGGGCTGCATTCGACCAGCCCGACGACGGCAATGGCCCAGTTTCTGCTAAAATACGGGGCTTCGCTAGTCTGCATGCGACGGCATCAAGGGTCCTCTCTGGTGGAGAAGAATCTCAGGTTTATAAAGGGCATGACTGAAATAGTTAACTCGTAGGGCTGTTAATCATTTAAGGGTAAGTCAAATGGCTGAGAAAGAGAAAATTCTGGTGCTTTGCGTGGATAGAGATAACGACATCGGGGTCAAATGCGGAATAAAAGCCCCCCTGATCGGAAGGGAGGAAAACATGGAGGCCGCTTCGAGGCTCGCCTTGGCAGATCCAGAGGAGGCGGATGCAAATGCCATGTTCGGCGCTGTTAAGACATTTGACATCCTCACGAAGGAGTCCAAGGATGAGGAGTATGAGGTCGCAACGATAACAGGCTCTGAGCTTGGGGGGGTGAAGGCGGACAGAAACCTCTCTAATCAGTTAAGAGAGGTCCTAAACGAATTTCCTGCCAAAAGCATCGTGCTCGTGACGGATGGTTTTGCAGATGAAGAGGTAATTCCAATTATCCAATCGCATGTCCCGATTATGTCAATTAGGAGGGTTGTGGTGAGGCACAGCGAGGCCATCGAAGAGAGCTATGCCCTTTTCGCTAGGTATATTAAAAAGCTTGTGGAGGATCCGCATTATTCGAGAATAGCTTTAGGCATCCCTGGGATCTTGTTGGTCTCTCTCACGTTTTTGTGGATCTTTAACTGTTTAGTTTACGCAGGTTACGTCTCTGCGTTTATCGTGGGGTTTGTTCTCCTGATAAAGGGCTTCGGGATAGACAGAAAAGTCGCTTCGATATCCATCCCGAAGCCTCCAGGCCTAATAAAGTTATTTACTCAAGCAGCAGCAATCATCATCGTTGGTGTGGACATATATCAAACGTACAATGCCCTAGTTAACCAGCAATTCCAAACGATCATGGGGATGATAGGGTTGACCATAGTAAAGGCTACAGATCTGGCCATTATAGCGGCAAGCACGTTCTTGATTGGTAATGGGATCTTTTATTTCTTTACACGTAATACGCGGATCTGGAGGAACATCGTCGGCATCATCGTATGCCTGTGGATCAGGGAGGTGGCCTTCAGGGCCTCACAGATTCTTTTGACGCCCACCCCACCGGTATCAGTGACAGATAAACTTGTTTTGGACCTTCTATTTGCCACCGGTCTCGGGATAGCGGGGACGGCTATCGCCATCTTGGCTACAATGAGTTTAAGTGAAAAATATCGCCATTTCTTTAGGAGGAGGTCTAAAGGCTGAAGAGGGTAGAGAAAGTCAATATAGCCATAATTGGTGGAACTGGGCTGTCATCATTTATCGATAAAATCGCTGAGAGAAAAATCGAGACCCCTTACGGCACAGCTCCGACGATAACGATCGGAAAAGTAGATGACAAAAGCGTCGCTTTCCTGCCACGGCATGGGGAGAGGCATGAATGCCCCCCGCATAAAATTAACTACCGCGCTAACTTGTGGGCTCTCCATATTTTAGGAGTAAAGAGAATAATCGCGACCAACGCCGTTGGAGCTATTAATGAAAACTATGGGCCTGGTGACTTAGTGATCCCGAGTGACTTCATCGATTTTACAAAAAGCAGGCCATTAACTTTTTACGACGGCTCTCCTGTCACGCACATCGATGTGACGGAACCATACTGCCCTGAATTGAGGACGATACTTAAAAAGGCGGCAAAAGAGAGGGTAAGGAAGGTATGGAGTGATGCGGTCTACGCCTGCATGGAAGGCCCGAGATATGAAACACCAGCTGAGATTCGTATGCTTAAAACTCTCGGCTGCGACGTCGTTGGGATGACTGGAATCCCGGAGGCTACGTTGGCTCGTGAGCTTGAAATCTGCTATGCCACGCTGTGTTTTGTATCGAATATGGCTGCTGGCATACGTAAGCGTGTTTCAACAGACGAGGTGGTAGAGATCGGGAAAAGGATGGCCCCTATTCTTCAAGAAGTTTTAGAAAGGGCGTGCACGCAGATACCGGAGAAAAGGAGCTGTCCCTGTTCTCACGCTCTGGAAGGGGCGAGGTTTTGAACCTATATAGGCTCCTCTCATCTCTCGCACGTAAGGTCATATGCAACCGCCTCGTTTACAAGATCTATGAGCACGTACTGTGGAATCAGATAAAAGGCGGGCGCATCCCCGAGCATATAGGGATCATTCTGGATGGAAACCGTAGATGGGCGTCTGAACGTTCCTTATGTCCTTGGGACGGGCATCGTTTCGGCGCTGAAAAAGTTGAGGAACTTCTCGACTGGTGCCTAGAATTAAAAGTAAAGGCAATTACGCTGTACGTCTTTTCAACGGAAAATTTTCAGAGGCCAGCTAAGGAAGTAAATGAAATTTTTAACATCATTAAAGATAAATTGAGGGAGCTGCTCAATGACCCCCGCATACACAAAGAGAGGGTTCACGTCAAAGCCATCGGAAGACTGAATCTACTACCTGAGGATTTAAGAAGGACGATATTGGAGGTTGAAGAAGCCACAAAGGACTACGATAACCTCTATGTTAACGTCGCGATAGCCTACGGTGGAAGAGCTGAACTCGTCGATGCCACCAAGAGGATCGCCGAGGAAGTTAAAGATGGCAAGCTTCCCATTGATCAAATAGATGAAAAGACTATAGAATCGCATTTATATACGTCCTATTTGCCGAAGTTCGATCCGGACTTAATAATTAGGACGTCTGGAGAGGAGCGACTGAGCGGTTTCCTACTTTGGCAAGGGGCCTATAGCGAACTTTGTTTCTTGGATGTTTATTGGCCAGATTTTAGGAAGATCGACCTTTGGCGTGCCATTAGGACATATCAAGGTCGCCAGCGTCGTTACGGCAGATGATGAGCTCTTAAGCCCTCAACTCATACGGCGTCTCAGTTAACTTCTCACCTCTTCCATCAAGGACGAGGACGGTATCTTCAATTCTCACCCCTCCAAAATCTTGGATGTAAATTCCTGGCTCAATAGTTATGACGTTTCCTTTTTCCAAGATGTCCTTGCTGCTTTTAGATAGCTTCGGGGGCTCGTGTATGTCGAGGCCTACGCCATGTCCTAAACCATGTACAAATTTGTCCCCGTATCCCTCTTTTTCTATTACTCCTCGGGCAAGGGCGTCTAAATCGCTCGCTTTGACGCCCGCCTTAACTTTTTTAAAGGCCTCACCTTGAGCTCTTAAAACGAGGTTGAAGATCTTCTCTTGTTTGGAGGAGGGTTTCCCAGCGACAACGGTCCTCGTTAGGTCGGATCTATATCCCCTATAGACCCCCCCTATGTCCAAAATAACGAGGTCTCCCTTTTGAATTACCCTATCAGAACATATGCCGTGAGGATAGGCGGATCTAGGTCCGGACGCGACTATCGTCTCAAAGGCTGTACCCTCGGACCCTCTCATCCTCATCTCATACTCGACCTCAGCGGCGACCTCATACTCATGCACCCCCTCTTTCACGGCTCCTAAACCTGCTTTCATGCCAGCATCTGCAAATTCGGCCGCCTTCTTCATATACCTAATTTCCTCATCACTCTTTACCTTACGAAGCCTCCAGATCAGCTCCCTCCTTTGTTGAAAGTTAATGCCCCTTAACTTGATGATTTTTGAATAAAAAGGGACCTCCATATCGTCAAAACCAACTTTAGCCAATTTAAGCGCACGTACCTCATTTACGGATTCATCCCAAATTTTTTCACTCGGCTTAACTAATTTAACAGCGCATCCTCTAGCCTTATCATGAGCAGCTAAGTAGCTTAATTGGCTGGCAAAAAGGACGGGTTCTCCATCGAGAGGTACCACCAAGCATAGCTTTGCATCGGGGATGTCCAAAAAGCCTGTAAAGTAATAGATGTTCTTTGTATCGGTCATCATGTAACCGTTTAGGCCAGATTTATCCATCTCTTTCTTCAAAGCCTTGATCCGATTCTGCATGGAATTTACCTCAAGCTATTAATGGTGTTTTTAAAACTTATAATGATGGCCCTTATAACAGATTAAGCGTTTGGGAGTGCCTATCGATCGCGTGCTCATTTGATTCAACCCTTAACAAAGTGTGCATGAGGGCCAGTAGTGGTATACATAAAAAGGCTCGAGCTGCGTGGTTTCAAATCATTCGGTCCTAAAAAGGTCGTCATGACGTTAGATAAGGGGCTTACTGTAATTACAGGTCCGAATGGCAGTGGAAAGAGTAACATCATGGACGCGATTCGTTTCGTCTTAGGAGAATCAAGCATTCGTTCGCTTCGTGCTAGTAAGGTATCTGAAGTAATCTTTGATGGGGCTCCGAATATAGGTAAATCCAAATCAGCCCGAGTCTCCATACGGCTCGATAATGCGGATAGACGTATACCGATAGATGCCGACGTTGTGACTATTTCAAGAGAGGTCAAAGAGAACGGTCAAAGTGTTTATCGCGTGAACGGAAAGCAAATCTCGCGGTCAAAGCTCACAGAGATGTTAAGTCTGGCTGGCATATCCTCCTCTGGGTACAATATGATTTTGCAAGGCACGATCACGAAACTTGCAGATATGAGCCCTCAAGACAGAAGAAAAATGATAGAGGAGCTTGTTGGAATAGCTCAATATGATGCTAATAAGGCTAAGGCTCAGGAGCAGCTCAAGGAGGCGGATATAAACCTAAAAATCGCATCAGCGAGGATCGATGAGGTTCAAAAGAGGTTGGAAAGTCTTGAAAAGGAGAGGAATGATGCATTAAGATGCGCCTTTATCCAGAGGGAGATAGAGAAGTTTCAAGTCGCCATCCTTTCCAGAAGAATTTCCGAGCTGGACGGAGAGCTCCGTAGGTTGAAATTTAAGCTCAATGACAGGGTCACAGATGTTGAGAAGATTAGGGAAAAGTTGGCTCAGCTCAGGCTTAAGAGGAGATCCATCGAGTCTGAAAGAAGGGTTTTCGATGAGGAAATCGCAGATAAAGGTAGAGTTGAGTTCATAAAGATACAGAAAAGGATAGGTGATCTAAATGCCCAGATCGCGGCTTCCAAAGCGGAGATGGAGACAGCGCTCAAGAGCCTTTCAAGACTTTCCGATGCCCGCAGCAAGTATTTGCAGAGGCTAAAGACCCTAAAAAATGGCGCTCGAAAATCTAGGTCAGAGCTGGAAAAACTAAGAAAAAAATGCGCTGATCTCGAACTGAACTTAAGGGAGAAAGAAAGGGCTCATGAAAGCATAGTGATCAAACTAAACGAAGCGAGGCAGAGCCTTTCAACTAGGGCATCCAAAATCAAGGAGATAGATGCTAAGATAGAGGACTTAAATAGGAAAATAATCAGGATAGATAATCGGCTGATAAATAGCTCAGATAAGATCAAATTTTTAAACGAGGTCGTGGCTTCCTTTAAGAAAAGGAAGAGAGCTTTTGAGGCGACCCTTAGAAACCTTGTAGGCGTCTTAGAGAAGCTTAAGAGCTTAAAGCAGAAAGAACTAGAGAGGCGTTCCAGCCTTTTACAGATTTTGAAAGATATCTCTGTGAAAGGGAAAAATATTGAAGAGGCCGTAGTTCACGCTCAGATGGTTGCCAACAAAGCTAGAAACTTGATTGTTGAGTACGCGGTCAAAAGAGATTTAGCTGAAAAAATCCATGCTGGGGGTGAGGCCATCAGGAAAATTGAGGAAGCGGGTAGGGCGGGGGCCATCCAAGGCATACTGGGAAGACTTAAAGACCTTATCAAAGTCGATTCAAAATACAAAAAGGCGATTTATGCGGCTTCTGCCGGTTGGCTTGAGGCCCTAGTTGTAAGAGATATGGACTCAGCTCTCAAATGCATTGATCTTCTTAAAAAAATGGGGTCTGGTAGAATTAAAATCATTCCCATAAAATGGTTTTCTAGAGTTAAGGCCTTAGAAGCTCCAGATATGGATGGTGTAATAGGATTAGCTTCTCACCTTGTGGAATGCGATGAGAGGTATGCCCCAGCGGTAAACTTTGTTTTTGGTGATACAATCATAACTGAAAGTCAAAAGTCAGCGCTATCAGTTTCAAAGGCGGGTTATAGGGCTGTGGATTTGGATGGAGAGCTGTATGAACCTTACGGAGGGATCGAGGGGGGGTGCGACGTTCAAGATTTGAGTTTCCTTACCCCTCTAAGCGAGGATGTAATCAAGAATCTAAAGGAGGGCATTAAGAAACTAGAGTTCGAGCTTGATCAAAGAAAATTAACGGTTGAAACATTAAAAAATAGAATGAACAGGCTTAATGCCGAAGCCGCCCATCGATCTTACTATATAGATAAGATCGATGGGGAGATGAAGATAATAAATCAAAACATCTCCTGCATCAATGCTAACATCGAGGTTTTATCAGAAAATATAAGAAAATTTCTCATGCGCATCAGACAAGAGAAAGAGGTCGAATCGACTTTAAAAACTAAGATGTCCCTTATAAAAAAAGATCTATCTCAGTTGAATTTGCAAAGGAGGGCGCTCAGTTCAAAGAGCCTTTTATCAAGCATAAAGAGATACGAGGACATAGAAGCTAAATTAAGTAACGAAGTGCGCCTTCTTCAAAGGAAGTTGACCGAAGCTAAGAGCAATTACCTCCTTGTTGAGTCGAGTCTAAATGATGTGTTAAAACCAGAGCTTGAAAAAACAGAGATTTATGTTAAGGCTCTAGATGGTCAGATAGCTGCGCTTAAAGATAAGGTCATTAACCTTCGATCCACATTAAATTCCTCCTCTAAAGAGCTTTTGAAGCTCACCAAATTGAGAGACGCATTGGTTAAGGGCATGGCTTCGGTCAGGTCTAAACGGAAGTGGTTTGAAGACCAATTAGACAGGCTGGATGCTCAACTAAAGGATGTAAATAGCATATATGAATCAAAACTGGGGGATCTTCACAAGCTTCGCTTAGAAATCCAGAGAAGAAATGCAGAGATCGATCATCTAAGGGAGGAGCTGAAAAGGCTGGGGCATCATCACCCAATTGAGGTTAAGGAGGCCGATCTGAAGGATTTTGAAAGACGGCTCTCCAAAGCGAGGTCTGAGTTAGAGAAGCTCGGCTTCATAAATCAGTTGGCCATTAAAGAGTATGATATACAAAAGGAGAATTATAAGCAGCTTTCGATCCGGAGAAATCAATTAGAAAAGGAAAAGAGGTCCATATTGCGTTTCATAGAAGAGATCGAAAAAGAGAAAAGAAAGGCCTTCATGAACTCTTACAGACAGATCAATTTTCATTTCAAGTCATTTTTCTCGAAGCTCACAGGGGGCACAGGCTCGCTCGAGATCCAGAGACCGGAAGATCCCTTTTCTGGGGGTCTCGATATCTTCGTCCAATTTCCTGGAAAATCTCTGAGGCTAGTGTCCGGCACTAGTGGTGGTGAGAAATCCGTGGCTGCTATTTCCTTTATATTTGCGATTCAAAGCTTGTTCCCGGCGCCATTCTACGTATTCGATGAGATCGATATGCACCTCGATCCATACAACGCAGAAAAGCTTGCCGATCTTGTGGCCGAACAGTCAGAAGGATCCCAGTTCCTAGTGATAACCCTCAGGGACGTGATGATAAAAAAGGCAGCGAGGGTTTTCGGTGTTTATAATCAGGGCGGCCTCTCAAGGATCGTGTCAATCAAGATCTAAGGCGCACCGACCATGCTGGAAAAGGGATATCATAAGGAAAGGAATGTTAGGCCTCTCTGGCTCGACCCATCGTTAGCTCCTCTTTTCGACCTTTTTAGGCTTCATAGGGTTAAGCCTTGGGATATCGATATATCCTATGTCCTGACCGCGCTCGTTAAGGAGATGAGGAAAAGGGGCAAGATAGACTTCATCGCGTCAGGAGTAGCACTTTTGTCCTCCTCAATACTCTATAGGATGAAATCTGAGCATATACTTAGGTTGCAAGAACCCCCGAAAGTCCGGATGGAAAGATCAGTGGAGTTTGTCCCCCCTCCGCTTCAATTGCCGTATAGACATGAGTACATGACAACGACTGTCGACGACCTGATTAAAGCGTTAGAAGAGGTCTTAAAAAGGGAGGGCAAGTCCATATCAAGTCCTATAGAAATGGCCTCGCCTCCTCCAATCATCCGAGGGTTTGACCAGTTTTCCGTTAACATCGAGAAAAACATGGTGAAACTTTATAGAAAAATAGTTCGGCTTGCAGGATCGAAAGGGTGCGTTCCGTTCATGAAAGTCGTGGATGGTAAAGGGAAAACCGAAATGATCAGGGCCTTCCTCCTCATATTGCTCCTCGCCTCTAAGGGGAAGGTGCGGTTGAGGCAAGAGAGGGAGTTCGGTGAAATATACGTTGTCCTCATTTAGTTTAAAGAGGGAGGACGCGAGCGCGAAAAAATCTGGGCAAGGTTTAGGGTCTGATGAAAATAGTGAAGTAAAGGAGAAGCTGGCTTTGATGGAGGCCTCCCTTTACGTCTCTGGCAGGCCCTTAACTTTGAAAACGTTAGGCTCTGTGATTGGCATCAGGTCAAGGAAAAGGGTTTTGGCCCTAGCGAAGATGCTAGCTAAAAAGTATTCGACGAATGATGGTGCGCTGGAGTTAATTGAACTCGATGACGGTAGATTCGTGCTTCAGCTTAAACCTAAGTACGTCCCGTTTGTAAAAAGGCTGGCCATGAAGCCCCTACTAACGGCAGGACCATTAAAGACCTTAGCGTACATCGCGTATCGTCAACCGATCTCGCAGTCTAAAGTTGCAAGCGTTAGAGGATCGCGGGCTTATAGTCACATTAAAAAATTGGAAGCCATGGGGTTGGTCGAGGGCGAAAGGTCCGGTAGGACAAAAATCTTGAGGACCACAGACGTGTTTGCTGGTTACTTTAATCTTAGTAACGACGCCCGCCTGATGAAAAGTCAACTTTCAGGCCTCTTTCGCCTTGCTGAGCGGCGAAGGGGTCGTTGAGGTAATAAAAGTTGAATGATTCCCGGATAATTTATCTTTAAGTCCACCATTCCTTTATATAAAGGTCCGGGGGAACCCTGCAGGAGGGGGGCCTAATATGGCTCGATGGCATGGGGACTTGAAAAAAAGGAGGGCCTCTGGCGGAAGAAAGCATGCCTATAGGAAAAAGAGGGCTTATGAAATAGGGAGGGAGCCTTCAGAAACCGAGTTGGGAGAGGAACGAAGGTTCATAAAACGAGCCCGTGGTGGTAGAAGAAAGGTCGTTTTGCTTAGGACAAGATACGCTAATGTAACCGACCCCTCGAGTCGTAAAACTGAAAGGGTTAAGATATCGGAGGTCGTCAGAAACCCGGTGAGCGCAGATTACGATCGGAGGGGCATCATAACAAAGGGTGCGGTGATCCTGACGCCCTTGGGTGAGGCTGTGGTGACATCTAGACCGGGGCAACATGGAGTCGTGAATGCGGTGTTAATCCATAGGTCAAACCACAGATAGGGGCTCTAAATCTGGACCTGAGGGGGTTTGTGGGTTTGAAAGAAAGGAGGGGGCTCATTATATGGCCAGAGTATTTTGACCTTAGAAGGACTAGGTCAGAGGGCAGGAGGGTTTCGAAGAGGTCGGCCGTTAAGTCCCCAAAGGCTGTAGCTGTAGCGGAGGCGGCAAAGGAGCTTGGGCTTGACTCCACGGTTGATTACGAGGTCGCGTATCCTAGGTCGTGGTGGGCGAAAGGCGGAAGGGTCATCGTGGAGAGGAAGTGGTCGAAGGCGGAAACCATAAGGCGGATAGCCGATAGGCTGAAATCGTTGTCGAAATAGGCCAATGCCTGCTAGACCTTAACCGTTATCTCAAGGTACTCCATGAGCTCTTTATACCTATTCCTGATGGTTACCTCGGTTACGTTGGCGTTCTCAGATATCTCCCCCTGCGTCCTCCTCTCGTTTAGGAGGACGGAAGCTATGTAAGTGGCTGCGGCGGCTATACCCGTTGGCCCTCTGCCGCTGGTCAAGAGTGCTTCCCTGGCGCTCTTTAATATCTGCAGGGCGATCATCTCTGCCTTACCGGCCATCTCCAATCGGTTAGAAAAACGGGATATATAGCTTATGGGAGAGACCGGAGGTACGAACATCCTGAGCTCCCTGATCATGAATCGATACGACCGACCGATGTCCTTCTTACTTACTGGTGAGACGCTCGCTATCTCTTCTAATGTACGTGTGATATCGCATTGCCTGCATGCCATATATAGGGCGGCGGCCGTTACGCTCTGAATGGAGCGCCCCCGTATTAGCCTCTTCCTCACAGCTCTTCTATAGAGGACGCAGGCGGTCTCTAAAACGTTCTTCGGTAATTTTAAGGCTGTGCTCATCTTTGATAGCTCAGATAGCGCAAAGGCGAGATTTCTCTCCGTAGCATCAGAAACTCTCATCCTCCTCTGCCACTTTCGCAGCCTGTAAACCTCTGTCCTCTGGTCAGGGGTTAACCTCCTCCCATAGATGTCACGGTCGTACCGATCTATGGATGTAGATAATCCCTTATCATGTATGGTGAATGTTATTGGAGATCCGACACGAACCCTTTTGGCCTTTTGCTCGTCGTCGAATGCCCTCCATTCAGGTCCTAAGTCGGCTATTTTCTCATCCAACACATACCCGCAGTCCATGCAAACAACTTCCCCAGATTCGTAATCCCTCATCAAATTCGTACTTCCGCACTCCGGGCACTTCCTTTCGAATTCCATTCTTGCGGGCTCACTCTTATGCTTCAAGGCCCTTTTCTGCCCTCATTTTTTAATTAAGATAAGTATAACGTCTCTCCAACGTATCTTTCAGGCCTTCTTACCTCTGGTTTAATTGAGACGTATGGTTTCATTATCGGACCGAAAACATCCTTCACCACTCCAACCTTTTGGTGTTTCTCGTCCGTGACTGTTTCACCGATTTGAGGGGGTACTTGCGCTCTGACGATCAGGTTTCTGTTCTTTGAGAAGTGCAAAACCCTTCCAAGCTCACGCAAATCCTCACCCTCAACCTTCGGGGGTTGAGGTAAAAACTCCCATCTTGTTATTTAAGTTTTTCTTCAGTAGAGTCTGTTTCAGCTTCATCATAACACTAGGAATTTGTCTTTACCTACCTCAACTACGTATCCCTCATCTTGCAAAGCTACTATTATAGCTAGCGCCATTCGTTCATCATCTAAGTCAAGTTCCTCGCTTAGGATGTCGACAAATTCATCCAAGTGTATCCTCCTACCTCTAAGGCCCCCCACACGTCGGAAGGCCTTTCGGAGATGTGGTTTCAGTAGATCTCGATGTGAGTTGAGCCAATCCCTCGCTTGCCTTAATCCGTCCTCTATCTTCGGCTTCAGGGCTTCTTTGAGGGGGCTTTTAAGCTCCGTGGTTTTCTCCTTTTCATAACCCAATCTAAACCCAAGCCCAGTCCTCTTCATTTTTATCCTTTCTTCTAAGACGACCTCATGCGTTCGATGTTCTTGCCTTGCTATTTCTAGGAACTTACGCACCTTCTCTGGCACATCCATCCCAGCCAAGATCCCAACATAAGTGGTCCATCTGTTGCGTTCCGTTGGGTAGATCCCCAGCATCACGTCCCTCCCTACAAGTGATTCCCGAAATATCCTGCGGGCAGCGTCGACCTGAGTCGTCGTGAACAGGTGGCTTGGCCCCTCTATCCCAAACAGCGCTGCGGCGGCCGTCGATGGGTCTACGTCGGCTAACAGGCTGCTGTTCCAGGAGTGGCGCAACATTGCGGACAGGTCATCTACCAAGTTGGATTTTGTTCTAAAGTTGGCTAAGGTGGCGAACCCTGGGTATTTGAATATCGACGCTAGCTCCGATTCATCTATTCTATCAGCCTTGCTGGGCTTTTTTGCCAGTTTGAGCAGGTTTATGAAGGTTCCGATGGCCGCTCTGTTTACCTCCTCGTAAGCTTCAGTGATGGTCTTCTGTGGAAAGTGAGCTGTGATCTTGTCGTTATCTATGCAGATGAGCGCCCTCAGGGCCTCCTTGCGGTAGAGCTGGTCAAGGCCCATCGCTGCGTTGACCTTCGTCTTCACGGATTCGGTCTCAAATGGTAAGGTCACGATGGCGATGCAGGTCTTCCCCAGCTCCCCGATTACTTCAGCGACCGTCGGCGCTATCCCCGACCCGCTCCCTCCCCCCTCCCCGGCCGTTATCAGGATTATGTCCGTTTCCGGTGTCAGGGTCTTCTTTATCAGTTCCCTTACGTTGTTTCTGGACTGGATCGAGGCCTCCATCCCCTGCCTCCAGTCTCTTGCAGCCCCCTTACCCGTCCCAATGAGTAGTTTTCGGTCTTCAGGGATGTTCCTGTGCGTGGCGAGGTCCGCCCTGTCCGTGTTAATCGCGCACACATCCACGATGAGACCTCTCTGTTTCATGGCCATCTTTTTGAAGTCGTTGGCCATCTTTCCGCCGCAATGTCCCAGCCCTATGGTCAGGAACCTCATTTGGTTCACTCATTAATTAGATATGATTTTGAGGTGTAATATAAGCTAGGGTATCCTATAGGCGAAGGGGTTTTTGTAAGATGAGAAAATTGGGGTTGTTAATAAAAGGGGGTTCTATCCAATTATCAGCTGTAAATCTTTAGGTTTTTAGTTA
>CAZTBK010000007.1:0-23604 GCA_964611975.1 uncultured Candidatus Bathyarchaeia archaeon | reverse complement strand
CGTCGCAAAAATGCGTAGCGAGTTTAATGAGGTTCATTTTTGCTTCAGGAGGTGAAGCCCCCCCCTAACATACTATTGCTTATGGAGTTTAGAAGGAGGTGATTTTACGTCAGAACTTGACGACCTACAGAGGATGAAAAAGATCGACAAGGAGGGAATGTGCGATGTTCAGGAGATGTTCCCAGAAAACTGTGAGGAAGCCATTGAGATAGGTGAGGGGCTTGAGATGCCGAGAAAATTAAGGGTTGGGAAAGGGCTAGAGATCCGCTATGGAAAGCCCGATAACGTAATTATAGTTGGCATGGGCGGATCGGCGATCGGTGGCATCATTATGAAGGATTTGCTTCGAGATGTTATATCCATTCCAATTGAGGTTTGCAGGGACTACAAGCTTCCAGCATACGCTGATGAGAGGACCCTCGTCTTTGCCCAAAGTTACTCTGGTAACACGGAAGAGACCATTAGTGGGTTTGTGGACGCCATCGAAAGAAGGTGTATGCTCGTGGCTCTGAGTTCTGGTGGCATCCTCCAAGAGTTCAGCGAAAGGTTGGGGATCCCATTTATGAAGCTTCCAGGGAAGATCCAACCAAGGTGTGCCTTTCCATACCTGTTCTTCCCTCCCTTGGTTGTTCTGAAGAAGTTAGAGATAATTGAGCTTAAACATGATGAAGTAGAGGAAACCATCGAGGTACTCAGAGAGGTCAGGGATGAGGTCAAGCCGGGATCACCGACTAGTAGAAATCTGGCGAAGAGGCTGGCCTTAGACATTAAAGGTCACGTGCCTGTCGTCTACGGATTCGGGATGTACGGAGGCGTAGCTCAGAGGATGAAGACCCAGTTTAACGAGAATAGCAAGGTCCCCAGTAAATTCGAGGTCTTTCCTGAGTTGAACCATAATGAGATCGTCGGCTGGACAGGGCCAAACAGATTGACGAAAAACTTCGTCGCCATCCTCATTAGGGACTGGTATGAGCGACCTGAAATTAAAGCGAGGATTGAAATCACTAAGAGACTGGTTTTAGAGGGAAAGGCTAGTAAGATCGTGGAAGTGTATGCGAAGGGCACGTCAAAGCTCGCTAGGATGCTCTCCGTCCTCTTCATCGGTGACTTCGCCAGCGTTTACTTGGCCATACTCTACGGAGTAGATCCCACACCTGTTGACGTAATTTCGAGGATGAAGGTGGAGCTGAAGGGGAGGGTGAACGCCATTGAGAGGCTAAGGGATAGATTGAACTTCTACCTCGCCTAAAGTCCTTTCGATTGCCCTGACCGAAATCGCCCCTTTGCGGAGTATGGCTGGGGGATCTTTAGTAAAGTCGAGGACTGTCGAGGGCATCTGAATCTCTGTCCTACCGGCATCTAAGCAAAGCTCTACACTTTCGCCGATCTGCCTCAGGGCCTCCCCTACCGTGATCGGGCTGGGCTGACCATGCTTGTTGGCGCTAGTCGCTATTATCGGAAGGCTGGAGTTCTCGATGATCTCCAAGGGGACAGCGTGATTTGGCGCCCTTAATCCTACGCGATCGCCTCCGCCTGTCACCTCAGAAGGGACTATAGGCCTCTTCCTTAGAACGATCGTTAACGCACCAGGCCAAAACCTCTCGATGAGCTTTTTCGCTCCATCAGGTATGAAAGCAAGCTTACGAGCCATCTCGAGCCCTGAAACGGCTATCGGTAGAGCCTGATTTAGGGGCCTCTCCTTGATTTCAAACACCTTCAAGGCGCTTTGCGGCTCTAAGGCGTTGGCCCCAATTCCATAGACCGTATCCGTTGGATATATTATCGTACCTCCCCCTCTGATCACCCTTATGGCCAGGTCGATGACTCTCCGGTCGGGTTTTTTCGGATCGACTCTGATGACCTTCGGCATAGACCGCTCCTATGGGGATGTAAGTGGAAGGCCACCTTTTATAGGTTTCACCTTCTTTGCTCTGCTGCTTAAGCCCCCTTCATAGTTTCTAAACTTTAAAGGAGCGTATGGAGTTTATGCCGTTCTCGGACCTGATCCTTCTCTCCACTCTCAAAGTAGATCACAGATCGTCTTTAAGAGAGTTAATGCTTGTGCAGAGAGCTTCAGTTCATCTATAACCGTCCTTTCCTCGAGGGTCAACATCCTCTTGTTGCATTTAGGGCACCAAACCTCGCCATTTAGGTCAAAAGGTGGGGGGAGTTACAGGTTGGGCAGAAGGCTGAGAGCATGCAGCCCCCTCCCTTACCACTTGGCCCTAAGTCGATCAGCTTCCCTGTCGCTTGTTCATCCACAAAATAGAAGAAAATAGTGAGGCTATAAAAATATGCGATTAAAGAAGACAAACATAAAATTAAGGGCCAAATTAATGCGATGGGAGCTCTGTGCTCTTCAAGCTCTTGACTACTATGTTGCAATCGCCAGGCACCTTAGGAAGTACCCTTTTAAGCGCCCTTCTTACGACTTCAAGATCCTCTTTTTCCATAACTCTGACGAAGGCTATCGTCTGCCCCTTCCTGATGTTCGCTGCTCTGGACCTCGGCTTTCCAAAAGACCTCCTCATGCCTTTAGAAATACGATCTGCGCCAGCGAAACCTAACCATTTGGATTTCCTTACGATGATGTGAGGGTAGGCCTGGATTTTGAAGTAATATTTAGACGCGGAGAGTTTTTTGGTCAGCTCCCTATTTACATTAACCCTGATGCTTTCTAGGGAGCCACCACTGATCTTAAAGTTGCTTTTTGCACTTAAGGAAACCTCATAGTTATAGTCTAAACTGGGATTTCCCCTTTCGAACATCCTGATTTTCGGCTGTGGTGCGCCTTTGGCATATTCATGACGAGTGTAGTCCATATTTCGCGCCTTCTGCAGGCCTTCGATCAAACATCTTTGGAACCCATGAAAATAGGAGCCTAAAATCCTTATTTTTAAATTCGGCTTAATGCTAGAAGCAACACATTGAGATTTAAAGCTTTCTTAACTCCTTAAGATCTTTAAAACATAAAGGCCCCTCGTTCGTTGATGGAAAGTAAAAGATAGTTACGATAGCGTACATCGTTATTTGTCGATCCAAATTTCGTCGATCATCGAAAAAATCTTTTAAGCTCCCCCATAAAGTGTTGTAACACCAGGAAGGTGCATGAAAAAGATGGGAAGGACTTCTAGGATCCCAGGCTTTTACAAGTTGCCGATAGATGAGAGACTGGAGTTAGTGAGAGAGTTTGCAGGCCTCACTACCGAAGAAGTCGCCCTCTTAAAAGCCTCAAGCTCCCTCTCGCTCAGCCTAGCTGACAGGATGATTGAAAACGTGGTCGGCGTCATCCCCGTTCCCTTGGGCATCGCCGTCAACTTTCTCATCAACGGCAAAGACTACCTGATCCCGATGGCAATTGAAGAGCCCTCTGTTGTGGCCGCGGCGAGCAACGCCGCCAAGATGGCCCGGGTCAAGGGGGGCTTTACCGCAAGCAGTACAGGGTCGATCATGATCGGACAGATACAAGCGGTGAAAGTAGGAGACGTGAAGAAAGCGAGGGAGAACGTCTTAGCAATCAAGGACGACATTCTCAAGAAGGCGAATGAGCAAGATCCGATATTGGTTTCGCTCGGCGGTGGGGCGAAGGACCTGAACGTTAAATTGTTAAAGACGTTCAGGGGCCCCATGCTCATCACGGAGCTTTACGTGGATGTGAAGGACGCTATGGGTGCCAACGCGGTGAACACGATGGCAGAGGCCGTGGCGCCCATGATCGAGAAGGCCACCGGCGGACAGGTCTACCTCCGGATAGTCTCAAACCTGGCGACGAAGAGGTTGGCCAGGGCCACGGCGGTGTTCGATAAAGAGGCGCTCGGTGGGGAGGACGTGGTTGACGGCATACTCGATGCCTACGCCTTTGCAGCTTCCGACCCTTATCGCGCCGCCACCCACAATAAGGGCATCATGAACGGGATAATCGCGGTTGCGATAGCTACCTGTAATGACCACAGGGCTTTGGAGGCCGGCGCTCACGCCTACGCCGCTAGAACTGGGCACTATACATCGTTGACCGACTGGGAGAAGAACGAGGACGGAGACCTGGTCGGTTCCATCGAGCTGCCGATGGCTGTCGGCATCCTCGGTGGGGCCATTAAAACGCACCCAATAGCCAGGATCGCCCTGAAGATATTGGGCGTCAAAAGCGCTGCCGAGCTCGGGGAGGTCTTGGCCGCCGTTGGTTTGGCCCAAAACCTCGCGGCATTGCGCGCTCTCGTCGCTGAGGGGATCCAGAGGGGCCACATGAAACTGCATGCGAGGAACATCGCCATAGCGGCCGGTGCCAAAGGTCCAATGATCGAGAGGGTAGTGGACGAGATGGTCAGAGAGAGGATGATAAGGCTCGACAGAGCGAGGGAACTAATTAAAATATATGAAAAGGACCTTTAACACGCTCACTAAAGAGTTTAAGCTGACGAAGTTGGTCAAGAGGTCATCTATGAGGGCACCTCATCACTTGCTCCATCCCAGACCAGTTGTCCTCTTAACGTCTGTCGGAAAGGACGGGAAAGCCAACATTATGAGCGCGGCCTGGGTGACCCCACTTTCGAAAAATCCGCCCTTGATCGCAGTCAGTATAGGTAAGGGGCGCTATTCTCATAGGCTGATAGAGGAAAGCGGTGAGTTCGTCATCAATATCCCCACCAAGGATCTGGTGAAACAGGTCGAGTTATGCGGTAGAAAATCCGGCATGTACCTTGACAAGTTTAAGGCATCCGGTCTGACGGCTAAACCGTCGAAGATCGTGGCTCCTCCGATAATCGATGAATGCGTTGGGCATTTAGAGTGTCGGGTTGTAAACCGGGTTTCAGCGGGGGATCATACGGTATTCATCGGTGAGGTCTTAGCCGCTTACGCGGAGGAAGGCCTATTTGTAGACGATCTATGGGATACCAGCAGAGTTCACATACTCTGTCATGCAGGATCCAACGCGTACTCGACCTTAAAGGAGCTGTTCAGAGCGTAGGATTGCTCCATAAAAATGCCGCTGCGGCGTTCACCCTGAGGCTCAAATCAACACTCTGACGTAACAGGGGAACGGCGAGGTCGAGTAGCGTTGTCTCTTACGTAATCCCAAGCTTATGTCGATGAACTCCGGTAGAGTCTTAGAGATGAAGTCGGCCGAGGGGCTCCCCCACGTTATCCCTCTACATGCAGGATCAACATATATGAAAAACCTTCTTCCTCTATACATAAATGAAGCTTCGTCCTCATGACCAAACTTAGGTTTTTTAAGGATCCTGAAGGGCCAGAGCTTACAAGCTATCGGCTTCATGTCCTGAATGCCGCACAACCATCTATCCGATGCTTTGTAAAGAAAGACGCATCTGCCATCGATCCTCCTTTTCAGGTAGAATCCGGTAGTGCTCGATATGGTGACCCCAACCCCGAACCTGTGAACGATGTTCAGCCACTCCCTGAAGGTGAGTTTCACAACATATCGCTTACAACATTCTCCGCACTCAAAGCACGTCCAAGACTTAATATAACTCCAAGGGATTGCTCTCACGAGCCTCACTTTAGGAACCCCTCCTAAAGTGTGATATAGGCCCTGAAATAGGCTCACTGCGGGCTACGTATATTGGATTTTAATGTAATGAAGTATGATCATCCCTTGATCGCTCATCAAAAACCCATAATTTGCGTACTTCACACCGCCCTCTGTTGTGACCCATCGGTAAATTGTTGTTATATTGTTCGGCATACAACCTTCCTTGATGAACGCTTGGATCAACGCCTGGGCGCCCTCCCACTGATCATCGGTCACGTATGCGGATGTCCCATCGCAGATCTCTACGTTCCCGTGCACGCTCGTCACTTTGTCATTTACATCCATCCCAAAGCTCTCGAACAAGGAATCCATTCTTCTTAGTCGCTCTTCCTCACCGACAAAGGAGATATACACAAGGTCATTGTAGGCAGAAAAAGCGTCATCCCCCATCGCTACATCCTCCCCAGTTGAAGCGTCTACGCAGCCGACGAAAGCTAGTTTGGCGATCACTGCCTGCCCAACAGCGACCTCAGTGTAAACGGGTATGAAGTAATAAAGTTTGCCTTGAACGTTATAGAGAAGGACGTTTCCGAACCTTGGTGTCTGAAGGAGGCTCAACCGCGATCTGACAGCATCGTCCGTTTCCAATGCCTGCAAGGCAGCCGATGGGCCGATGAGTTTCTGCCCAGGTGGGACCCTGTAGAAGAAGGTCAAGCCATATTTAACACCACCAGGCGCAACGTATAGCCCTGCGAGGTTTTTGCCGGCCGCCTGCCTAAACTCCACGACCTGAACTGCTGCGAAGGAAACCCTTCCATTTACCACCATCAAAATGTAATGTACATCTGTTCCGGAGGGCCTCTCGAAGTCGTCCGAGTGACCCCTCCAAACAGTCGGATCTTGGACGTGGTAACGATAGTCTATCTCCATTTGTCTCTCGTAGAGCCCTTCCGGCACCCTCATCTGGGCCATTAACCACGATGGCATAGGTTTCCAGCCATAGAACCGCTTATAAAAATCTAATAGAAAACCGTCCGATTCCTCAACCGAGTACCCCTTCATCTGACCACTTTCGACGTCGACGAGGACCACGCCTAGGAACCTGAGGTAATTGCTGACAGCGAACCTGCTCGAAAGCGGATAGTCAACGAACACTTGTACGCAGTAATATAGCCTTTCGCCATCCGTTACGAGGAATACATCGTCATCCGCCGTCAGGTATCTGATCAGCATTTTTTCAACCCTGCCCTTCACGTCTCTGTTCCAGAGCATCTTGACCTCATCCACTGGAGGGTTGATGACGAAGCCGAGCTGTCCTTGCAGTGAGAACCACCACGCTCGCACAAAACCCCTCAGGACGTAGTCTGGGTCGCCCTGATAGGTCGTGTTCCCGATCTCTCTGAAGCCTGGTACTTGGACATAGGCTATGTCAAAACCCTCCCCATAGTAAATTTTCGGGATCTCAGGAAGGTTGAATGCGTCTTCTGGCTGGACAAAGCTCCCATTATGGCTATCGATCACGACAACGTAAGGTGTGTGGGTGTATATAAAGTGCCGGCTGATCCAGTCTCTCGCGACCTCATAGTTTATGGTCGTGGGGCAGACCCAGTATTCATGACCGTTTAGGTATAAAATGTCGCTATCCGCCAAGGTCAGCCAGTTCACACCAATCTGGCTCCTCATCTTCGTTAGGCTGGCCTCATAATCCCATTGTCGGACTTGTGATAGAATGGCCGTGTTATTTTCCGCACCGGCCTCCGAGAGGGACCTATGTTCCCATTGCGATATGCCTGCTGCCCACCTAGTATACTGGATCTCCTTTACTGTCTTTGGGTACCACTCGTACTGAAGCCAAGACCGATCCCATTGTAGATGGTAGATTAAGATCGATCCTACATTGGCTATCAGGACAACCAGAGCTATCCCAAACACGACCGAATACGTGATGGCCTGTCTTCTCCTAAACACGAGTTCCTCTCGGTGCAGGTGCAGTACGGCGGTCGCCATAACCCCCATTATCTCTAGGGTCAGGATGGTGCACCAACCATGGAGCGAAGTAACGTCAAACTCTGAGAACGGGGCCCTCAGAAGAAGCCATAAAATGAAAAGAGAGCCAGTCGCTGCAAAGTTTCGTAGTCCCCTTCCGACGCTGCCCGCGATCACGTTGCCTATCCCGCCTAAAACCAATCGGGCGATCCAGACGAAGATCACGATAGACAGGCAGGTTATGAAGATCTGATACCAGGTCTCAATGGTGGGAGTTAATGCGATGAGCTCTTCTGAGCTGGGTGGGTTTACCGGGAACAGAAGGATCCTTAAGAGGGCGGCTGGGTCAAGGCGCCCAACGCCGCTCCTCGCCATGTGAAACAGAAATGCTAGACCGAACGCTCGCGTTGCCCAACATATGAGGAAGAAGAGAAGGTACGTAACGGCCTGACAGATCATTCCAGTCCTCCACGAAAATCTGTCGTCGAAGATCGGCCCCCCGACCGCCTCACGCCAGTGCTCGGGCAACCTGGCCCAAGCGAAGGTCCACGTGAGCTGTCTCACCAGACCTAAGATCTTACTGTGCCTGATTCTCGGGTCGATTGTGAGGATCGGGATGAATAGGCAGAGCAGGATGAAGTCTCCCTTGAGCAGGAAGACGTCGTTCCACCAATCCACCCCGGCCTTATGCAGATATGTCGTCTGTGTGACGTCTACATGCACCCACCAATTGATGATGGCGAGCCCGCTCAGGAGCGAAATGGGCACAAGGACCATGAGTTTAAGCCAAGTCGGGATCCTAAGATACCTAAAAGTCCTACCCTCCATCCTTCCGGTCCCCTTTCCTTCGCCCCTCAATATCTCTGAAGCTTATTGATTTTACCGCTCCCTGATAAAAACTTGACGAGACACTATTCCCGATAAAAAAGGGAAAGGGGGTTATCTAAGCGACTATTACTGAGGTGACGGTGCTGGAGACCCCATCGATGCCCTGTATCTTCTTCGTTACGGTCTCTCCCAAGGCCCTCAAGTCATCCGCTTCAGCCTTGGCGATGATGTCAAATTCCCCGGTGACGGCATAAGCCTCTTTGACGCCCTCAACCTCCTTAATGTTCCTTAAGACGTCCTCAACCTTTCCAGCTTTCACGTGAACATGGACAAACGCGCTTACAGGCAAAACCATCCCCATCAATTACTCCTAAAGGGGGGGTTAAAAACCTTTACCCTCGGCCCTATAGTTCCCTCTAAGCGTGAAGGACGATATTTTTCCGCCCTTGGATGTGGTCAATTTTGATTTGTTACGCTTATCGAAGTTGGGATCGAATGGGTGGAAAAAGGGCTTAACAGGTTAGGTGGAGGGCGGCGATGACTTTTTTCGATCCGCTTAGCTCATTATAGACTTTGCAAGCCGCGGCGGTCCTCTCTATGATCACCTTTATGCCCCTCGACTCGAAGAACCTCTTCGTTTCAGGTAGGACCTCCATCATACCATGGGCTCCTGTCCCGATCACTAATACGTCAGGCCTTCCTCGGAGGACGTGCTTGAGATCTTCGATATGCAACCGATGCCCTTCCTTTCTCCACCACCCTTCTTCAACGTGATCCTGGAAGACGATCACGTCGCTCTTGTATTCCCTTCCATCGATGGATATCCTCCCAAAACTATAGGAATCGATCATCCCAGTACCATATGGAGAAATATACCATTAAAAAGGTTAAAGTAATCCGCTATGATGATCGAGAGTCAAACTCTCCATTTCTTGTACAATTTGTGCTTGATATCGAATACGTCTAAAACTTTTCCAACGATGTAGTCCACTAGGTCGTCCACGGTTTTTGGCCTATGGTAAAATGC
This sequence comes from uncultured Candidatus Bathyarchaeia archaeon, assembly GCA_964611975.1. Taxonomy (GTDB): domain Archaea; phylum Thermoproteota; class Bathyarchaeia; order RBG-16-48-13; family JAGMEO01; genus CAZTBK01. The sequence continues at coordinate 14,272 of CAZTBK010000007.1, read as the reverse complement.
TGGGGCGGCCACCAGTATCGTTACGCCGATCTTGGAGAGCTTGAGCATGTTCTCGAGGTGAATTGGGTTCAGGGGCGTCTCCCTAGGGACCAGAACTAATCTCCGTCCTTCCTTCAAGGTTACATCAGCTGCCCTCAGCAAGAGGTTATCGGAGTACCCGTTAGCTATCCCAGCGAGGGTTTTCATAGAACATGGGATGACGACCATTCCATCTGCCTTGAAGTCCCCGCTTGCGATAGGAGCCTGCAGGTCGTTGATATTGTAGTATACGGTTGCTAAATCTTTTAGCTGGTTGACGGTCATTCCAACCTCGATTTTAATGGTTTGCTCAGCCGCATGGGAGACTATTAAGTGTGTTTCAATCCTCCTCTTTTCTAGTTCTTCGAGTAATCTGACCCCATATACGGCTCCGCTGGCACCGCTTATCCCCACGATCAGCTTCAGGACAAGCCACCATTGAAAGAGTTTATTTTTAGTATATGATTAAAATCCTATAATCATTGTCTAGGGCTAAAGGTCATAAAAGAAATGGGCGATAAACCGTGGATGAGAAAACATATGGGCTTCGAGCCTCTTTAATAAATCCTGACAGTCTAGATTTCTGAAAAACTCAAAGAAATAGTGAATTCTGCTCTTAGCACGGGGATAGAGCCTCTTGAAATAGTGAACTCTTTGAAGTTGGATTTCGCGAGAGCGATTTATGATTTAAAGATTGCTTTGTATTCAGGAATTACATCTTTAGTGAAGTTCACTACGCCTTCACTAGTCTTATGATGCCGCAACATCTCTTGTAATACTTTGAATGGTATAGTGATTACATCTGCCCCTGCTTCAGCCGCCTCCCTGACTTGGCGCGCGTTCCGCATGCTAGCCGCTATTATCTTTGATTCTATGTCATAGTTACTGAAGATTTTCCTTACGCTTTTTATCACTTCTACTCCGCAGTATATTCCGTTGTCTTGAGATCGAAGCCTAATTTCTCTCACTTCCCTATTCATGTAAATTTCCCCCACACTTTTCCCTTCGAGATCCCTACGCTTAGGGATTAGGCTCAAGTCTACACTCTGCTTCAGCCATTCTGAGTCGTGGTAGTCTCCCTTTTGGTAATCTTCACCACGTTTGAGCCCCAGGTTAGCTCTTATGTAATCGTCGACTCTACCTGTGAATGGACTGACGTAATCAGCACCTGCTTTAGCAGCGAGAAGCGCTTGTTCAGGTGACATCACAAGTGTAGCGTTAGTGGGTATGCCCTCCTCAGAAAGAGCTTTCAGAGCCTTCAATCCCTCATAGTCTCCAACGTTTGAAATCTTGGAATTCGTGTTGATAGGTATCTTCACCACTACATTCTTGTTTACAGGGTTAAACTTCTTGTACAAAATCCTTGCTTCTTGGACCATTTTCTCGGAAGTTAAGCTTATGACCTCCAGACTCACAGGTCCATCCACCGACCTGCATATCTCTTTTATATAGTCTTCCATGCTTCCACTTTTACCTTCACGTCTCTCCATCGCCTTCTTTATTAGTGATGGATTGGTAGTCACTCCGTCTACTATGCCCCAGCTTACAGCCTCACGGATCTCGTCGATATCTGCAGTGTCTAGAAAAATTTCTAACAATATTTTCCTCCTCCTTGTTGATTATTAGGTCTTGTTGAAGTAAACAGAGAATTAAGTTTTAAACGATAATTAAGAATATAATCGTTCTTTTACTATTAAAGTAAATTACTGTTTCTGTTTTTCTCGTCTTAGAAGCTCAGGGAGCTCATGCGTTTCCTTTGTGCAGAGGAACTGGACAGGCTCATCGCCCACGTTTTTTATCTGATGAACTTCGTAGGATGGTATGAATATGACGTCTCCTGGTCCGCATACGACCTCCTTATCCCCCCCTCTGAATAGGGCCTTCCCTTTGAGCATGTAAATTTCATGCTCATGAGCGTGCCTCTCCAACGAGGAGTGCCCCCCGACCCCTATCGTAAAAAGCCTATACTGTATCCTCTTTGCTCCTACGCCGGCGTGCAACAGGTACTTCACCTTAACTTTATGCGCGCCTTTATCGATCTGGTCTAAAGCGAATTCCTTAACATCTTTAACGTTAACTACATACAACTTTCATCGCCCAATCGAATTTGTATTTAAAAGATATATATTAAATGGAGGGTTGATGGATGGCTTACGAATTTGATATGGGTAAGATTTCCAGGATAATATCATGGATCGATGGATATCGGGGATACGTCTTTAAAGACCCTGAGGACATCGATGAGGCCGTCAGGGAAGCGGATTTTAAGCCCCTGAGTAGGTGTTGGATGGCTGTCCGTGAAGATGTGAAGGAGATCTACGCTCAGCAGGGTAGGCTGTCAAACGCTTTAAGGATGCTCAGGATAGCATCTAATATGGTTTTATTTCTATACCTTGCGATCTACCTTTTGGCGACCATGTTCAACGTTCAGGCATTTAAAATTTTGGCATTAAACCCCGTTTTCTTGATAGCTATTCTAGGGTTGACGTTCCTTTATCCTGTCTTCAAGTACAGAAAGATCAAGGAGATTAAGGAAAGGAGCAAAAGTGAAACGTATGCTAAAAGGTTGCAGAGGATAAGGAGGGCGGTGCAAGATCTGATCTTCCACCTCTGTGAGGAAATCAGGTCAGAGAGGAGGGATCCTAATAAGTATAAAATGCAATTGAGCGTCCCGGATTATCAAGGGATCGTTGTTGTGAGGAGCCCTGGGGTTTTTGGGTCAGAATACTATACCGTGATTCCATCAGTACTCGGTGCGGTTCTTTCCAGAGCAAAACGTTACATCAAAGTCGTTGATCCTTGGGCGACTGAGAGGGAGATTTTCGCTGCCCTCCTTAAAGTGAGCTCCAAGGTTAAAATCAAAGCCCTCATCCCTGATGAGATAGGTGAAAACAAACGTTTCAAGCAGACATGGAGGAAAGTAAAGGAAAAGGCGGCAGAGAACATTGACATCTTATCGTATGACCTTAATAAACTAAACAACAGGATTGTCATTACAGAGAAGAAGGCTTGGCTCGCCGCGAGGAGGGAGTGGTACACGCTCGTTGAGGTTAAGGATCGTAAGAAGAGGGACGCTCTAGAGGCATCCTTTGACGAAAAATGGAAGCGCGCGCACCCAGTTATTTGACGCCCCTCCTATCCACTCGCCTAACGAAGACTTAAATTATTGTAGCGGTACTGATTACTGAAGTTCTTAATCGAAGGTGGTGAAGGTGCCTAACGGTATGATAACTGAGGTTGGCAGCATTGAACCAACCGAGTTCAAAAAATTCGGGCTCTCTAAGGAGAGGCTCACGCAAATGCTCAAGATGCTTGTTAGGATAAGGCGCTTTGAAGAGGAGGTATACGAGTTACACATGGTGCGCGGTTTGCTCATCGGCCCAGCCCACCTTTATTATGGTGAGGAGGCTGTAGCTGTAGGAGTGATATCTGCCCTAAGGCATGGTGATTTCATACTCAGCACCCACAGGGGGCATGGGCATGCGATCGCGAAGGGGATTCCAGTTAAGCTGGTCATGGCGGAGCTGTTTGGCAAGGCAACCGGGACATGTAAAGGGTTAGGTGGATCGATGCACGTGAGCATATATCCAAAGAAGGGCGGGCTGTACTCATCAGCCATAGTTGGAAGTCAGATCCCGATCGCCGTGGGAGCTGGGCTCGCGATGAAGTATAAGAAGAGGGATAACATTATTGCGTGCTTCTTCGGTGATGGTGCGACAAATACGGGCGCGTTTCACGAGGGCCTCAACATGGCGTCCTTCCTGAAGGTGCCGACGCTCTTCGTCTGTGAAAACAACCAGTACGCGATATCCATGAAGGCCTCAAGGGCTGTAGCCGCTAAGAGCATAGCCGAAAGGGTTGCCTTCTCTTATAATATGCCCACTTTTGTGGTGGATGGTAACGATGTCATGGCCGTGTACAGGGCAGCTTTAGAGGCCACTGAAAAGGTGCGAAATGAGAGGGCGCCAGCCTTCATGGAATGTAGAACGTATAGGATTATGGGACATAGTGCTCATGACATGCGCAAATACAGGCCTCCTGAAGAGGCTGAGCCATGGAAAAAGAGAGATCCAGTGAAGTTGTTCCATGACAAGCTCCTTAAGGCCGGGATCGTAACCGAGGGGGATTTCAACGCGATCAATGATGAGATCAAGGGCGAGATTGAGGAGGCCGTCAATTTTGGCATTAAAAGCAAGGCCCTGTCCTTTGATGAGCTCGAAAGCTATGTTTACGCTGGAGGTGAAGAGGGATGAAGGAGCTAGCATACTATGAGGCGTTGAGGGAGGCGTTGAGGGAAGAGATGCTGAGGGATCCAGACGTTTTTTTGATAGGCGAGGACATCGGCAGGTACGGGGGGATAAGGAAGGTTACCTGGGGTCTTTATGATGAGTTCGGGCCAGAAAGGGTCATAGACACACCTATATCGGAGACGGCCATAGTGGGGGTGAGCATAGGGGCCGCGCTCATGGGCCTCAGACCGGTCGCCGAGATAATGTACATGGACTTCATGCCCCTATGTTCGGAGCAGATCCTCAACCACATCGCGAAGGCTCACTTCATGAGCGGGGGGCAGCTGGAGCTTCCCTTAACGATCAGAACACAATATGCTTTAGGTAGGGCCTACGGTTGCCAGCACTCCCAGTTCATCCCATCTTGGTTCCTGAACATGCCAGGCATATTTCTGGCTTTACCCTCAACGCCCTACGACGCTAAGGGGCTGCTTAAAACCTCTATAAGGGGGAGGAATCCGACGGTCTTCGTTGAGTGCGCCATGCTGTACTTTAAAGTTAAAGAACAGATCCCGGAAGAGGAGTATACGGTACCCTTCGGCAAGGCCGATATCAAGAGGGCCGGGGATGATGTGACGATCGTTGCGATCTCACGGATGGTGCATGAGGCCCTAGCGGCGGCCGGTGAGCTGGAGAAGATGAAGATAAGCGCAGAGGTCGTGGACCCCAGGACCTTAAACCCCTTAGACAAGGGGACGATAATCAAATCCGTTAAGAAGACAGGCCATGTCGTGATCGCCTCAGACGACACGAGGACAGGAGGCGTCTGTGCTGAAATATCCTCCGTAATAACTGAGAGCGCTTTTGATCACCTAGAGGCGCCCATTGTAAGGGTGGCTGCACCGGACATGCCTGTGCCCTCATCCCGCAAGCTTGAGAAGCAGTACATGCCGAACAAAGAAGATATAATAAAGGCTGTGAGCAGAATCCTGTAAAGGGGGAACGGGGTTTGAGGAAAATCTACGTCCCCAGGGTCGACCCTGCCCTAGAGACCGCGGTGATAGACTGGATCAAGAGGGAGGGCGATCCCGTGGAAAAGGGAGAACCTGTGGTGACCGTGGAGGGAGAGAAAACAACCTTCGATGTAAAGTCTCCAGTTAAAGGCACGTTATACAAGATCTATTATCCAAGCGGGTCTGAGGTGCCTGTGGGAGAGGTCATCGGGATAATAAGGGAGCCTGGAGAGGCCATTGAAGAGGGACGCAAGGCGAGAAAGAGAGGCTGTTGAGCTAGGTAAGCCCGTGAAGAGGCCGAAGATAGCCAAAGTTTCGCGCTTAGCCGGGATCAGGAAGACGATAGCTGAGCGCCTCTCGTACAGCCATAGGACGATCCCCTCGGCGACCCTGATGCTTGAGGCAGACATGGAGAAGTTGCTAGAGTACAGGGATAGTTTGAGCAAGAAAGTGGGTCAAAAGGCATCGCTCACGGCCTTCTTGGTGAAGGCTGTGGGGAAGGCGCTGAGGGAGAATCTGATTTTAAATTCCTCCGTCGAGAACGATAAGGTGAACGTTTATGAGGACATAAACATATCGATCGCGATCGATACCCCGAAGGGCCTCATGGCGCCAGCGGTCTTCAACGCTGATAAGAAGGGCGTTTTAGAGATATCTGACGACATCAGGAGGCTAGCTGAGAGGGCCAAAAGGGGGAAGCTTACATTAGCTGAACTGACGGGGGGGACCTTCACGGTCACGAACTTGGGGGCCTTCGGGGTTGAAGCGTTCGTGCCCATAGTGAACCCGCCTCAAACAGCGATCATAGGTGTAGGTAAAGTGCGCAGAAAACCCGTCGTGGTGAACGGGGAGATCGTAGTTAGACCGGTGATCACGTTATCCTTGGTGTTCGATCACAGGGTCGTTGATGGCGCGCCAGCCGCGCTGTTTTTACAGGAAGTGAAGCGGATTTTAGAAAATCCACATTTACTGGAGGAGTAATGGTATTCGTGGATAACTATATCCCTATCCAAAAGTTGATAGGCGATTAATTTGGCAATACATCATTCAAGGATCACCGATTGGATTGCCTAAATAAAAACATTAGGGATGGGGAGAAAATCGCTATCGCATGAGAGGCTTCAGGCACTCCTCCCTGATGGACTCGGCGATCTCGTCATACCTTTTACCCCTCACCAGTTCGAGGAACTCCTTCTTTTGGATGAACATCGTCAACTTCGACAGGAACTTGACGTATCCCTTCGGCTCGTTTATCGCTGGCATTATGATCAGCTCCACGTCCACGTCTTTGTCAGGCGCGTCCATCCTCTTGAACTTCACCGGCCCCTTCGGGACAGCCACCAGTAGGGCCTGTCTCTTGACATGCTCGATGTCAGCGTGGGGGAGGGCGACGTTCACGACGCCTGGGATCTCTAGGCCCGTCGGGTACTTCCCCTCCCGCTCGATCACGGCGTCTGTAAACGTTTTCTTCACGTACCCCTTGCTGTACAGGTAGTCCCCCATCTCCTTCAGTATTTCCGACCTCTCTTCTGACCTAACCCTTAACACCCTTACGTCGATCGATCGATGCAAGTTCAGGGGACCTTTCCCTTCTCCTTTAACACTGCTATTATCTTGTCCATCAGGGCGTCTACCCCGATGTTGGACATGAACGGAACCCCGCTGAAGACAGGGCAATCGATATCCTTCTCTGAGTAACTGCCAGCGGTTACTATCGCGAGGTCTGGCTTCAGCCTCCTCACATTCTCTGGCAGCTCAATTACCCTGCAGATCCTGAGGTCAAAGCTCTTGATGCCCCTCTTCCTCAGCGCCTCCTCGAGCCTGCTCTTACACAGCATGGCCGACATAGCTGCTGAACCACACGCTAGATAGATAAAGGGCTTGGCCATATCCCCACCTCCGAAAGACTTATAAGAACTTAGCGTTTTAAGGTTTTAAATATCTTTCCCTTAAGAGGGAGGGAGATAAGGAAAGATGCAACTAGAAGCTATATATGAAATCGTTCAGTACATCCTGAGCCTCGGACCAGTACTTATGATGCCATTGGTCCTCCTCATCTTGGCGTTAGCGTTCAGACAACCTGTGGGAAAGAGCATAAGGTCGGCGGTCATAGTTGGGGTCGCCTTCATCGGAATAAATGCGGTTCTCGGCGCCGTGTTCGGCGTTCTAGGACCAGCGGTCAGCGCCTTCGTTGAGAGAACAGGGGTGACTCTGGAGGGGCTGGACATAGGCTGGCCCCTGACATCGGCCATAACGTGGTCCGTCCCAACTGCAGCCCTTATACTGCCGATAGGCTTCATCGTTAACTTCGTTATGCTGATCGCTGGCTGGACAAGTACGTTTGACGCTGATATATGGAACTACTGGCACTGGGCATTTACGGCGGTCATGGTTGAGATGGCTACCGGAAGCATGTGGTTGGGGATAGTCGCGGCGATCATAGTTGAAGTCGGCATATTGTTCCTCGCCGATTGGACCGCCCCATTGTCGCACACGTACTTTGCCGTGCCAGGCTGCTCTCAACCTCATACGGAAACGGTTAACTGGTCACCTGTCGCTATGGCTTTAGAGAAGATTTTCAGGAAGGTCCCAGCGTTAAGGGCGAGCAGGGCGAGCCCAGATATAATTAGGGAAAAGGTGGGCTTCTGGGGCGAGCCAGTCATGCTAGGGGTCTACGTGGGCCTGCTCTTAGGCATTCTCGCTATGCTGCCACCAGTGGAGATCTACAAGCTAGCGATCTACTGCGCAGCTTTGATGCTACTAGAAGGGAGGATGATAGGCGTCCTGATGGAGGGCCTCATGCCGCTGGCTGATGGCATAAGGGACTTCTTCGCAAAGAGCGAGCGCTTTAAGGGAAGGGAGCTGTGGATAGGGTTGGACGCAGGCCCAATTGGTCTGGCTAACCCTCCAGCGATAGCTGTGGGCCTGATACTTATACCGATCTACATCGCCGTATCCCTTATTCCAGGGAATAAAATACTGCCAGCAGGCGATCTACCAATCGTTCCTATAGGCGCGATGTGGTCATGCGCGGCCGCTGGAGGCGACATCGTTAGGGGAGGGATAGGCGGGTTCATAATAGCGCTGCTGATAATGTACTTCACCAACGCGTTTGCAGGCCCCTTAACGGCTGCTGCCGCTGTAGCTGGCGTAGCTATACCGGCTGGGGTTACGTTGGTCTCAAGCCTAGACGCAGGGATGCACATACTACCCTGGATAGTGATGACGATATTCATGTCCGCTGGCACAGGGGACTTTGTCTCGCTGGCTATAGCGGTTGTTGCTGGAATACTTTACGTTGGGTGCTACTTCTACGCTAAGGAGATGCCTGCGAAGGTGGCCGAAGAGCTGCGCAAACGAGCCTAATTCCCCTTTTTCTTTTTTGGTTGGTCATCATGGGCCGTGTGCTTGAGGTTACGTTGAAATCCGGGCTATCCAACAAGAGGGTTTACAACATATGCAAGGACTACTTCCTCAAAGGGAATTGCGACCTAATCGAGGAAAGGCCGTACTCGGTACTTGCCTTCAAGGGCGGAAGCCGATTCTGGACTTACGTCCTCGGGACATCTAGGTGGGAGAAAGCGGTAAAGGACATCAAGATCAGTATAAGCTCTAAGAGGAAAGAAAGCATAGTGAAGATACGGTACGATGTGTCCTGGTTGACCAGCATAAGTTTAAAGGAGAGGGCAGCGGGAAGGGAACTATATCGGTTATCCAAGCTGCTAAAGGCCGAGATCACGGGAATACGTCACTGACCGCCATAAATGGCTTGGAGCGATCCTGTAATAATTTTATGGTAGGATTGCGATTTTTAGAGCTTCCTTGGATGTCATCAGCAGGTCAAATGCTTCCTTCACATCATCAAGAGGCATTCTATGAGTGACTATGGGCCTGAGGTCGACCGTCCTCGACCTTATGAGCTCCCAAGCCCTGTGGACGTGGTAAGGCGTCGTGTGAAAGGTCCCGATGACTTTGACCATATCGTAGTGGACCCTCCCCGTTGGAACAGTAAAAGTTGTACCTGGGGCGCATCCACCGTACTCGTTGACGAGGCCTCCTCTCGCGACTATTCTAAGGGCCTGCTCCCATGCAGCTGGGTTGCCAGCAGCGGTGATCACGACGTCTGCTCCATATCCATTCGTTAGCTCCTTCACCCTCCTCACCGCGTCTTCCTTATGGCTGTTGATCACCTCATCCGCGCCGAACTTCTCCGCCATGCCAAGCCGAAAGTCATGGTGGCCGATCACGATCACTTTGGCTGCCCCGTACAGTTTGGCTAACTTCACAAAATACAGTCCTTGGGCGCCTGATCCGATGATCGCTACGGTATCGCCGAGCTTTATGTTCGAGGAAGCAGCCCCGTAGACGGCGCAGGAGAACGGTTCGAGTTGTGCGGCCTCTTCGAACGTGATGTTATCTGGGATTTCAAACATGTTAACGTTTACTATATTGCTTGGGATCACCAAGTACTCCTGATACGCTCCCTTAACGTAAAAGAAGTTCTCGCAGAGCGAGTATAACCCCTTCAAGCACATCTTGCATTTAAAACAGGGAGCGCTGTTATGAGTTGCGACCCTTTGCCCGACGTGAAAACCCTCGACCCCACTACCAACCTCTTCAATAACCCCTGAGACCTCACCGTGTCCTAGGAGCCTGGGGAAGGTGTCTCCGGGCCTGCCCCTAACGATGCTCTTGACGTCTGTCCCACATGTCGTGGCCACCTTCACTTTGATTAGGACGTCTCCAGGCCCAGGCTCCGGCCTATCGACCATCTCTAAACGGATGTCCTTCAAACCGTATATCACGGTTGCCTTCATCTTCATGTTTAAAACCTCTTAAACAGTTTAAGATGCTTTTACTTTATACTTTAAAAGTTTACTTGTAGCCATCGCTCCTTAAATATGCATGAAAAATGGGAAAGGACCTCTGAGGACAAACATCATTATGTGCCCAGCATCACTATCTTTAGACAGTTCTTATCCTTCTTGGCGAGTTCCATAGCCCTTCCAAGATCCTTCAGGGGGAACTTGTGCGTTATCAACGAGTTCGAATTTATCCTGCCGCTTTTTATCAGGTTTAAGGCCATACGGGTTTCGACGTGGGTTGTGGAGTAGCTCGGTATCAGATGGACCTCATTGAAGAACATATAATGCATATTTAGTTCTAGGGACTCCGTAGGTGCTACAGGAGAGAACACCAAGACCTCACCCCCCCTCCTGCATGATCTTATCGCCGTCGCGTAGGCCTTTATGCTCGGGGCCGCTACCACAACCACATCAGCGCCGCGCCCATCCGTCGCTGCCTTTATGGCCTCTACAGGGTCCTCCTTTGTTATATCCACGGTGACGTCTGCGCCAAGCCTCTTAGCGGCGTTTAACCTGAACTTTATGGAATCGCTTACTACTATAGTGGAGGCGTCATGGATTCTGAAGAGGTTCGTGAAGATGGCTCCCATCGGACCAACTCCAAGGATCGCCGCCGAGTCGCCGGGTCTGAAGTCTACCTTCATTAAGCCCCTTATACAGCAAGCAATGGGCTCTATTAAGGTCCCTGCCTCAAAGGATAGGTCGTCTGGAAGCTTAAGGGTGTCTATATGGAGGTTTTCCGCTGGCACTCTGAAGTACTCGGCGAACCCGCCAGGATGGATGTGCGTCTCCCTGAATTTGGGGCACATCGTGAAATCCTCATGGGTGCAGTAATGGCACGTCAGACAGCTCACATGATGGTGTACGAAAACGCGGTCTCCGACCTCCCAGCCCTTCACATCTTTGCCTGTTTCGGTGATCACACCCGTGGGTTCATGGCCGAGGACGAGCGGAGCCCGATCCTTTAAGTACCAGTCTATCAAATCAGAACCGCAGATGCCGCATGCCTTCATCTTGACGAGGGCATCGTTTGGCCCTATCTCGGGCCTCGGAGCCTCCTCATACCGTATGTCAAAAGGTCCATAATAGATGGCTGCCTTCAAGCTTTCCATCCTCCCAATATCCTTCGTAGGCAAGTCTATTTAAGTTTATACTACTATGCCTTCACGCACCACATAGCCTTCGCTCTGTAGTTAGGTACTTGTGGATAGACCTCGCCGCCCTCTTTCCCATCCCCATGGCCTCGATCACCGTCGCTGCTCCGGATACTATATCGCCGCCAGCCCAAACTCCGTCCTTTGTGGTCCTCCCGCTCTCATCATCCACCACGATGGTGCCCCACCTGGTGATTTGAAGTCCCTTAGTGGTGCGAGGTATAAGCGGATTCGGTTTCTGACCGATCGCCACAACAACGGTATCGACGTCCATGAGGAACTCTGAACCCTCGATCGGTATGGGCCTCCTCCGGCCAGACTCATCAGGCTCACCAAGCCTCGTCCGAATGCATTCCATCTGCTCGACCCACCCTCCCTCATCACCCAGAAACCTGACAGGGTTCGTCAGGAACTTGAACCTGACACCCTCCTCCTTGGCGTTCTCTATCTCTTCAGCCCTCGCGGGCATCTCCTTCTCTGATCTCCGGTACACGATGTACACTTCCTCCGCACCGAGCCGTAGGGCCGTCCTAGCGGCGTCCACAGCCACATTCCCCCCACCTATGACAGCGACCCTTTTGCCCACCTTTATTGGGGTATCGTACTCCGGAAACGCGTAGGCTTTCATCAGGTTTGTCCTCGTGAGGAACTCGTTTGCGGAGTAAATTCCACAGAGATTCTCTCCGGGCAGATTCAGAAATTTAGGCGCTCCGGCCCCGCTGGCGATGAAGACAGCGTCGAAGCCTTGTTCCAGTAGCTCATCGACGGTCACTGTCTTCCCGACCACGACGTCCGTCTTGATGGAGACCCCCAGCTTCTCAACATAGTTGACCTCTGCCCTCACTATGTCCTTCGGCAGGCGGAACTCCGGAATCCCATAGGCCAATACTCCGCCTGGCTTATGTAGCGCCTCGAAGATCACAACGCTGTGGCCAAGTTTGGCAAGGTCGGCGGCGGCCGTCAATCCAGCAGGTCCTGACCCCACAACAGCTACCCTATATCCTGTTGACCTCGCGACCTTAGACACCTTATAGCCCTTTCTCATTTCATAATCTGCCACGAACCTCTCAAGTCTGCCTATAGCCACGGGCTCCCCTACCTTACCTAAGATACAGGCGGCCTCACACTGATCCTCCCAAGGGCAAACCCTTCCCGTTATGGCTGGTAAGGAGTTCCTCTCCTTTATGATCGAGATCGCCATGTCAAAATAACCATCCTTTATACGTTTTATGAAGGCTGGTATGTTTATCCCGACCGGACAGCCTTTGACACAGGGAGGATCTGGGCATTGTAGGCACCTCGAAGCCTCCGAGATTGCCTGCTCCACGGTGTAACCCAGAGCGACTTCATTAAAGTTGTGAACCCTCTTATCAGGAGGCTGTTTAGGCATCGGTTGTTGCTTTTTCGATACCCTCTTTTTATGTGATCCCGTCCTCGACATTTTAAACAAACTACCCCTCATTTCTCTCGTACATTTCCAATGCTAACTTCTCCTCTTTCAAGTACATCCTCTGCCTGGCCATCAACTCATCAAAGTCCACGAGGTGTCCATCGAAGTCCGGGCCATCTATGCAAGTGAACTTGGTCTGACCACCTACGGTCACCCTGCAGGCCCCGCACATACCAGTCCCGTCTACCATGATCGGGTTTAAACTCACAACCGTCCTTATGCCGTGAGGCTTAGTCATCTCAGAGACAACCTTCATCATGATCGTGGGTCCAACGGCAAAAACCAGGTCGATGCGTCTCTTCTGGCCTATGAGGTCCTTGAGGACGTCCGTGACGAAGCCCTTTCGTCCCCTCGTCCCATCGTCTGTGGTCACGTAAAGCTCATCGCTCACTTTCCGCATCTCCTGCTCGAAGAAAAGCAGGTTTTTGCTCCGCGCTCCGATTATCGATATCACCCTGTTTCCAGCCCCCTTCAGGGCCTTGGCCTCCGCGTAGGCCGTGGCTATTCCAACCCCTCCACCGATCACCACGACTTGGCCGAACCTCTCTATCTCTGAAGGATTTCCCAGCGGACCGACTAGATCGGCGATCTCTTCACCCACCCTTACCCTTCCCAGCTTTTTCGTCGTCTTTCCGACTTCTTGGGCTATCAACGTCAACGTCCCCTCTTTCGGGTCGGCATCGACGATCGTTATCGGTATCCTCTCCCCCCTCTCATCCACCCTTATGATCACAAACTGCCCTGGCCTCGCCTTAAGAGCAATAAGCGGGTCGTAAACCTTGAATAACTTCACGCCAGATGCCAATTCACGCTTGGCGAGTATTTTCACCCTGCCCCGCTTTTCTAGTAGCTCCCTCAGATTCGTCTGACCCTCATCTCCCGCAGTACTAGAATACCCAGAAACGTCGTACCGTAAAAATGTTCACCACCGAAGCTCTCGGCTCCTTGTGTAAGGATCCCAAAAAATAGAATATACCACATGTTCAGATATTGAGGGGGGACAAAGGGGAAAGTTTTATGTTATTCCTATCAGACGATTGACACAGATATGGAGGTCTAAGTGATGACTGTATATACAGGGTTCATCACGAAGGAGACGGTCATGGGAAAGCCTGAGTTCTTCGATATCACAGAAGAGGTCCAGTCCATAGTGTCAAGGTCCAGGATCAAGAATGGGCTGGTGACCGTGTTCACGCCGAGCGCGACGTCCTCCATCGTACTGAACGAGAACGACAAGTTCCTCTTCCTAGACCTGTTTGACGCCCTCGAGAGGATCGCCCCCAAGGCCCTCAGGCTGGGCCAGTACCGACACCCAGATCCGCATCACATCGACAACTTCCTGAACGCGCACTCCCACCTGCGCTGCAGCATAATGGGCCAATCGCAGACCATACCCGTCATTGATGGAAAGCTTCACCTAGGGACGTATCAAAGGATCATCTTCCTCGAACTGGAGGACATAAGGAAAAGGAAAAGGAGGATCTGCGTGCAGGTAATTGGGGAATAGAGGGAAAGAAAACGAGCAGCTCGCTGTTAATTATGC
>CAZTBK010000006.1:6943-25277 GCA_964611975.1 uncultured Candidatus Bathyarchaeia archaeon | reverse complement strand
GGGGTAGCTCACCAGAACCGCTATTCGATATCCCTAGGAGTGTGGGAAAGGTTATAGACGCCGCTTCCACGAACGACGAGCTTAAGGTTTGCTACGCTTTGTCCATCTCCGGAGGCCTTTTACTCAGCCTTGCCTTAATCCTCGAGGCACTGAACATCCTCTCTGCCCTCGGCCAGTCGATTTTTCAGGAAGTGACCCTTGACGGTTCCATGAAAATTTTCATAAGCCTTTACATCATCATTGGGCTCTCCGGAGCTGCGTTGGCCATCCTTGGAGGTCACCTCCTGCGAAGAGGCTGTACCAAAGCGGTGATCTTTGCAAACTCCATGGCTGTGGTTTTGGCCCTAGTAACGTGGGTCATGCCCTCGATGTACGGCTTTGGCGTCCCGATCAGCCTGACCCTATCAATAGCGATCAGCATCTGCCTAATTTTGAGCAGCACCATCCTGAGCCTGAGGGCTATGAAAAGGATCAAAATTGCGATGGGGAGGCGTCCCTTGTTAAAGAGCGTGGAGGTCACTACTGTAGCTGTCTTCTCCGCCATATACGCGGCCTTTATCATCTTACCGTTTAGGATACCGTCTCCGACCGGTGGATATACGCACTTTGGGGACTACGTGGTGTTTGTGGCAGCCCTCTTGTTTGGACCTAGGGTTGGCGGGATGACTGGAGCGATAGGGGCCGTGGTAGCCGACCTATATGCAGGATATCCCCGTTGGTACGTTTCCATCCTCGCGCATGGATTAGAGGGGCTCATCCCCGGCCTGACGAGGGGCAAATCTATAGCATTACAGGTGATATCCTGCGCGATCGGGGGCTTCCTCATGGCCTCGACTTACTTCATCGTCAACGTCTTTATCAAGGGATTCCCCCTGGCCATGATATCTTACCTGCGAGACCTGTTCATCCAAGCAGGTGTATCTGTCGTCCTCGGCATTTTGATCGCAAGGGTCATTAAGGAGATTCTACCAAGTCTCGGCGGGAAAACTCACAAGCTTTAGCAGTGGGATGAATCGACGATAAGCCTTTACATCACTTCATCTTCATTGCCCCTTAAGCGGGGCGCTCGCATGTGGGTAGGATGTCCGAAAGCTAGAACAAAACCCCTCCGAGATAGGGGTTCTAGTAAACGGGCTATGGAGACCAGCCCGCAGTAGGGGGCTACCTTGACACAAGTCCTGAGCTCGGTATAATGATCACGGCGCCGAAAACCGAGGGGCTCACAAACCTCAGCCGTAGGGGCTGTCGACTGGACTCCGATGAGATCCATCAGGGATCACGCATAATTAAATCACCATCTTCCGTCGTCCGCGTCCTATCCCCGCATTTAGATATGGAATGTTTTTTGTTCATTAACCGAATCAAATTCATGTAACTTTTTGGCCCATATCAATTTCTGACGATTTTCGCTTCCATACTTGATTATACCGAGGGCCTGAAGGATTTCCCTAGAATCCGAGGTAAGGGCATGGCATATCTCGTGAGCCCAGCCGTATTTGATCACCCTTCTCAGGGATGTTTTGGCTTGAAAGTCGGATAGATAAAGGAATATTCCGTGGCGCCTCGCCCTTAATGAGAAGTCCAGGTCCTCCCTTTCTACGCGTTCGTTGAAACCGCCTATGCTCTCGCAGACATCCTTTCTCACGATCAAGCAATCTGTCGGGATGAGCGGGAACCTTAGCTTCGTCGACAACCTCACCAGAAGGTTGCTTAATACGATGGGGAAGAGCTTTTTGCTCGTCTCAAGAGGATGGAGCGAGCATGTAACCCCAATCACAGGACCACGAATTAGACCTATGGCTTTCTTCAAGAAATTGGGAGGTACCATAACATCCGCATCCAAGAACATCAGTATCTCCCCCCTCGCAATTTTGACCCCTCTGTTTCTGGCATGAGCCCTACCCTTTTTCCTTTCCACGATTACCCTGTCCGCATATTTCCTCGCTACCTCAACAGTCCTGTCGGTACTGCCGTTGTCGCAGACGATCAGCTCAAAATCTTCAAATGTCTGATCCCTTATCGATCTTAAACATCTCTCTAAATATTTCTCCTCATTAAGCGCGGGGACTATGACTGACACCAGGGGTCTCATCCCGAGAGCCTCTAAATTATTTTAGACAATAAGGATATAAACGATCGAAATCTGTCCTCAGTATTCGGAAAGCTGTTTTTGGCCTTCGATTTTCTCCTCTCTTAACCTTTTCCATTCATCAGGTCTCACGAGGCCGCCAACTTGCTCCTTGATCTTCTTGGCCACCTGCGGACCTATCAGCGGTACGTTAGTGAGTTGACTTATCGATGCATGTTTCAGGGTTTTAATCGTCCTAAAACCGGCATTAAAGAGGGCACGACCTCTTATCCTTCCGATTCCCTCAAGTCCCACAAGGGGCAATAGCTCGGCCTTCACGCCTGACTCGACCCTCCGCTCTAGAGTTGAGAGCATCGCGAGAAGGTCGGTGTGCCTGAACAGGCGACATAACTCATATGAGGCGTGAAGGAGCCATTTCACGGTCGTCGTTAATCTGAAGAGATCCCCTGGCTCGACCGAAAACCTCTCTATTATATCGTCTTCTGAAACCTCGTTGATCCAAGACTCTAATACAAGGGCACATTTGACCTCGCCCAAAAATTCCTCATAGGCAATTCTATCAGACCACTCATCTGGGACTTTGACCATAAATTCCCTTCTATGAACGTCGATGTACAGATTAAGGTCATCCATCTCCCTCCTTCTCGGGTAGTATTTAGGGGCGACGTCTGGTGTATGGCAGACCATATGTAGGAAACTGAAGTCGGTTATCGAGTCAGCTCGGTTGCGTAAGGCGTCGCGGATGACTACACCTGAGATAGGGTCTATGTATAATTCCGAAACTCGGCGGCCAAAATCCGTTGCGCGTAGACCATCCTCATTGAATACAACCATGCCCTCTTTACGGAGAAAACTCAGGATCTTGGCGACGATCGGTTTGATGTTTCTTGATCCGTACTGATGGGCATAGAACGTTTTGTCGAAGAAATCGTATAACCCTTGCTCGGAGTGGGTGAAACCGGAGGCTATAGATGCCAGCACATGGGATCTGAGCGCCCTTTCCACAGCGAGTTTTGACCACAACTTCTCAGGCCTAGAGAAAACATAGTTCCTCATCAGGTAGTCTTGCTCATCTGGTGTGCTAGCGATCAAAAGGGCCTCCCCGATCTTGTCATACCCTGGCCTACCAGCCCTCCCGCTCATCTGCTTGAAATCCAGGACCGAGATCGGGTATCGGCCGTAGCCGGGCACGTACCTTTTATAGCTACTTATGATGACCGTTCTGGCAGGCAAGTTCACTCCATATGCGAGCGTAGGCGTCGCCGCCATCGCCTTAATTTTACCGGCTCTGAACGCGTCTTCGACTATCCTGCGGTGGGAAGGGGATAAACCAGCATGATGGAATGCGACACCATGTCGGATGAGCTCGGCCAGAAGGTCGCTGACCCTAGTCCTTTCGCCAGAGGAGAGGACCTCATCTGAAATAAATTTTAACGATCTCTCGCTTGGCTTTGAAAGGAGTTTTTTAACCACATTGACCATCCTTTTAGCGCATGAGACGGCCTTCTTACGGGTCTCCGTAAACACTAAGGCTTGACCGCTCTGCTTTATGGTATGTGCGACGAGGTTGAGGATAGGATCTCTGTAACCTTCATTTATCTTAACTGAGCTCCCATCGTTGAACTCAACAGCATTATGTAGATAGACGCCTTCTATGAGCTTAATCGGCCTCCACTCAGTCATTATGGGCTTCGCCTTAAGCCATTCTGCGACCTCATCGGCGTTCCTTATGGTTGCGCTGAGGGCTAGGATCTGGGCCTTTGGGTTCGCCTCTAAGAGCCTTGTCATGAGGACCTCTAAAGTAGGCCCCCTATCAACATCGTTCAACAGATGAACTTCATCGGCGACGATCAAGGTGACATCGCGCATCCAATGCGCCTCGTGGCGCAGCAAACTGTCCGCCTTCTCATTCGTGGTTATGATTATGTCTGCTGCCCCAAGCCATGGATCAGAGCTATCATAATCTCCTGTGGATATGGAGACCTTGATCCTCGTCCCATCCCCCTTCTTCAGCCTGGCGTATCTTCTGAACTCATCATATTTTTCCGACGCTAAGGCCTTTAACGGGGTGAGGTATATGACCTTCCCATTCTGTTCCATCACATGCCTTATCGCGCAGAGCTCTGCGACGAGGGTCTTTCCGCTCGCCGTTGGGCTTGCTAAAACGAGGTTCTCCCCATCCAAGGCCCCAGCTTTGATCGCCTCTTCTTGTGGGGGGAATAGCCTTGATATGCCCTGTTCCCTTATGATCTCTACAGCTTCCTCGGGGATGGGTAGGTCCTCGATCCTCAACTTTTCGTCGTCCAATTCTATGCTTTCTTTAAGTATTTTGGTTTTGGTGAGTATATCGTACCCTCTTTAACTAATTGGCTGACCAATTTGATGGCCTCGATCCTGCTCATTTTGAAGTCGCTCTGAAGGCGGTCGTAGAGGTCATCCTCTTTGACCATCCCCGTCGCCCTTTCCATCTCAACTATGGTCGATAGGACCACTTGGAGCTTGTCCCTGAGGCTTTTCGGCTTGCCCGTCATAATCACATCGATATCATATCGCCCAGACTCGACATCGATCCCGACTTGTTGCAAAGACTTCTTCATCAATAAGATGGCCGCCTCGGCATCCTCAACGGTCACCTCCCTTCGCAATGCGGATCTCGCTCTAGCTTCAGCTAATCTCACCAGCGATTCTAGTTGTCTAGCGGTGATCGCGACAGGCGAATCGCTTGATTCGGATATCGACCTCATGCTGAGGTAAAAGTCCCTTAACCTCTCGATAGCCTCCTGAGTCAAAACGGGCTTAATATCCTTAGCATAGCTGATGTACTTACGGAGGAGATCAGGAGGAATGGGAGGTTTCACCGAGGGCTCTCCGGTTCTATGGATGGTCAGTATGTGTTCAGCCATCTTCGAGTCTACATCTCGATTGGGTTGATCCCTTATGACGAAGATCAGGTCAAACCTTGAGAGGAGAGTTATTGGCAAACTTAGGTTCTCGGCAATCGTTCTATAGGGGTCATATCTACCTAAGGCTGGGTTAGCTGCCGCGAGTATCGAGGAACGGGCATTGAGTGTAGCGACTATGCCGCCCTTAGCCACCGAAACGGTGTTATGAAGCACAAGACCTTGACTGACAAATGTTTGATTTGGTGCCACGGTCACATCATAGGTCCACTTAGTTGCGTATATTCCTTTATTAGGAATAACTTCAACGCGCCTAACCCTTAACCAACGAATTTCACTATCTATGAAGCTTTTAATCCAAGAGATTTCTTTTTTCACGTTTGCGGTTGCTTGCACCGCAGCTTTCCTTAATTCTTCAGTTAGATTCTTCCTCTTTGAGGCTGAATACCCATTCCTTTCAACGTAGTCTACAACTCCTCTTTTAGTTTTAAGTTTTTCAGCAACATGATGCTGTGACCAGCCTAAGAATAAGCGCAAATTTTTAAAGTCCCTAATCTGGGATGACAATTTCTCAATTTCGTATACTCTTTTTTCTAGAATTTGAATGTATTTTTTAATGGTATCTATTGTTATTCCGTGGTTACATTTTAGATGTTTATAGAAGTATCCGTCATAGCTGATCCCAAGTTCTTTTAAGAGACAAATAATTTTCTTCGCGAAATAGGTAGGTAACACATCATGATGTCGTAGCCCTCTCATACTTTTGTGAAGAATGGCTTGAATTTTTTCATGTCTCGGATCATGCTGGTCTATGATCTCCTTAGCGAATTTTTCTAGGCAATCCCCTGTAATGTAAACTTTATATGAGTCATTGAATCTATCTGTTACTATCCTTGATTGTATACCTAATCTTAGAAGCAAATCTTGATAATCGTATGCTAAACCCTTTGAAGCTGTTCTATAACAGAGGGCTCCTGTTTCAACGCTGCCATCGCCCTTAAAAGCAGCCTTCAAAAATTCTCGAATCAAGGATTTGTCGGCTGATAAAATTCTACAGGAAACTCGTTTTCTGTTCGCCCTCCTCAAGAACTCAGGAAAATTAGCTTTAAAGAATCTATAGAGGCGGGTTGAAATGTATCTCTGAGTCCTATTTTTCTCTACATAGTCTATCGGACTTGTCTGGAAAGTTGAACCCATCAAGTTTTTCATATCTTTAATAATCATTGGGTCAGTATTAGAGAAACCAATCTCAGCAGAGGACCCGACGTATGAGTGGCCTTCACTTGCAAAATAACCTAATATTCGAGAAAGGTTTGGATCGTAAATGTATGGTGTTGAAATGCGCTTTTCGTTAGGATGTAACTGCGGAGCCTGCTTTAACGGCTCCGTATTTACCTTGAGGGGCAATGTTCTTACACCCGGCACAAAATCGCCAACCTGAACATCCTCGGCGCGTATAGTAGAGAGGCCACTGCGAAACACAAACACAGGGTGATCTGGGGTCACGATTACCTCTCGACCATTAGAACAGACAATCTTAACGAAGTACTTTGGTGCAAGGTGACGACTTACATGGCTAACAACAACTGGATAAATTTTCTTGAAGTCCGTTGTTAAAATCTCTATTTGGAGGTCATGCACCGGAAGGACCTCACAATCTTTTCCTATAACTGTTTTATGATGATGCGTTTCAAACAACGCATTTACAAACTTGCCTATCGACATTCTCACTCCATTGGCAAGGAGGATCTCAAATGATGGGTGGTAACTCCGTTGCTCCATCGCCTCGTGTATGGCAACCCTGTCCTCAGGCCTCATCTTGTCGATCTCATCGATGCAGCAGACTCCTTTATCAGACAGGACAAGGGCTCCAGCCTCAAGCACCATTCCCCCGCCTCTCTCTCGCAGGACAGCTGCCGTTAAACCAGCTGCTGTGGATCCCCGTCCGCTTGTGTATAGTCCTCTTGGAGCTATTTTTGCAACATACTGCAAGAGTTGGCTTTTGGCCGTCCCAGGATCACCTATGAAGAGCACGTTGGCATCCCCCCTGATGTTTATCCCGTCCGGAAGCCTCTTAGGGACGCCCCCAAACAGGAGGAGCATTATGGCTTCCTTGAGGTCCTCGTATCCATAGATCGATGGCGCTATCGAGCGAATTATCTTCTGGTGAATCATCGGATCCTTCGCTAGGTCAAGGATCTTCCTCTCCTCTTCTGGCGAAATCTGGACCATCTCCTCCTCCTTCCCAGCGACCTCAATGAAGTTCGCATCTATCCTAAGGTTGAACGTCCTCAGCCTTCCGCCTCTTGACAGAAACTGTTGGACAGGCATCACTATACCTACGATAGACACGCGATCTCCTGGTCGGGCTTTATTGACGATGTCTTCGACGAGCCTGACGTCGATCCAACGTGGTAGCTGCCCTGGCGGCAGATCCTCAGGCCTCTCCTGAATGCGTATTCTCTGTGAGTCGATAAACGTCGATTCTTCTTCAACGAAATCGAAGGGACCAGCCCTTCTGCAGGCAGGGTTGCTGCACACGGTGGGCGCCCTCACAAAAACCCCCGTCTGCTCGACGTAGCTTATTTTCCCGCATCTCCTGCATCTGAACGCCCCCCTCACTAACATCGGTTGGACGGGTGTGGCCCTGACGAGTATGCCATTGACCATGATTAATTTTTTAATATGCTCCGAGCCTATCGCCCTTAAGGGGACTGCTTCTGGTAATCCCCTAAATCTCGTTCTCACATTCTTTATCTTCTCAGCATACTCAGGATCCTCAATCTTCAGTTGATTCCAAGCGGCGTCGTCCGCGTACTTCAGGTATTTTTCTGGATCCTCGATAAGATCTCGTGCGAGAGGCTCGTCAAACGTCAGGAGGTCCTCAAAGTCTATTATGAGAGATCTCGATCCCCTTATGGCCATCTGGGAGATCCTTTGACGGTATATGGGGGCTCCTTCTTCTGATAGGAAGGACCTCAAAAAATTTTGGAACCTCTCTATCGGCTCCAAAGACTCATCATTGATCACTTGAAAATCCCGCCTTTAAGATTTTTGATCTCCACTCAGAGATAATGGTATGGAGGGAATCATATAAGACCCTCTCTTCCCTGCTTAAGCTCTGCAGAGCTATACTTACCTGTCCAGGAGATGCAGCGAGGCCAACGATCTTCCTTAGCCTACAATTGACTATATCTTGAGCTAACCTTAGGGCTTTATTAAACTTGTTTACATAAGATGGATCCCTCGCCGATTTCCCTCTTAATTCACTGATGTATCTCCGCATTTTTGGGTAAAAGCTCTCAGGGATGGATGAAAGCTGCCTACCAGGCTGAATGGTCTCCTTCCATTGGATCTTTCGAAGAGAAGCTAAGTCTATCGTTTCACTCCTGTGAAAGTGAGCGAAACCCGCCCTCACTAGTTCAAGAGCGACCCATTGCTCGACCTCGACTTCCATCCCCTCCTCCAGGGGCCCGACCCTCTTCCCCATGATTTTTATTTCAGGGAGCCCTCTGTCGATGATGATCTTCACAATAGCATTTTTAAATTCAAAGTCTATGTCTTCAATTGAAGGTTGAATGGGGCTACCTAAACAAGACATCGTCAGTCTTCTACAAATATATGAAAAAAGAAAGATAAACATGGCGATCTATTTTGCTAAACAACGAATTAAAAAAGCTGAACATTCTTATGGATTACGCAGTCATAAGTGAAGGAGTTCCATCACTCCTCTCTTTGTGAGAAGTTAGGACAAGGTGTGCGCGCGATGACGCTTGAGACGACGGAAACCTTTGAGATGACTACAGAGGTAACTTCAGTATACGTCAACAGATTCCTTGAGTTCTTTTTTCGTCACTACCTGCTTCCAAATCGATTGTACTTTGAAAACATCAACCGGATCGCCATCGAGGGACACGAGGTGCTTACGTTTACATTCATTGATCCTCAGGGGCGAGGGTACGTTGACGTCGAGCTATGGGCTAGAAAACCGATTTTGGTGAGGATGAGGCCCAGCGATAGGGCCCTCCTCAGATGGGCCCTTCATCAACTAAGGGAAGACGTAATCATGGAACTGCAGCTCTTTGAGGAAGGGGTGAGGAGGAGAACAATACACTTTTCTTGGGTTGAGGGGGAGCGTATACCGCTTGAGAAGGCGATCTCAGCGCATAAAAGAGGGGTTTGGAAGGTGTTTTCTGGGAGCATGCTGCCCCTCTTCCTCATCTTCCTTTCGCTTAACTTTTTCATCTTCGCGACGTTCGGTTACTACGCGCCATTAATGCTCGTTACCATACAGCTGATCATAATTTCCTTCTCAGATAGGGTGATGGCTAGATTAGGGGGATGGACAATTGACCAAAAGAACCCGATCATCCACGTTTTGCAATGTCAGCTCCCTACGGAGGATTATGAGGCACTTCGTCAGAAATACAGCATAGATCAATTGATGAAAATCAAGCAGGACATCTGTAAAGAAACGCTTGAAATTGGTGAGGAATTAAACCGTCAAACCGCCCTGAAGGTACTTTCAAAACACGGTATAGATTGCAGCTTAGAGAACTTACTGATAAAGAAGGTGAACGTATACGGACTTGTAAGGGAGGTAGCGGATAGGTTTGACCTTCCCGTCCCCAAAATAGTCATTTTAAATACGATGCTGCCTAACGCCTCTGCAACCGGGATAAGCCCAGGCCACGGAACTGTGCTCATCACGACGGGCCTCATCACCCAACTAGAAGAAGAGGAGGTGCTGAGCGTTTTAGGACACGAGTTTAGCCACATCAAGGGGAGAGATCCCCTTATACTATTCGCTTTAAGCGCATCAGAGTACCTGTTTAGGGCATACATATTATTCCCGCTCATTTTAACTCTGCCAAGTTCTGTACTTCTCTTTCAGCTTATCTATTCCATATATTTCCCAGTTGTGATGGGAGCGATATATTTCGTTGGAAAGTTTTTAGAGGCAAGGGCGGACCTCGAATCAGCCATTAGGATCGGACAACCTAAGGTCTTAGCTTGGGCGCTGAGAAAAATCGGGTTCAGAAGACTAAGGCTTGAAAGGCTACAGGTTTACAGGGTGAGCGCATGGTTAGGATGGGACCCACACCCACCGACTTACTTTAGGATAGAGAGACTTGAAAAGATGGAGGTCCCTGCGAATGAAATGCATCCGATGCTGAGGTCTATTAGAGACGTTATAAATGGATTTATAGAGGCCGTAAGATCCTTATAGGGGGCTCTTAGTAACCCCCTACCTTTAGCAGGACAAACTATATGGCAACTTAAGAGAATATGATCAGAATTGGGAGAAAGGAATAAAAATGTCTGAACTGATGTGGACAGAGAAGTACCGTCCAAGATCACTTAAAGATATGATCGATCAAGAACACGTTGTATCGCGTTTAAGAAGAATGCTCAAAAGCAAGGATATACCGCACTTGCTCTTCGCTGGACCCCCTGGGACAGGAAAAACAGCGGCCATCCTGGCATTTGCCCACGATCTCTATGGTGAGGGAAGATACAGAGAAAACTGTCTCGAGTTGAACGCCTCCGATTCCAGGGGGATAGACGTGATCCGGACGGTCGTGAAGAGCTTTGCCAGAACCCTTAGCCTAGGAGACGTGCCTTTTAAGATCATCATCTTAGACGAGGCTGATAGCATGACCAGCGAGGCCCAACATGCCTTAAGAAGAACCATGGAGATGTTTGCCAGGACCTGTAGGTTCTGTCTAATATGCAATTACACAGGCCGCATCATCCAGCCGATCCAATCTAGGTGCGCATTGTTCAGGTTCGTCCCCTTAAGCAGGGATGACATGGCCAATAGGCTCAGGTACATCGCGGAAAAGGAGGGGTTGAAAATCGAGGCTGGGGGGATAGAGGCAATATTAGAGATCGCAGGCGGAGATATGAGGGAGGCCATAAACACTTTACAGACCGCGGCATCCTTAGGAGAAAAGATAACCTATGATTCCGTTTACAGCACCATAGGTAAGGTTAAGCCGACGGACGTCTCCGAAATGGTCAAAATGGCTCTGGATAGGAGGTTCATCGAGTCTAGGGAAAAGCTCAGGACTTTACTCATCGAGGAGGGACTTTCTGGGACAGATGTCCTAAGGCAGATTTACAATTTCGTTCTCAGGTCTGACCTCGATGAGAGATTGAAGGTTAAGCTCATGGAAAGGATAGGGGAGGCGGATTACAGGATCATCAGCGGTGCGGACGAGGAGATCCAGTTAAGCGCTTTACTTGCCGATTTCTCCCTAGTTGGGTCTGAGATGGATAAGGGGAGGAGCAAATGAACTCTGAGGTCCCTTGGTCTGAGAAGTATAAGCCTAGGACCCTAGGGCGCATGAAGGGAAACCGGAGCGCCATTCAAAAAATTTTAAATTGGTTGAGGTCGTGGGAGAGAGGGAAGCCAAGAAAAAGAGCCGTTCTGCTATGGGGGCCTCCTGGAACTGGAAAGACAGCCATGGTCAAAGCGATAGCGAACGACTACGGCTATGAGTTAATCGAGACCAATGCGAGTGATTTCCGCACAGGGGAGCAGATCGAAAGGCACATCTCAAGATGCCTCAGTCACCAAACCTTGGATTATGGATTATATGGATCCAAGGTTAGGGGGAGGGTGATACTTTTCGATGAGGTCGATGGGATGAGCGGAAGCGAGGACAGAGGCGGGATCGGGGCAATAATCAAATTGATAAAGAGGGCAGATTGTCCTGTCTTTCTGACCGCAAACGATGCCTGGAACCCGAAGCTTAAGGCGTTGAGACAGCACTGCATCATAGTCGGTTTCCATCGGATCCAGGTGCCAACGATCGTTTCTTACTTAAGGGATATTTGCAGATCGGAAAAGATCGACGTAAGCGAAGAGGTCTTAGAATCCATCGCCTTGAATGCCGATGGAGACTTGAGGGCAGCTATAAACGACTTACAGGCATTAGCTACAGGAGAAGTTTCCTTGACCGAGGGCGCCCCTATTTATGCCCGTGATGAACAGGTCGAAACATTCGACGCCCTATCAAGGTTTTTCACAGCGAAAAACTGGGCCGACGCCAAGAGAGCCGTGGATGAGTCCATGATCGGATATGAGAAGATGATGCTGTGTATCCATGAGAGCTTGCCCTACCAGTTCAAGGACCCTAAGGATTTAGCTTGGGCGTATAAACTGCTCTCCATGTCTGACATATTCTTGAAGAGAGCAAAGAGTGGTCAGGCTTGGAGGTTACTGAAGTATGTATTTGACTTAATGGCGGGCATACCTGTCTTAAGAGAACACGGCTATCCCACAGGGCAAGTTCTGTTCTCCAAGAAACTCAAACTTATGGGCAAGACCAGAGCAAGGAGGGAGATCGAGAGAGAAATCGGGCAATTGGTCGGGTCGAGGTGCCACGTCTCTTCGAGAGCGGCGATAAGGATGTATCTCCCGTACTTGAGGGTCATATTTTCGAGAAACGCTAGGGTGGCGGCTGGGTTGAGTGAGTGGTTTGGTATGGAAGATGGTATGATTCAACACTTGGCTGGCGAAAACGCAGGCAATGTTCTGAGTTTAGTCAAGTGACCTTTCTCTTTTCAAACAGATATGTTGCTGCTACACCTGTTACTATGATGGGTATGATGAGGAGCCACGTGTAGTCCTCTATGGTGACTGATGCAGTTGCGCTTACGGCTCCTTCATACATGGCGTCTCCCGGCCAAACGGCTCTAATATAGTATGTCCCAAGCGACCGGGGCGTCCATGTGTAGGAGTACCTTCCCTCCCCATCGGTGTTGACAGTCGCTAGTATGCTCCATGTAGCCTTGTCTGCGCTATAATAGATGGTTACGGTCGTGTCTGGTATTGCTGGCGTGATCGACCCGCTTATCGTTACGGAACCGTAGAGGAATATCTGAATCACCTTTGTAGTAGAGAGTTGACACGATATCTGACTGGATAGCCCGACAACTCTGAGGGATATTGTAGGGCTAGTGGCACCAGTGTACTCAGCGTCTCCAGGCCAAGACGCTTTTATCTGGTATAAACCAGCTGTGTCAGGGGTCCATTCGTATGAGTAGCTTCCATCTGAAGCAGATGTCACTGAGATTAAATCACTCCATGTGGTTCCATTATCTTTGCTGACTTCAATTTTGACTTGGGCTAAGCGGGGAGGGTATATTTCTCCGTGGATGATGACGCTGGAGCCGATGTCTATTGATGTAGAGCCTAGGTTGCAACTGACGGAGCTGGATGACTTCATTAATTCTTCGATTTCTTCTGCGAGTACAGATGCTTCTCCTGGTTCATATCCTATCCCTTTATAGCGGATGTATCCTTCTTTGTCAATGAGAAATAATGTTGGAACATATTGAATGCCATAATTGTTAGACACATCAGCAGTACAACTAGCGATCGTCCAAGATATACCATTGACGCTCCTATACTGATTGAGAGCACTGATAGTGTCGGTTTCTGGTCGAACACTAATTGATATGATAATGAGCTTCTCACCATATGCATCATAAAACTGTCTTAGATGTGGAATCCATTCTTCGCAGCCAGGACACCCGATATAGAAAAAGTCGAGGAGAACGACTGTTCCTTGGTAGTCGCTCAGTGAAAAAGTGTTTCCATCGATGTCAGTCAAAGTAAATTCTGGTGCAGGCTCACCCGGATCTTCAGCGTGCGATGTGTGGATAAATGGTACGATGGAGGTTAATAGTAGACTGATTATAACAAAGAGTCCGCATTCTTTTTTGCTCATATTTTGTCCAACAACCCACCCTTTTAATTATTTTGTGCATTCTAGTCAGTTAACTATGTATTTTAATTTTAAGAGCGTCCAATGGGCAGTCGTCAATGCACTGCCCGCACATTATGCAGTCGCTCGAGACGCCAATGTCCCTCACTTCTTGAATGTTCATGGGGCAATCTTTGAGACAGACTCCACATTCGGTGCATTTGTTTGGATCTCTTTCAATTTTCAGGATACTTATTCTGTTGAAGCTACCCATTATAGCGCCTAGAGGACAGAGGTAGCGACACCAAAAACGACTGACGAAAATGAACAGTACAATCGAGATTACTAAAGTGAACATATGCACATAAAAGAAGAAGCCGAAGGGAAGCTCTGGGTAAAGAATTTTAGACGGAATGGCCGCAAAAAGGCTTCCGGAAGGGCAAAATTTACAGAAGAGCGTGTCTAGGGTTACCCAAGAGGAAACGAGAACGATGATTAACATAATATATTTCGTAAACCACGCTGGTTTTGGATTAAGGCTCTTCTTTTTCATTTTACCCAGCAGTTCTTGGATCGTCCCGAATGGGCAGATCCAGCCGCAGAGAAACCTGCCGAGGGAAATGCCGTATACCCCAAGCCCCCCAGCAGGGTAGATGGGAACCCGCCCTAGCGTGATGTAGTTTTGTATTATACCTATTGGACAGGCGAAAGTAGAGAAGGGACAACCGTAGCAGTATAACCCAGGACAGATAATTCCTGTCTTTAATGAAAAATTTAAACCCAGATTGAAGATGAGGAAAGAAATTGTCTGTGAGATCTTTCTAATACTACCGATTTCCACTCTCATCCACCGAGCCCCAGACATGAGGTGCATATGAATCTGACGAAGGATCTCACAAGCTCATATTCACCGTCTAGAACGCCCAAAATTATGAGGATGATGGATATTATCAGAATCACCATGCGGGGGGTTATTGCAGTCTTGCTACGAGGAATGGGTTTCAAAATCTATTGCACCATCATCACGAAGTTTTTCTGGTCTTTTATGATCCTTTGTATTTAAGGAAATGACGTAAAAGGAGAGGCGAGCTCCCGCACTCAAGATCTAAATCATATGTCATTTGGGCCAGAGTCGTCATCGCTCGCCTAATAGGTGAATAGAAAGAACTCACATAAAAGGAAATCGGATTTTCATGTCAGACGGTTGTTAACAGTGGGTTATGGAGCTTTATGTATTTTATTCTCTATAAAGGAGATGTTCCTGTTTCTGTTTTATCCTCGGGAGCTTGGTCCACTTTATGAACCTTCATCTGGAGGGTCCTCCCTGTATAGTTCGCATCTCTTGTACTCCAGGAAATTGTTTGGCTTCCCGAGGAACTCGGCGGCGGTTAATGCCAGGTGTTTAGCCTTTTCGGCAGCGTCAAACACTTGTTTCGAAAAACCCTCCAGCCTTGGTCCCGTAGAAGACGATGCTCAGTCAGCTAAGTATAGTGGAGGGCCTCCGATGCAAACTAGCTACGGTTTCTCTGATGATATCATCTCAAGCGTCAAGTTTAATACTGGTCCCTGGGCGTCAGACGCGTGAACTACTTTTTTCATCTTCATACTCAACACTCAGCATAAAAACTCGACCAGGAGGGGCGTCTCCTTCTCCGTGGAAAACAGGCTTTGAGAAACTCAGATATATGTCGCCGAAACTGAACGACCTTCCGTCAGCGCCTTCAACTCTTTTTCATGAAACCTCGCTTTTTTTGGTAGCATCCATCCTCGTCTGCGCTGGATGGCGTTAATGTTGCTTCGAATCGCCTTTGCCAAGACGATTTTGTCTTGGTATATCTGCCTCGCCATATCTGGGCTTCTCCAGTTCTAGGTGAATCGGTGAATGTTGGTGTATAATGGTTGAAGTGGTAGTGGCTTATAGTTAGCACTTCAGCCTCGTCAGCGAAGGCCGCAATTCTCTCTACAATCTCTGATTGTTTCGTATTCCCTTACGTGGGGAAGCAACGCAAACCTCTGCCCCAAGGAAACCCCGGGTCTACGAGTATCTTGACATACGGGGTTTCGATGTATGTGCACATTGATCGGACGCCGAAGCCCCCGTCTGCTAGGGATATGCCCTTTAATTTTTAAGGGCCTCGACCGACATCTAGCGACCTCGTCCTTACGCAAAGTTAATTGGGAGAACTCAATTTCAAGAAGAGTAGATTTGGTGCGACCGCCGGGATTCGAACCCGGGTCTCTCCCACGCTTGCTCAAGCGATAGGAGCTCGGGGGGTTCGGGCGCACGGTCTCCCGTCCTAGACCAGGCTAGACCACGGTCGCATGAATAGATAAGGGAGTTGGGGATGGGGATGTTTTGTTTTCTATATTAAAGATTTTAAATTTAATTGCTTATATAAAGATTCACGCGCCCTATCACTTAACGTTTTAAATCAAAACCACGTTACTTTCTACTGTGACTTTCGAATCGTTATTGATAATAAACCCCTTGGTCGCTGGTCGTGGAAAGATCTCTGAGATAGAGTGGAGGCTCAAAAGAGGGGGGCTTGAATATAAGACGGCCTTTAGCAAGAGGGCTGGTCAATGCCGTGAGCTCGCGAAGGAACACGCCGGAGAATATGAGATGCTGGTAGCTGTGGGAGGCGACGGGACGGTGAACGAGGTTGCGAATGGCATCATGGACTCAGGGGCCGTCGATTCTGTCTTAGGTGTGATCCCGGTAGGCAGAGGGAACGACTTCGCCAGGAGCATCGGGTTCCCCATAGAGTACAGAGAGGCCTGCGATAGGCTGTTCGACGATAAGGTAAGGGTAATAGATATAGGAAAGGCGAACGACAGATATTTCGTAGGGACGGCCGGGGTCGGCTTTTTCGCCGAGAGCATGCTAAGGTTTCCCAGCTGGCCCTTTCCAGCAAGATACCTGGTTTATATAGCGGTCCTGCGGACCCTATTGGAACACAAAAACGCAGACTTGACGATCTCGATAAATGGAAAGGATCTTCAGGGGAAAATCTTCGGGATCAGCATAAACAACGGGAAATACATAGGCGCCGGGAGCCCCATCGCTCCCCAGGCCGAGATGGACGATGGCCTGCTGGACATCATAGTTTTTAAGGACATATCGAGGCTTGAGGCGGTGAGCAACTTCAGCAAGGTCATTGAGGGGACCCACCTAGAGCACCCAAAAGTTGAGATGTATAGAGGAAGGAGGATCAAAGTTTTAGGGACGAAGGTTTACTATCACACTGATGGGGAGGTCGTAGGAAGGACGCCAGCTACGTTTGAGGTTTATCACAAAAAGCTAAGGGTGAAGGTTTGATCATCTGGTTGAGAACAGTTTTTCTATGAGGGCCCCCCTCCTCTCATCGAGCTTTTTAAGGACGACCCTTTCACCTAAATCATAGTCCCTGAAGTTCAGCCAGGGGACCCTTCCTAACCCCTCCTTCACCCTCTCCGCGCCATCGATGTATTCCCGTAATGGCTCATCTATCACGTCCGGGTTGTCCCTGATGAACTCATAGACATCCTCCTCCTTTATGGAGTTCAAGCCCCTCTTGATGCATTCGATAATTATCCTGTTGGGCGTCCGTTCCTTGATGTTCGTTTCTAGGTCCTTTAGCTCATCCGCCCACATCCAGATGTTCGATACAAACCATTGGAATCTTATGATCGCCCTCGCTACATCAGGGTCCTCCTCAAGTAGCCCACCCTCATACAGGGTCAGCATAACCGCCTTCTCCCCTATCCCCGCGGTCTTGCCATGCCAAGACTCCTTTATCTTATCGTAGTTTCTCCTGATCTCATCGAACTCCCCCCTTCTGAGCATCTCCGCGTTCTTCAAGTCCATCATTTCGTAGTTCCATATCGTATCCCTGGCCTCCTTGTATCGTCTGTAGAAATCCTCTCTGTGGATCTTCTTACATCTGTCGCAAACCAGTTTCTCCAGCCTATCGGCCACGCCCATCCGAAACTTATACTCCTCCTCGCTCAGGTTCTCCCTTTCGTCAAACCCCTCATCCCTTATATCTGCGGATTTGAGGGCGAAGCACAACGTCGCCCCCAGCTCGTACATCCTAGGGTCTAAAACTGTAGAGATCACGCTTCTAATGCCCCTAGAAGTGTTCCAAGAGCCTCTGAGCTTGTAACATTTGCATGACCTCCAGTTCACTGGCACGCTCAACTCGACTGCCTTCGTGAAGTCAGTCTTATGGCGTAACGCCTTTCTTTCCTCAGCTAGAAGTTTTTCGCGCGAATCCACGCCTTCCCTTATAAGCCCTTCGTAGTAACTCCTTATGCCCTGGGAAACCCTCCTCCTCATGCGGAGAGCAGGGACCGTGAGCCAGGCCAAACCAAGTTTTTCCATAGATGACGCCCTCCGTGAAAAGTTTAAGTGCCCTAAGTTTAAAAGTTTCAGGATCTCGTGAGGTCTTTTAGGGGAAGACGATTAACTGCCACCTGTACACTGTAATTAAACGTTTTCACCCCTCGGATCGTCTGTTTATCGAGGGGTCTGTATCATCTTTTCCACGAGTAGATATCTGTGCATGCCCTGTCTCACCGACCCGCGAAACCTTAAAATCCCATCCGCTATCTGTTTGGCACCGAAGCCGAAGGCGTGGCTTAGGCCT
>CAZTBK010000006.1:0-6843 GCA_964611975.1 uncultured Candidatus Bathyarchaeia archaeon | reverse complement strand
CCCATCCCTTAGGTGAGATACGAGGTCCCTTAAGGCTTTAAGAGTTGCTTAATGGTCGGCGGATTCGGGCTTAGACCTTTCTTACGCCTGAGCTCCTGTATCAATCGCTCTTTCATGCTCGGTGAAACGACCTCCCACCTGGAAAACTCCGTTCCCCAGAAAGCCTTCCCCCCAGTTGCGCTCCTCATGACATCTGAGATATCGAACGTCTCCGACGCTGGGAGCTCACCGATGACGTACGCGAGGCGGCCATGTTGTTCGATGGAAAGTATCTTACCGCGCTTCTGCGATATCACACTGGTTACGGAACCGACATCTCCCATGGGGATCTTGACATTGATCTTTAACATGGGCTCTAGGATAACAGGGTCCGCCGATAACATAGCAGCGAATATGCCATGCCTAGTCGCAGGGATGATCTGCCCTGGACCAAAGTGAACAGGATCCTCATGCACCAAAGCGTCCACCAACTTCACCTTTACACCTCGGACTGGTTCTCCTGCCAGTGGACCAGCCTCCATCGCATCGATAAAGCCTATTATTATCGAGCCCCTCACCTGATCTAGCCTCTGAACCCCCTTCGAAACATTCGTGAGTACGTTGCCATGTGGGTCTATGGCCCACACCCCTCTAGCCTCGTCCGTCCCCCATCCATGATCCCTCAGGATGCTTGCCATCTTCTTTCGATTCAACCCCTCGTATATCGTACCTTTTTTAATCAGGTCCAGAACCTCAGGATCCAGGGCCTCGACGGTGATGAATACCTTGTTGTGCTTATTCGGAGACTTGGATTCGTAGGGGCCACCGCTTCCTCTAACGCTCTCCCTATATATGACGGTGGGCTTGGAGGTTATGATGTCAATTCCGGCCTTCTTTATCCACGTTGTGGCTATCTCTAGGTGTAGCTGCCCCAACCCAGAGAGGAGGTACTCTCCTGATTCCTCATTGATCTTTGTCACTAGGGTCGGATCCTCTATCGAGAGCTTCCTCAGAAAATCGACGAGCTTAGGTAAGTCCTGACTGCGCTTTGGTTCCACGGCCATCGTCATAACAGGCTCCGTAACATACTGGACCGCCTCAAAGGGGACGCTGTCCTTTATGGAAGATATCGTTTCACCTGCCCTTGCCTTGGGCAAACCCAAAAGCGCAGGGATGTTGCCGGATGGAAGAGAGTTCACGATCTCACGATATGGGCCCATGTAGATGCATACCTGCTGGATTCTAGATGGGGTTTTCGCGTTGATAAGGTAGACGGGATCGCCTCCGTTAACGGTCCCTGAGAACAGGCGCCCAGTCGCGACTAGGCCAGCTTGAGGGTCGACATTAACATTAGTAACGCACATCACAGCTGGGCCATTTTCATCACAATTGATCATAGCTTGCCCGACCTCGCTATCTACATCCCCGCGCCAGATCTTTGGAATCCTGTATCTCTGCGCTATATGTGGAGGAGGCACATGGTTAATTATCATATCTAAAACGGATTCGTGCACAGGGGCTATCTTCATAAGGTCTTTAACCTGATTTTTCTGATAGGCGCTCACGATGTCCTTGAAAAGAATACCCTTTTTCTGAGCTATCTGAAGGGTTAATCCCCACCTATCCTTAGCCGACCCGAAGGCGATCGTCCCTCCCTGAGGGCTTACCTTCCATTTTTCACGAAACTCTGACTCCGCATATGCATCGATCAAACCGTTGAAGTCCGAGATTATCCTACCCATCCTCTCCTGTATCGAGTCTGGGGTAAGCTTAAGTTCCTTTATCAGACGATCGACCTTGTTAATGAACAAAACAGGCCTGACCCTTTCCTCACACGCCTGCCTTGTCACGGTCTCTGTCTGAACCATCACCCCCTCCACAGCATCGACGACCACGACAGCGCCATCTATCGCCCTTAGCGAACGAGTGACCCTGCCTGAGAAGTCGACGTGACCAGGCGTATCGATCAGGTTAACGAGATAAGGGGTCCCCCTCATTTCATAATAGAGGCTGATGTTCGCGGCCTTAATCGTCATCTGCCTCTGCTGCTCCTCCTCTAGGTAATCCAAAGCCAACGCCTGGCCCGCCATCGTCGGGGAGAGCAGGCCAGCGGCTGCCAACAGCGAGTCCGTTAAGGTCGTCTTCCCGTGATCGACGTGGGCAATTATCCCTATGTTGCGTATCTGGTCCTTATTCCCAGCGATCTTAAGGATCTCTTTAGTTGTTTTAAAACGGGGCATGAGTGTTCACCAGTGAGGTTTTTGGTTTTTATATGGCTATTAGCTTTGGTGGATGATGACACTTAAAACTAATAAACCTTTCTCCATAAAGTTCATTTAACCCTATTAAAAGGGTAAAAAATCACTATTCTATGGTTGAGTGCATCCTTTTCATGTCCTCCTCTGTTTTACTTAAGCGGCGCATTAGCTCCACAACGATGCTATCAAGAAAGACCAAACATGAGGCCTCGAACAGTGTTCCTAAGGGTGCGGAGAACCTCTGAGCTTCGGTTCCTTCGCCAAGCTTTGTTTTACTTTTGAGCACAACGTTATGATCAGCGATCCTCCCCAGCGGGGAACCAGGATACGATGTGATGACGAGCACTTTACCTCCGATCTTCTTAGAAGCTTTAGCAGCGTCTATAACGGATGTAGTTGTCCCTGAGCCAGAAATAGCAAGGAGCAGATCCCCTTTCTCGAAGGCGGGCGTTATTGTCTCCCCGACTACATAAACATTGAATCCCAAGTGCATGAGCCTCATGGCAAAGGCCCTTCCGATGAGACCGCTCCGCCCAGCTCCGACTACAAAGATCCTATGGTCTCTAAGTCCCATGATCATGCTGATCATTTTCTCTACCTGATCCGCCTCAAGGGACGATATGGCCCTTTTGATTTCATCCAGTATTCCGTCGGCGATCGCTCCTAGACTTGACATACTCAAATCAACCAAGCAGAACAAAATTCATATGATTGACGGCCAATTTAACGTTTTAGTCAAACTTTCACCGGATCAACTTTTAAGTTAGCTAGAAACCGAAGCGAAGAACTCCAGAGAAGATATAGGGAGTGAAAAAGCGGACGAGCATCCCGAGAGCAAGGATGAGTAATGATATGGAAATGACGATGTAATCTAGAGACCTCATCTTGAGGATGAAAAGATTTGTACGCTCATTCCCTGCCCCAAAGGCCCTTGATTCCATCGCCTCAGCCATCTCCATGCTCCTCCTGATGGCGCTGACTATGAGAGGAATGAGGATGGGTATGTAGTTCCTGACTCTCTTAAGGATGCTCCCCTTCTCCAGTTCGAGGCCCCTTGCCTTCTGTGCATCGACTATTGTTTGGGCCTCATAAGCCAGTACAGGAACGAAGCGGACGGCCGTAGTAAAGGCGAAGCAGAACTCGTAGGGAATGTGAGCTTGCTCGAGGGCTAAGCCAAGGTCATCAGGCGAGGTCGTAAGGAAGAACATAGAGAAGGAGGACGTGATCACTACGAAGCGGAGGGCCATGGTTACCGAGTATATCAGGGTATCACCGGTCAGGGTCCATCCGGTCGACATAGAACCAACAATGAGGTTGGTCGCGAAGATCAGGACCGCCAGCATAAGCCCCCCTCTTATTGAGCGAAGCCACTCCTTATGAACACCAGCGAGCGAGACTAGGGGTAAATGGATGAGCAATAGCAGGGATAGAGGGAATAGCTCAGTGAACATGACGGCTAAGCAGAAGATCACGGTTGATAAGACGAACTTCGCCCTAGGGTCTAAGCGATGAATAGGCGATGATGCCCTCTTGAATTTAAGGCCATCTAAAACGCTCACGTACCTGCCCTCCCCATCAAGCGTATGAGTAACTTCTCGGCCTCGTCAACCTGCATAACATTTCTGGGTAGGTCAAATTCCTTGAGTTCGCGAAATAGTTTGGTTATCTGGGGCAAGATGAGGGATGCCCTCTTAACAGCCATCTCATCGGTCAGTACATCCCTCGCAGCCCCATCCTTAACAACGCGCCCATGCGACATCAAGACGACCCTAGGGTTACAATCAACGACGAACTCAACGTCATGGGTCACTATGATCACGGTCTTGCCCTGGGCGTTTAGTTGCCTAATGAAGTGAAGTAACTTTTCCTTTTGACGGAAATCCTGGCCTATGGTCGGCTCATCTAGAATTACGATTTTAGGATCCCAAGCCAAGACTGAGGATAAAACCACCCTCTTCCTCTCTCCACCACTCAACATGAAGGGGGAGGCCTTCCTGTATCTTGCGAGGCCCAAGAAGTTTAAGGCCCACTCAACCCTCTTAGAAATGGTCGTTTCATCGAGGCCGAAGTTCCTCATACCAAAGGCTACCTCATTTTCGACAGACTCACAGAAAAGCTGGTGGTCTGGGTTCTGAAACACGAGACCAACCTTCCGGGACAGCTCCGCAACACTTAATTCCTTCGTGTTACGTCCGTCTACAAACACGTCTCCTTTGGTGGGCTTAAGCAAGCCATTAAAGTGCTTTACCAAGGTCGTCTTACCAGCTCCGTTCTCACCCATGATCGCAACGAACTCCCCATCCATTATTTCGATGGATATCCCCTGCAGGGCCTTGACACCTGAGGGGTATGTGAAGTGAACATCAACTGTCTTGATCATCTTATCGAGGCCTCTCTCAAACACTGAGCGAGGTCCTCCACGGAGACCGGAGGCCCTCTGAGGTCGATTCCATGTCTTTTGAGCGCTTTGTAAAGCCTCATGACCTTTGGTATCCCTATCCCTAGTAGCTCAGCTTCATCGGAGCTGAAAACCTCCCTTGGGGTCCCATCGAGCTTCACCTCACCACCATCCATAACTATCACGCGATCTGTATACTGAGAGAGCAGGTCAAGCCTGTGTTCAACTAGAATTATCGTCAAGTTCAGTTCGTCATTAAGCCTGTCGATTAACTGAAAGAGTCTCATTGCGGCCATCGGGTCGAGGAATGACGTCGGCTCATCTAGAATCACCACCTCGGGTCTCATGGCGAGGACACAAGCGATGGCCGCCCGTTGCTGCTGGCCACTTGAGAGTTCATAGGGGGCCCTCTCCTTCAATTCCTCTATCCCTGTCACCTCTAAGGCCCATTTCACACGCCTCCTTATCTCCTCCCTTGGCAGAGCCAAGTTCTCGAGTCCGAAGGCGACATCCTTCTCGATGGATAAGGCGAAAAGTTGGTTTTCCGGATTTTGGAAAACGAAGCCGACGTGCTTGGCAAGCTCACTTATCTCATGGTCCCTGACACGTAGACCGGAGACGAGGACCTCCCCTTCCATTCTTCCACCGTAAAAGTGAGGTATCAAACCATTGATGCACCTGCAGAGCGTTGTCTTCCCACAACCACTCGGGCCAGTCAGAGTAACAAAGCTCCCCTTCTTAATCGCAAGGTTCACTTCACTTAACGCTCGCGTTCTAGAAGCAGGATACGAATATGAGAGGTCATCGATTTCGATGATGTTCACAATGATCCCTACCTGTGTAGAGCAGGAGGATTATGATTATAATTTAAAGACAGGCACTCAAAGATTAACTTGACGATATTTTTTCCCTTAATAACTCGGTACAGATCCTAAAGGCATCATCCAGTTTCCCTTCGCCGTTGACCCCAGCCGAAGCGGCGTGGCCGCCACCCATACCGAGGAGGGCCTCACCTAACGGTTGGGCCACATCTCGGCCAAGGTGCACACCAGTGGTCTTATTGAACTCATAAGACGAACGCAGGCTTATTTTTAAAGCTCCATGCCTCTCTCCCCCGACTACCGCGACATCGGCCCCTAGGCTGAGCAGGGCTCTGGCTGCTGAGGCTTGGTATGAACTCACATCTGAGAACGCCACTACCCATCCATTGAGTTTTAGAACTTTAGCCCTGCTAGCTGCCTTTAGCCTGGCTATGCGTTCCGACCTGCTCATAGGCATCTCTAAGAAGGCTAGATCCTCTCTCGCATCCACTCCGAAGTCTATCAGCTCGGATACGGCCTTAAACGTATCTGAGCTCGCTAAGGAAAAGTGCTTTGTGTCGCACGCCATCCCAAAGAACATAGCTCTGGCCTCGTCCTCGCTTGGTTTCACACAAGCCTCTTTGAAGATACGATAAACAATTTCGCAAGTTGATGATGCGGCTTCGTCGATTATGCACAGGGACGCTAAGGACTCAGTTTTTGGGTGGGGAGCATGATGGTCTATTATGACCAGGGGTTTATGTGACGACAACAATCTCGTCTTCCACTCACCGAGCTGCTGAACGGTGTTCGTATCCAATAAGAAAACAGCGTCCGCGTCCTCGATGTGGGGGGACGTAATCAGCTGCATCGGCACTTTCTCTAGAATGCGTTTTGAGAGCGCGTTTATCCCTTGTGCTGCTGTCTCAACGCTGAGTTCTGAATAGAGCCTCTTCAGAAGCTTAGAAAGGGCGTGAGCTGAGCATATGGCATCTGGGTCGGCATTTTGATGGCAAAGCAGGACGACAAGTTTTGCCCCAATCTCAACCAGCAGGTTATTTATCTTTTCGAAAAACACAATTCTCACCCACCATCATAGTCATCTATTCCAGGGACGAAAGCCAAATATTTCTCCATGAACGGAACTCCATACAGACCCACTCTTTTTATTTTAATGTATCTTAACATTATGAGCGGGGGATCCCAGATGCCTCAGCTGTTGGATGAGGGCGAACGTAAGGCTTTTATTTTCCCTCATGATGCCCTCTCCTGCCAGGCATGGGGCAGGCCGAGTTCACGCCCGTGGGGATCGAGGTCACCGCTCCGGGTGAGTGGGGACCGGGCCTGGTCGTCGAAGCAGGAAGCCCGCCCTCCTCAGGGGTGGGTAGCTCACGATATTACCCTCTTC
>CAZTBK010000005.1:468-34446 GCA_964611975.1 uncultured Candidatus Bathyarchaeia archaeon | reverse complement strand
TCGCAAATTCTGAGGGGGTCAACATACTACTTTCTATATGGATGTGCCCGTCTATTAAACCGGGAACTATGTGTTTTCCTGACAAATCAATTTCCTTTGCTCCAGCGTAACTATCATGTACCCCAACAATCTTGCCACATTTAATCGCTACGTCCCCTTTAATGATTTCGCCTGTAAAAAACATTCATTATATTGCCGTTTTTAAGAACGATGTCTGGAACGGAATCAACGATGTTGAAATTTAAAGTCAAACGACCAACTCCTTAAATGTAACTCTATCTGAAATCAATGATCTCAACACACTCCATAAAGCTAGTGTTAAACACAATAAAAATTCTTTTTCTTCAAAAAGCAAGGATTATAAGTATTTGGCGAAGACTACTTGGACAACAATTTTACGGGCCAGGAACCCCATGTACTTAAGGGGATTATTGGGTAGCGTTTGTCCGCTTTCGCCCTCCCACGAAGTTTAAATCTATCTTCCTCTTCCAAAATGTTTGGATTAACTGCGGTGTCAAATCCTGTTCTCGATAGCTTCTTCAATAAGATTTAAGAGAGAAAGAAAGCCACCAGTAAGGGGAAGGAAGCTTCATGTCTTGCACAATAGTTTGTGGCGGTTTTTGGGGTGATGAGGGAAAGGGTAAGATAGTCTCATACCTTAGCTTATCCAACAAACCGGACGCTGCGGCTAGAGCTGGGGTTGGACCGAATGCTGAGCACGGGTTCGTCTTTAAAGGTAAAAGATATGATCTCAGACAAATTACCTGCGCATTTGTATGCAAAACCACAAAGCTGTTCATCGGGGCAGGAGTACTAGTCAACCCCAAAATATTCCTTGAGGAAGTCGAGAAGACAAAGACAAAGGGCAGAATCTGGATCGACCGACAATGCGGCGTAATCGAAGAGAGGCATATAAAAGATGAGCAGTCATCCGAGTTCTTTACCCGTAAGTTAAAGACCATGGGGATGGGTTGCGGGCCAGCTAATGCAGATAGGGCAAAAAGGGTTCTTAAAACAGCGGAAGAAGTAGATGAACTTAAGCCGTTCTTGACTAACGTCTCAGATGAGTTGAACGATGTCTTGGATAGCGGTGGGAGCGTTCTGATAGAGGGGACGCAAGGCTTTGGTTTGTCCCTATTTCACGGAACATACCCCTACGTCACATCAAAGGATACCACAACAGGCACCTTCATCGCTGATGTGGGAATAGGACCATTAAAGGTCAGCGATGTGGTCATCGTTTTCAAGTCATACGTGACAAGGGCAAGCCCAGGGCCTTTGGCGAATGAATACTCACTCGAGGAGATCAAGCGACTTGGATTAGAAGAGGCTGAGACGGCTATAGCGTACGAGCGGCCGGGCGGGATAAGAAGGGTTGGATCCTTTGACTTTAAAACAGCTAGAAGAGCTGTCAGGGCAAATAGCGCGACCCAGATCGCATTGACATGTATAGATAAGATCTACCCAGAATGCCGTGGGGCTAAGAGGTATGAAGAGCTGAGCGATAGGGCTAAAGCTTTCATCGATGACCTTGAGGAGGAGCTTAAAGTCCCGGTCACTCTGGTCTCAACAGGCCCGTCAACCTATGAGACCGTAGACCTGAGGGAAATAAAACTCTGATCACTCTAAATAGGGATGGGCCCCTGGTCGTTAATAGCAAGGACATGCAATGATACAAATAGTTGTTGAAAATTTGTCCCTATTTAAAAGTTACATAAGGCTTACCAAGAAGTTCGTGATCGACCCTCAGGTCCCCTAGACCAGGACGTTCCTCTGGGATCCTAAAACCATCCTCGTACCTGGCTCCACCAGCCTCCACCAGCCCTTCTTTGAGCATGATGTCCGAGTCTAGGTCAGCGAACTGTATGTTCTTTATGGCTGCGGCCAAGTGAACGGCTGCCGTTATCCCTATGTTGGACTCGCCCATACAGCCGATCATGCAAGGGATGCCCGCGGCCTCGGCTATGGCTGCTATCTTCCTCGCGTTCCAGATCCCCCCGCTCTTCATAAGCTTTATGTTTATGAGGTCTGCGGCATCTGCTTTAATGATATTTATAGCGTCCTCCGGTGTGTGAACGCTCTCATCCGCCATCACGGGGATAGATGAGGCCCTCTTCACCTGTGATAAGCCTTTGATATCCTCAGCTTTAACTGGCTGCTCTACGAACTCTACGTCGAAGCGCTCGAGTTTCCTCAAGGCTTTGATGGCCCCCCTT
This sequence comes from uncultured Candidatus Bathyarchaeia archaeon, assembly GCA_964611975.1. Classification (GTDB taxonomy): domain Archaea; phylum Thermoproteota; class Bathyarchaeia; order RBG-16-48-13; family JAGMEO01; genus CAZTBK01. The sequence continues at coordinate 32,230 of CAZTBK010000005.1, read as the reverse complement.
ACGCTCCACCCTTGATTCGCATCGATCCTGATCCTAAACTCATCCCCGATGGTCCTGCGGATCAGACGGACCCTTTCGACATCGTCTTCTGGGTTGGTGCCCACCTTGACCTTCAGTATCCTAAAGCCTGCTTTTACGGCCCCCATCGCCTCAACGAGGGTCTCTTCGATCTTTCTGATCCCTAGCGTATAGTCGGTCTCGACTTTGCATCGGTAGCCTCCAAGCAGTCTATAAAGCGGCATCTTAACAACTTTCCCTAACAGATCGTGAACAGCTATGTCTATGGCCGCCTTTGCGCTTGTGTTCCCCGATACACTTTGGTCGATGACCTCGATCAGCCTTTCTACCTCCGTTGGCCGCATCCCGATGGCCCTCGGGCAGATCTTGTCGAGGGCGTTCAGGACGGTTTTCGGGCTTTCATTGGTGATCCAAAGCGATGGGGAGGCCTCGCCCCATCCGACCATGTCACTGTTCGTTAGGATTTTCACCACGATGTTATGAGCCTCCGCAGACGTGCCTAACGCTGTTGTGAAGGGTCTAAAATACTCAAGTTTGACCGGGTAAACCTCAATCCTCTTGATCCTCATATCCCTTTTTTCCCCAACTATGTTTACCTCTTAATTATTAAAGCGATCCACAGCATCGTCTGCCTATATTTCTTGAGATTGATAGCGATCGCGCGATACAACCCTTATCACTATGAGCAAAATTTTTCTTTCTGCGTTGGATCACTTATAAGTGATTCTTCTGTTAGAATAAAATCGGTGCCCCACAGTTTGTCCGGGATCATGTTAGTTAGGGATTTGATGAGCTCCCCAGTGAGGACGATCAGGGTTGGCGATAGCGTCAGAGATGCCGTAAGGAAGATGAACAAGTTCAGGATAGGTTGTCTGGTGGTCATGCAAGGGGATAGACCTGTTGGGATATTAACTGAGAGGGATATCATGAGGAAGGTCATCGAATCATGCGTAGACCCATCTCTGATCAAGGTCAGCGACGTGATGTCGACGCCGATCATGACCATAGGTCCGGAAACCAGCCTTGAGGAGGCCGCCAGGATCATGTCGAGGAAACATATAAAGAAGCTCCCAGTGGTCGAAGGCAGCAAGCTCGTCGGGATAGTCACCTCGACGGACCTGATGATGGCTGCTCCTAAGTTAGTCAGCGCGCTTACGGAATTGTTTACTAAGAGGCCCTCTTAGAGTGAGAATTCAACTTTATCGGCTACCATACCTCTCCTTATGTGAACGCAAATAACGGCTCGTCTTGAGACGTCAACTTAACGTTCAAATGCCTTATTAATATTATAGGTGGGGGGAGAGAACCTAAATAAGAGGTTTACAACTCACTCTATTGAAAGATGTAGGGCCGGTAGCTCAGCTTGGTATGCCCCTCAGTTGGGCCAAGGAGCGCCTGGTTCGCACCCAGGAGGCCCCGGGTTCGAATCCCGGCCGGTCCACCATATATCTTGCACTGAAATCCTAAGTTCTCTCTTTTATACTCTAAGTGAAGAGTGTGGTGAGCTCTATTTTTCCCTGAGATTATATGCAGTTGCTCTGCAGAGCTAGGATTTAAGGATGATGAGGTGGGAAAAAAGGGGTCAAAGGCCCCTATGGAGCTTCTGACTTTTCTGCTAATTTTAAGTTCAAACAACGCTAATATACCGTGGTAAAGCCCATAACTAGGATCGGAGGGGGAGGGTTGAGGACCATCTACTGGGACGATGGGGTCGTCGTGACGATAGACCAATCTCGTTTACCTCAAAGGCTCGTCTACCTTAGGCTCAAAGATTGTAAAGAGGTGGCTAAGATAATCAAGGAGATGAAGGTCCGCGGGGCTCCATTGATCGGTGTCACAGCGGCCTTCGGCCTGGCTCTTACGGCCTACCACTCAAAGGCTAGATCTAAGGAGGAGCTGATCGATGAGCTTGAATCCTCCGCAAGACTCCTTAGGTCTACGAGACCCACCGCCGTTAACCTGTTCTGGGCCATCGATAGACTGTTAAGGGTTGCGCATAAGGCAAGGGGGCCTGTGGACCAAGTGTCCAGAGCCGTCGTAGTGGAGGCCCTCAAGATGGCCGACGAGGACGTAGAGGTGAACAAAGCCATTGGTCGGAACGGTGCGAAGCTCTTGGACGATGGTGACACCGTCCTCACGCATTGCAATGCAGGCTCCCTCGCCACGGTCGGCTACGGCACGGCCCTAGGGGTTATCAGGGCAGCTGTGGAAGAGGGTAAGAGGATAACCGTCATAGCGACCGAGACAAGGCCTAAACAACAAGGGGCTCGCCTCACTACCTTTGAACTCAAGCGCGATGGGATATCGGTCACGCTCATCTGTGATACGATGGTCGGCTACGTGATGCAAAGAGGACTAGTTGACAAGGTCGTGGTTGGTGCGGACAGGATCCTGAGGACAGGTCACGTGATAAACAAGATAGGGACCTATCAAATAGCGGTCCTGGCCAAGACGCATAACATTCCCTTCTACTCAGCTGCCCCGACGTCAACATTAGATCTGAAAACAGAGGTTAAGGACGTCGTGATCGAGCAGAGGGATCAAGATGAAGTCCTCAAGATCTTTGGAAGGAGAATAGCAGCCAGAGGCGTGAGGGCGCTAAATCCAGCCTTTGACATCACTCCACCAGAGTATGTTTCACTGATAATCTGTGAGAAGGGATGCATAAGGCCAAGTGAGTTAGCAAGCATAATGGGATAGGCGAAGGGAAAAATGGACGTTAATATGTTCTTCCTAGGCACTGGTGGAGGAAGATTCGTCACGATAACGCAGAAGAGGTGGACGGGCGGGATCCGGATAGTTAGGGGCAAGCTTCAAATGCACCTCGACCCTGGTCCAGGCGCGATAGTCCGCTCGGTCGATGCTGGCCTGAGCCCGCAGAAGGTCAGGGTTCTCCTGATCTCGCACAGCCACCCGGACCATTACACTGATGGTGAGGTCTTCATCGAGGCTATGACGCGAGGCATGACTAAGAAAAGAGGGATCTTAATAGCACCTCGCAGCGTCCTCTCTGGAAACGAAGTTTGCGAGGCCTCCATCTCGAGATATCATCAAAATATGGTCGAGAGGATCGTCGAGGCCAAGCCTGGCTTAAATTTCGAGATGGATGACGTAAAGGTACTAGCCACGAGGGCCGTGCACAGTGATCCGGATACGGTTGGCTTCAGATTTACCTTTCCAGAGGTTGGCGACATCAGCTATACTTCCGATACAGAGTACTTCAAAGGCATTGGTGATTACTATCGCGGAACTCGCCTCCTGATCCTCTGCGTCATGAGGCCCAGAAATGCTCCTTGGAAGGGCCATATGTCAACGGACGATGCCGTAAAAATAATCGAGGAATCAAAACCTGAGAGGGCGATCATAACCCATTTCGGGATGAGGATGTTCTACAGCTGGCCTCCAAAGGAGGCCAAGTACATTGAAAGGGAAACCGGTGTTCCCACGGTGGCGGCTGTGGATGGCATGAGAGTCAAAATCAGTGAGAGAATAGAGTTCTTCACTAAGAGGGAAAAGTGAAAGCTTATATCAAGCTGAGATGGGAATAGCCTTGATCGACGTGCTTTGATGAGAAATGAGCTGTTGTTAGGAAGATGAAAATGTCTTTAAAACCTAAGATAGAGGAGAAGAGGTGGGATAAGGATCTAGAACCAGCGATCTTCCGTAAGTGGCAGGAAGAAAAGCTATACGCCTTTGACAAGAACAGTAAGAAGCCAATGTACAGCATAGACACGCCTCCACCATACGTGGATGCCCCGGTCCACATAGGACAAGCCTACACCTACGTCTGGATGGACATCATGGCGAGGTCTAGGAGGATGATGGGGTTCAACGTCCTGTTCCCCTTGGGCTTAGATAAGAATGGCCTGCCCATAGAGGTTCAAACGGAGAAGCACTTCAAGATCTTGATGAAGGAGACCCCTCGACGAGAGTTCATTCGAAAATGCAAAGAACTACTGAAGATGTATGGAGATATCTCTTTAGATACGTTCAAGAGGCTTGGCCTGAGCTGCAACTCCTGGGAGATCGAGTATAAGGTCGGTGGCAGGTATGAGACGGACGATCCAGAGTACAGAAGGCTGACTCAGGAGACCTTCATCAAGCTTTGGAATAGGGGGCTGATATACGAGGACGCGAAACCGACGAACTATTGCCCCGTCTGTGGGACGGCCCTGTCTGATGCTGAGATTGAATACGTGGAGGAAGACGCAACCCTGAACTACATAATTTTCAATGTGAAGGAGGACGGAGAGAAGATAGTGATAGCCACGACCAGGCCAGAACTCCTGTGTTCATGTAAGGTAATCCTCTTCAACCCGAACGATGAAAGATATGTTCACTTAAAAGGCAAACATGCTGTGGTCCCCATATACGGTCAAGAGGTCAGGATAATCCCCCATCCATATGCGAAGATGGATTTCGGCTCAGGATTAGTCATGATCTGTAGCTTCGGTGATCGAGAGGACGTCAGGCTGATCAGGGAGCTGAGGATAGAGCCGACATATGCCATAGATTTGAATGGCAGGATGAACGAGAACGCTGGGAAGTACAGCGGTCTTACGGTAAATGAGGCTAGGAGGGGGATAATTGAGGACTTGAAAGATATGGGCCTGCTTGTGAAGCAGGAAGTCATACGTCAGAAGAAACCCGTTTGCTGGCGCTCCAAGGATCCGATCGAGTTCGTCTCGCTCAAGGAGTTCTACCTAAAGCAGCTCGAGTTCAAGGACGAGATGCTCAAGATGGCCGATGAGATGAACTTCTTCGCCCCAGAGAGCAAAAGGATCCTGATCGATTGGATTAATACATTGAGCGCGGACTGGGTCATATCGAGGAGGAGATACTATGGGACGGAGATCCCCCTATGGTACTGCAAGAAATGCGGCTTCACATACGTGCCTGAGCCAGGGAGGTACTATCAGCCTTGGAAGGAAGACCCACCCATCGAAAAATGTCCAAAGTGTGGTGGCAGGGACTTCATCGGCGAGAAAAGGATATTTGACACGTGGTTTGATTCCTCCACCTCCGAGATTTATATAATGGGATACCTTTGGGATAAGGAGTTCTTTAATAAGCATTTCCCATGCTATGTCAGACCGCAGGGCAAGGAGATCGTGAGGAACTGGCTGTATTTTACGATGCTGAAGTCTTACCTTCTCTTCAAAAAGAAACCATTCAGGGACGTGTGGATAAACATGCACGTTCTCGACGAGAGGGGACGGAAGATGAGTAAGAGCCTGGGCAACGTCATCGACCCGATGGACGTGATCGAAAAGTACGGAGCTGAAGCGTTCAGGATGTGGTCCTGCCTAGAGGGAGATATCACCAGAAAAGACATAAGGGTTTCGCTAGAAAAAATAAGGGGCGCGTCCAAGTTCTTAACCAAGCTGTGGAACGTCTCAAGGTTCATCTCGGCGTTTCCACTATGTGGGAAAGTGGAGCTAACGGCAACCGATAAGTGGATTTTAGGCGAACTCTCTAACTTAATAGAGGCCGTCAAGAGGGGCTATCTAGAATACAGGTTCTACGATGTGGCCATCTCCATCAGAGATTTCGTCTGGGACCTCTTCGCTCCGCATTATGTTGAAATGGTTAAGCCTAGAGCCTATGGAAGGGGGTTCTCTGAATCAGAACAGAAGGCCGCTTGGTTTACCTTGCACACATGTTTGAGGGTGATTCTCAAACTTTTAGCACCAATCATACCGTTCATAACGGACCATCTCTGGCTAAAAATCTACGATAAAACCAGCATACACAAAGAATTCTTCCCAGAAGCCGAGTGGGGGACGGAGTTCAATAAGTTAACGAAAAAAATCACCGATTTTAACTCGTTGGTTTGGAACAGGAAGAAAGAAAAAGGTCTTTCTCTAAGAGAGAGCATAAAGATCAAAATTCCTGAAGAATTAAACCCATTCGCGAAAGACCTAGTCGCCATGCATAGAATTGAAAATGGTAATAGTCTCTGAACTTCCCTTATCTCTCTAGCTTTATATCGCTACTTTCACCCCATCGCCTTATGAAGATCATCATTCCACCGATGGCGATTATACAATAGTTAACATACAACGTACAGAAAAGAATGATGTTTTTCTTTTTTTGTTAGGCCTCCTGTTTTTCGCCACAGCTTGGGCAGTACAGGGCTCCCTCAGGAATCTCTGCTCCACAGTGTATGCAATGCCTCTTCTTGGCGGCTGTGGCGGGTTCAGGTGGAGCTGACGGAGCAACCGTCGATGCAAGTTCTCGCTTAACTTTCTCTATGGCTTTAACCCATGGGCTCATGTCCTCCGTCCAGTAGGTTTCCGTGTCACCGTCATATTTTGAAGAGGCAAAAAGGTAAGGTTTGACTCCGTCTTGAGTACGGACGTGAAGAAGCAGACAGTCTGTGAGTCTTTTGCGGAAAGCCTTGACGTCAATAATATCATCCAAAGGAATGGAAAAGCTTCCTTTCCTCTTCAATCCCTTCTCAACGTTCTCAATTTTTGAGTAATCTTTCCAGTCTAAGAGTCCCTTACGTATACAGATGAACCTCCTGTTAGTGAGGATGAGTTTGTTTGCCCTTATTTTCAAAGAAAATGGTGGTGTCTCCCTGTGCCCATAGAAAAGGTCTCTATCCGCCGATGAGATCTTTATAATTGTCTCTTCTCCTAAAGTAGACAACAGAGTGTACCTCCAAAAACATTTTATAGTGTCTGCATTTAAGCTTTTCAACTCTATCTTGGTCGGAGAGCCCCTCTGCGCGCCACCGCCTGCGAGAAAACAAAAACTTAAATCTTTGACGTTGACTATGTGGTTTTAAAGAGAATAGTGTTAAGGTTGCCAGATCTGAAAAGTATTATGTCCTATATTGGCTTTTCCCTGACAGCAATCGCCATATTCCTTTTATGGCTAGTAAACTGGATATTAGGCCTCGCATTCACAGCATTCGTCGTGGTAGTGTTCATTTGGTACTTGAAAACAAAGGAGAAGGGGGACGTCTATCTCAAGGCCATCGCTAAGAGGACAGGATGCCAATTCGTAAGCGGAGGACCAGGATACGGCAGTGTCTCTGGATCGTACAAAGGGCACCAAATCGAAGTCAAAATAACTAAGGATTACGACCTATCGAGGGGTATCACTGGTATGGCCATAAGCACAGTGATTCTCAATTCCCTATTAGGGACTCTGGCGGGAATAAAGAATTTTGCTATAGTGAGGGTAAAACACAGGGGTGAGATCGACAAACCATACAGATTAGATAAACAAACTTATGTAGACAAGAGCTTCATCATAACTTTGCTACCATCAGATGAAGTGACAGGCATCCCCAAAATTGGCATCGACTCTCTCATATCGAAAATAGACGAGTTAATCGCAAAGGCCGAAGAAATCGAAAGGAGATCGAAACGATCCTTAAGTTGGCTTGAAACGTAGAATTCCTGCGACTCCGCCGAAGCTCTTCTTGAGCTCAATCCCCTCCTCAGTCCCTCCGGATATTAATTCGACCCTCGTATGCGTCTCTTCCGCCATTTCTGCCAGCTCATCTATCAAGTCCTTCGTTTTTTCTATAGTGAGGGTTTGGATACCGCACCTCGGGCAGGGTTTACTGGTGATTTCCTCGCTCTTTTTCTGGGCTTCTGATGATCTAACCACATGCTCTTCTACGTGCCCGCAGTTCATACATCTGACCTTTATCCTAGTTCTGTCCAGCTCTTCTGAAAGGAGGAGCAACCTGAGCGAGCCGTTAGAAAGGTGCCTGCGGACCTCCTCTTCTCCATAGGTCGCTAGACCGGTCTCGTGTCCGAGTTCATACAGAAAGTCTTGTACAAGCCTCTTTTCCTCAAAGTAACGCACCTTCTGCAAGATTTTAGGGGACCTCTCAACGACTTCCTTCACCCCTTGCTCGTCCGCATAGGCCGTATCTACCACTCCAAGGATCTTATCCTTGAGGGTATAATGTAGGTAATCGCCCTCTTTGAAGTCGTTCTTCGTCGGCCCAGGACCACCTATTATGATCCCCTTTAGATCAGGGATTTTTAGGAAGATCTCGTTCGCATGTTCGCCCGCTCGCTTATAATATTCCTTGATCCTCGCCTCCCTGAGCCTCTCGAACCTGCGAGCTGACTGCCCTCCTGCTCTGTGCTTCCCTGGGATGCCAGAGGTTATCTTCTTCACAATCTTTAGCCTCCTGCCCTTCAGCGTTGCGAACGCGGCCCCATCCCCATCGATGACCAATATCCCATAGGTATCCCTTTCTTTGAGCAGCTCCCTTAACGGCTCGATGTGGAATTTACTATCGCACCTATAGTAGTAAAGCGTTATTGGCTCAGGAGGGATGAGCACATAGGTTTCTATCCGCTCGCTTCCAGCCCCGTCTTGAGGGATTGCACCGCAAAAGATCACTAGGCCATTTTTGGGAGTATTCTTAAACAGCTTCAGGCGTTGCATAACTTTTTGAATGGCATCTAAGACGTTCTTCCTAGTCACCCTGGACTTGATGTTAGAGGCCGTGCTGAACTCCTGCCTGAGGTTGTTCATGGCGTCGCTGATCTGCCTGTCTGGTGGAATGTAGAGGGATATGAGTTCTGTATGCCTGCCCTCCTTAGAGCCCAATCTATCTAAGATCCTCTTGAGACGGAACCTTCCCAATGAGTTCTTCTCCATCGACATCCCAACCTGCGCTGAAAGGGTGATGAAACTGAGGGGTATTTAAAGACTAAAATTTTGAAGCGACTTATATAGTTGTTGCGAGAAAAAGTGAAGGTATGAGCACAAGCGAATAAAGAAACGAACTTATGAGGTGGCGACTAACTTGACTTTAAGGATGAATGGAGTTACATCTCGGCATGGAATACGTAATGGCCTCATTTGGGGTTCAAACCGCTATCTTATAACTGAGATATAGTGTGAACTACATTGAAGGTTGCCATTAAGATCGGAGGGTATGCCTTTCCATCCAGATTAGACCTGAGGAGGATCTCAGCTTATGCTGAGATGCTCAGGAAACTCAGGGATGAGGGGCATAGGTTAATAGTGGTTACGGGTGGAGGCGAGGAGGCGAGAAAATATATCGACGCGGCTAGGAAACTGGGAGGATCTGAGGGCGTTTGCGATCTAATCGGTATAGAGGTCTCAAGGCTGAATGCCAGGTTGATGATCTCAAGACTGGGGGGAGATGCTTACCCTGAGCCTCCAACGAGCGTCAAGGAATTGAGAAAGGCGTTCGAGACTGGAAAGATAGTCATCTTAGGAGGCCTTCAGCCAGGGCAATCGACAAATGCCGTGGCTGCATTATGCGCCGAGGCGATCGACGCGGACTTATTCATCAATGCGACGGATGTGGACGGGGTCTACACTGCAGATCCGGATGAAGACCCGAACGCCGAAAAGCTGGACGAGATCAGCGCGGACGAGCTTCTGAGAAAGGTTCTGAGTAAGGAACTCTGGGCCGGGAGATATGACCTCTTCGACCCTATCGCTATAAAAATAGTGATGAGGTCCAAGATCTTGACGAGGATCATCGATGGGAGGAAAGTTGAGAACATCGAGCGGGCGATCAAGGGAGAAAAGCTAGGTACCCTCATACTCGTGTAGGATAAATGCCTGACTTTGACTTTTTAGGTTTGAAATAGGGAAGAATATCCCCTGTGGTTTTCCATAAAATGCGACTTTCTTCTTATCACTCTACATTAGAAGTTAGAGTAACAAGGGGATTACGCGAATTTGAAAGTCCGAGATATAAGATGCGACTAATGGACAAGTAGAGCACTCCATTAAGGATGGCGGTAATCCTTAAATTATTAAGTATCGCCTATCTCTCTAGGCGGCGGTAGCCAAGTCAGGTCAAAGGCGGGAGACTCAAGATCTCTTCCCGTAGGGGTTCGCAGGTTCAAATCCTGCCCGCCGCACCAGCCCTCTGCTTGCGGCGCCTTTCCGACCCTTTAAACTATTTACATACATCTATGATGCAGCGTAGAAAGGAACTATTAATTTCCCTTTCAGAGAACTACAGCTATAGGTCTTCAATGCCTCAAGCGAAAGGATTTTGTATAAATCTTTTTAAAGACGCTCTCAGAATACATTTTGGATGTGTGTATATGTCCGAAGATTACTTGGTGGTCTCAGATCCTGCCGTATGCGGTGGAAAACCAGTCATTAGAGGAACCCGCGTCCCAGTTCAGTACATCCTAGAGCTATGGGACAGAGGTTACAGCGTCGAGCACATACATGAACAGTACCCGACGGTTCCTAAGGAACTAGTCAAAAAAGTTGTCAAGATACTCAACGAAAATCGGGCGATAAAGATTTTGCGCTAGCGTTTCTCAAGCTACATTTATTTGGCTTCAGTGAAACCTCATGGTCCTTAAATTCATCGCGGACGAGAATATTCCCTTTCAAGTTGTGAAGTTTCTCCGTGAAGCTGGTTACGAAGTTGCCACGGTGGATGAAGCTGCCCATCCAGGCATGAAAAACGATGAACTCGCAAAACTCTCCATAAAACTTAAAACAATCATCATAACTCGAGATGCTGACTTCACACACTTGAGTCAATCTTTGATGAGGAAAATCAAGGTGGTCTACGTAAGGCTACGCGGAGACCCGCACAGCATAGCCCAACACATCTTAGACAACATCCAGGAATGCATCAACAACCTTCGCGAACACAATGTAGTCATGCTAGATCCTGAAGGCTGCCACACACTTTAGAATATTTCCTTCTAACGTATATTCCGTATCCCAAGTTATTCGAAAAAGTTCTTAGGAACAGGCCATGCTTTTTTTGCCATTTCTTGGGTTTGAACTGAAAGTGAATCCTTGAAGACCTAAGGGGACATCTAACTGGTTGATATGGTTGAACGACTATGGAGCCACGTTGAGTCGTATGGAGATTTAAAGGAGGGAGGCGAAATCCGCAGAGAAGGATGAGGTAAGGAAACCATCTAAACATCACCAAACTAAAGACTTGGCAGAACCGACGGGTTAAACGTTCTCACAGTCGGAAAACTTTTCGACGAGGCCGTGAATTGGCTTTAGCCTGGAATATGACGATTTGTAATTCCCTCTACGGTAGCGGCGGCGAAAAAACTCAAAGCCATGCTGTACACCGCTGACCTGAAACTATACAATACGTCAGGAAACGTCGTAACATCCGAGCTTTTGAGCCTTTGAGCGATTATGGAAATAACGATGTGGCCACGGTCTGGAAAGGAACTATTAATTTCCCTTTCAGAGAACTACAGCTATAGGTCTTCAATGCCTCAAGCGAAAGGATTTTATGCTAAAGGGGTTCATAATCCCCATTTATAAAGCGCAATTGGGCAACCCTTAGGAGGTGATAGGTGTGTTGATGGAATTGCTGGTCTTCATCCTATTGGGCGTAATTGTCGTCATCAGTTTCTGGATCTTCGTGAAGCTTTTGAAGCATTTGGCGCTATTCCTCTTAATGCTCGGTATCCTCGCCATGATAGGTTATTTCGTGTATACTTATCTATTGCCTGTGCTCGGGCTATAGAAATGATCCGCTGCGCCTTCAGGTGGAGGGCAGTAGGTGAGTTTTTGCTCTCTGAGCGTTTCTTCTGAGCGACGCACATAACTGCAAAACGTAAGGTTTATATTCCCCCTTTTTCAGTTTATGAGACCGGATTCTAAGGGGAGCTGGGCTTACCCGGCTGAGAGGATGGCTGTATCGCCATCGACCCTCAGAACCTGATCCAGGTAATGCTGGCGTAGGGAGAGATGGGCGAAATCACCCGGACCAAGATAATCGCAGAAGCGTCTGCCATCATCGCCCTTACTGTCATCCTCAAAGACATCTTGCCACCGATTTATCGCCTCCCCCAGGGAGGCTCTGTGACCGCTGCGAGCATGGTCCCCCTACTGTGGTTTTCCCTAAGGAGGGGTTTACGCTCTGGCCTTGAGGCCTGTACGGTCTACGGCATGATCCATATGGCCTTGCCGGGTAGCTACATAATAGGTCCAGTACAGGCCTTGCTCGACTATCCTGTAGCCTTTGGGGCCCTGGGTTTGGCAGGCGCGTTTAAGAAGCGCCCGCTAATCGGCGTATGCATCGGGATACTCGGTAGATTTTTATCCCACTTCATATCAGGTGTGATATTCTTCGCGGAGTACGCCCCGGAAGGTATGAACCCAGTTCTCTACTCAGCGATGTATAACGGTGGTTACCTGTTCATAGAGTTGATGGTGAGCCTAGCGATTATGTATGTGATCGTGAGGAGGGGCCTCCTTGAAATCTATCTTTAGAGGCCCATCAAAGATGGATTTGCTGCGCGTGTCGACCGCTGGTAAGCTTACATCCAATGCTTTTCTTGATGACGCTGGTAAGACCCCATCGGAAAGGCCACGTGCAGTCATCAAGATCGCTAGGACATCGCTTATGACAGCGTTGATCGCGGTAGCCACGATGATCTCCATTCCGATGCCCCCGCCACTTTCGGCTCTAATGCTTGCTCCTACTATGATATTTGTAGCAGGCATCCTCCTAGGCCCTATCTTAGCCTTAATCTCATCCTCTCTCGGATCCGCTGTTGGATACATCGCCGGATACAGCGTGGGGGTCATAAGTGTACCCCCAGCCTTCGTCGGCATATTTCTTTTGGGAATAGTCGTCGCGAGGGGTCCTATGGGCCTCGCCGTGGGCATGCTCAGGAAAGTAAACGAGGTGGCAGCTATGATCATTGGGGTGCTTGTTGAGACGGCCATCTTTTTCGTTGCAGACTGGTACTTGTTCGGCTTCCCCACGGCCCTAATAACATTAGGTACGCTTGTTGATCTGATCCATGTGCCCATCGCATACGGTGTACTAAGGGGGGTTAGACGGATGCTGAAGATTACTTACTTGGAGTGATCAAGATCGGGCGATTACCTTGCATCCTCAAGCAGAATAAGGATCATGGTGTAGTGAACGGCTCATTAAAATAAAAACGTTGTGAGATGATGTAAAATCCACGCCCTCTTTTTTCCACCGTGCCATGCAGGGTGCGTGATTTAGTTGAGTTCACAGCTAAGATTAGGTAAGGTTGATCGTGTTATTTTAAACCGCTCAGTCCTGCCTTGTATGCCCCTTCATAAAAGACCAACACTTGATGCGAACGTAGTCGAGATGAGGGGGGAGACGACGTTCTCTCATAATCTGGCTTTAGGAGTTCCCACGAAAACACTTGGCTTTTTCGCATTTCACTATTCAGCGTCAAATGTCGCCGCTCGCTTCTCACGCCCTGAATATCTGATAGACGGGATATACCTCCCACCAGGATCTACGGAGGAGGACCTCAGAATCATAGCGAAGAGCTTAGGAGATGAGGCGAGGCGATATGGTGTTAAGGTGATCTCTGGACATACCGGGGTGTACAAAGGCCTGAGCATCCCGCTAGTCTCAGTGACGTGCTTCGGCAGAGTCTTAAGGAAGCCTAAAGGACCATCTTCAGGAGACCCGATTATTATAGCTGGAGACGTAGGAGCAGAGAGTGCGTGGCTCAGGTCGCTCACGAAGAAAGGAAGAAGAGCCGCTAGGGAAGAGGAGTTATGGAGGAAAATGACCCCCCTGCCGCTATCCCTCAAGCTGGCTGAGGAAGAGGGTGTGGAACTCATGCACGATGTAAGTGAGGGAGGAGTGGTGGGAGGGTTGTACGAGGTCGCAGAAAGCGTAAAACTGAGGCTTAAGGTGAGGTCAGATAGGATCCCCTATTACGAAGGGGCCAAGAATCTGGGTTTGACCCCTCTTAGAGTACCCAGCTACGGCGTCCTGATAGCGATAATAGATGGTGCTTTCTTAGATGGTATATTAAAGATCTGCGAAAAACTCGGTTACCCGTGCTCAGTTGTAGGTAAGGTAGAAAAAGGTAGTGGCGTCTTCGTAGATGGGATCAGGGTTGAAAGCATCAAACGTACTGATATAGATGAAATTTATGGCCCTTCCACAGAGGCGGATGAGGTCATAGCAAGACTTAGCGGGGTGTTGACAAGCTTAGAGCGATATCCGAGGATTTCCAGGCTAATCCCAGAGGTGGGGATAAACATGGTTTACTCAAAGTTCGATACGAAAAGCGTAAAGGATATCGCTGGGTTAAGTGGAAGGGTCGTGAGGAGCATGGGAAAACCCAGGGTTTGTGGTAAGGTGGTTTATGGCGGCTCTAAGTATTTGGCGTCTGTTGTCTTTGAAGCCGTAAGAGTAAACCCTACGATCAGAGCCGCTGTGAACATCAAAGGAAGTGAAGAGATAGCTAAGGTATTAGAGGCATTAGGCATTAAGGTCTGTAGATTGCCGCCTATAAAGACAGAGAAAGCATGCCCTGTGGCCACCATCATAAGGAGATCAAAGAGGTTATTTGATGCTTATTACCATCCTGGCAGTCATGGGATAGAGCCCTCCATCACAATATTATCAAAGAACCCTGAATGGCTGTTGAACGTGCTTCTAAAGGTGGCGGAACATGTTTAGGGGAATAAGACCGTTCAACCAACCGGAGTCCTACGAAGGGTGGTACAAAGAACCCCTAGGGGAGTATGTACTTAAGGCGGAGCTTAAAGGATTAGACTTGCTGTTGCCTAAGAGCGGATTGGGTGCTGACTTTGGTGCTGGCACGGGAATATTTGCAGAGCATTTGATGACCGAGGACAGGACGATACTGTGCGTCGATCCAGCGGTTAAAATGCTCAGCAATGCTCAGAAAAGGGGGCTTCAAACCGTTCTTGGGGTGGCGGAGTACCCCCCAATAAAACATCAAAGCTTAGACTTCATATATTTAGTTGCTGTAATAGAGTTCTTAGACGATCCTATAAGGGCCTTATCATCGCTGAAAGATTTGCTGAAAAAAGGATCTCCAATCATAGTTTTAATGATAAACAGGGAAAGTCCATGGGGCGAAGCATATATTGAGGCTGGTGAGAGAGGGGATCCGATTTTCAGTTACGCTAGCTTTTACACTCTGAAGGAGGTCATGGGATTTCTTAAAGAGGCAGAATATGCATTAAGCGAAGTTATTGGTACCTTGATTGACCCTCCAACCGTGATACCAAACAGATCACCTCCCCTGGTTAAGCCAGGAGAAAGGCCTGACGCCGGAGTCTTCCTCGTGAAGGGGATCAAAATCTAGTTTTTTATGAGCACACAAGATGCCTGCGTCCCCTTCAATTTGATAGCGGTTTATCTTACGAGTTCGACGATAATAAAGCCTTGAGGTGATGTAATGAGACCTGTAAAGGACATCGGCATCTACGGAAGTGGAGAGGTCGACAAGCTCGTTAAACAGATGTATGACGCTGGTGGCTTCACAGCGAAAAAAGTTGGCGTGGCAGTAAACATCCTTGAAGGAATGCTAAAGGAAGATGGTTGCTTGAAGTTTCTCTCTTTTCCGGCCTGTATAGTTGCGACTGGGGCAAGGGGAATAATCAAGGAGCTGATCAAAAGGAAGCTTTTTGATATCGTCGTAACGACTTGTGGAACTCTAGATCACGATCTAGCTAGAAGCTTCAGGGAATATTACCATGGCAGTTTTCTGATGGACGATGCTGAGCTGAGCGAGAAGGGGGTGAGCAGGCTTGGGAACGTCTTGATCCCGAATGAGAGCTATGGTTTTATAATAGAGGAGAAGATGAAGGTCTTCCTAGATGAAGTTTATGAAGAGATCAGGGAACTGGCGACTTATGAGCTTGCCTGGAAACTGGGGGAATTCATAGGGAATGATGACTCCATCTTATACTGGGCTTGGAAGAACATGGTCCCCGTGGTCATTCCTGGCATTACAGATGGCGCTGTTGGCTACCATCTATGGGAGTTCTACCAAAGACACAAGGACTTTAGGATAAACGTCCTCAAGGATGAGCAGCTCCTGAGCGACTATGTATGGGAGGCGAAGAGGTCCGGAGCATTGATACTGGGTGGTGGGATAAGCAAACATCACGTGATATGGTGGAACGCTCTTAAAGGCGGGCTAGATTACGCCGTGTACATCACGACAGCAGCAGAATGGGACGGTAGTCTGTCCGGCGCAAGGATGAGGGAGGCCGTCTCTTGGAATCAACTTAAGAGGGACGCTAAGTACATGACCGTTGAGGGGGACGTCACCGTCTTATTGCCCCTGATCGCAGCGGCTCTGTTAGAGAGACTGAAAGTAGAGGATTTATAAGGAGTATAGATTTTAAAAAATGGAGAACAGTACACTATAAGTCTCCAGATTAGATGACAAGGATCGATCGGGCGCACATAGAGTTTGGTGCCCCTTACTATGTGAGAAATAAGTACAATGATGGTTGAGCGTAATTGAAGAACTCTTTAAGACAAAATACAACGCGTTCCTCTATAGTCCTCATAATAATATTATCCCTCTTAGTTGGCGCGGTCGCAGGGAATATTCTAAGTTATCTGATGATCTCAGAGCAGATTAGTGACCTCCAGAATCAGGTCTCGATGCTTCGAGAGCAGATGACAGAAATTCGTTCAGAGATCACAAACCTTCGGTCAGCCCAGAATATTACATACGTCTTCGGGGGTAACGTATCCCTGTCTGAGCTGTATGAAGAGGTCAAGGGATCCGTTGTCCTGATTCGCGGGGTCGTAGTGCAAGGACCCTACTATGCGCAAGTCCAGGGATCGGGGTTCGTTTATAACTTCACTGGGCAAATTGTGATCATTACAAACTACCACGTGGTTCATAATGCGATCAACATCACCGTGACATTCATGGATGGAAATGGATACGCGGCTACTGTGCTGGGTTTAGACCCATACTCAGACCTCGCGGTGCTTTCAACAAACGCCCCAGAGGAAGAATTCAAGCCTCTTGAGGTCGTTAGCTCATCGACCTTAAAGGTAGGTGACCCGGTGATAGCGATCGGCAACCCATTTGGGCTGACCGGGTCGATGACCGTAGGCATAGTGAGCGCGTTGGGGAGGACGATAACCGAAGAGACGACAGGCGGTTTTCCGATCGCTAACATAATCCAAACGACAGCACCGATTAACCCAGGCAATTCAGGAGGCCCGCTTCTGAATTACCGAGGTCAGGTCGTTGGCATAACCACGGCCATAGTGTCCGACTCTCAAGGTGTGGGCTTTGCTATTCCTTCTAACACGATACTGCGGGAAATAGGATACCTGATCAATGAGGGGACATATGATCTGCATCCTTGGCTGGGCGCATCAGGAGTGGATATGAGCTATGAAATCGCAGCTGCTATGGGTACAGAGGTCACTTATGGTTGGCTAATAGTCCAGGTCGTGAAGGGAGGGCCAGCTGATAGAGCAGGCCTGCGGGGTGGGACGCATCAAGCGCTGGTCATGGGGAGGTGGATAACGATAGGCGGTGACATCATAATAGCAATAGACGAGAAGAGGATCACCGACATAGATGACCTTTCAGCTTACCTAGAAGAGCATACTTTACCAGGACAATTAATTAACGTGACGATAGTAAGGAACAATCAAGAGATGTCCCTCACGGTTGAGTTGGGTGCACGACCGCCGCCGAGTGCATCTTGAGCAAAAACCTAAGTACAATCGAAGGGTTTAAAGGGAAGTCAGCGGGCCGCCGACCTGACCCTTGGCTCTATTAGCGTCCATAACCACTCAACAAATTCCCTCAGGTTCTTTGTCTGGATCATGACCTCTCCTGGTCCAGCAATCTCGGTTACTAAACCCTCGCCTCCCAGCAGCGTCTCCTTCAAACCGCCGAACCTCGTTACCTTATATTTGCATGTGTCGCTGAAGGCTACCAAATGAAAGTTATCTACGATGAGCTTTTGCCCTTGCCGGAGGACGTGCCTATCTATCGCTCCAAAAGTGTTGATAAACAACTCCCCCTCTCCTGTTACCTTGATCATAAAGAGCCCCTGTCCGAATAGGCCCTTGGTAAACCCTTCCCATTTGACGTCAAGGTCAACATTTTGGGTTGAGGCGATGTAGGATGATTTCTGTATGATGTATCCATGCCCCCTGGAGATCTTGAGGACAGCGATGTCCCCTACAGGTGCTGACACAAAGGCGACCTCAGCTGGCCCATCAACTGCTCTGTAATCATTGACGAAGAATGATTGCCTTCCGAGTACCGTCAGCCCCAGTGTTCCGAGGATGCTTCTCTCCCTCATACGGGTATTGACCTCAACATTGGGGCTCATGTACGTCATCGAACCAGCTTCAGCTGTGATGGTCTCGTTTTCGCCGAGGTGATAAACGAGCATCGCATAAGAAGGTCTGTACTTGATCTCATACTTTCTCGGACCAAGGATTGGGGCGAGCGGAGAACCACAATTGGGGCAGAACGCGGCTCCAAGGGGGACCTCTTCACCACAAACATCGCAACGAGGCAAATTTTCCACCATTTGGATTATAAAATAACTGCTTTCCTAATAAGTTTAATATGGATTTCCTTAAAGAATAGGGGAAAAATAGTCATTACAAAACGGTATTGCGCATGGTCAGATACATGCCCTACTGAGCTGAGAAGATTATGAACGTTTACAAGCACATCGATGGATGGTGCTGGGATAAGTACTCTGCACGTCCACAAGTCGGCTCCCAGTACGGGTGCGAGTATTGTTACTGGCGATGAGGGATATGACATGCTCGCGAGGGAGGCATAGAAGCTCGAAGACTCTTTCTCTCAATACATCCAAGGTAAAAGTGAACGCGGCTGAATTCCTAAGGAGATAACTTGGCAAGCTGCCGAAGAGGTTATCATCACAGGAGATTACCAGCCAGCTGAGGTAAAGTTCAAGATATTGGGGAGATGCTAAATATATGCCTTGAGCTCGGCTTTCTGGCTCTATTAACGGAAAACCACCGATGATACTAAGAGTTACCAGAACCGATATAAAAGGATAAATAAAGAATCTCGGGCTTGTGCGCTCTGGAGCACCACCTATTGTTCCTCGAAGGGTTATCGAGAGGCCTTCGAACCTAACGCCCCCACCATCGAGAGCAGGTTTGAGGCCATGAGAAGGGCCTCTAAAGAAGGGAAACTGACGGGCATGACATTCATACCCCCTACTTCCGTTCATATGCGACTATAATGAAAACCTCGAGTTTGTCGTAAAGGAAGTAACAAAGAGTGGTGGAAAGTTTGTATTGGCTGGAAACCTTACCATAAGCGGCGTTCAAGCTGTTCGATACAGGCGGACTTTGAGAAGGCATTATTAAGGTCTTGCAGAGAGGATGCGAGCAAATTTACGATGGCGGTTACAGCTCAAAACAGGGGTACTTTGGTCTGGTGTGTAAAGGGGTGCTCCGTGAAATATGGCATAGAGGATAGGATGCTGAGGTACATCCAACCACATAGGCTAGCTACAAATGAGATGATTACGGAAACTCTACTCAATGAGGCCTATTATATGAAGATTGAAGGGTTAAGAGCCATACCTGGTATTGGGAAAAAGCCATCAAAAAGAATAGTGAAAGAACTAAAAAACATAATCAACTGAGTAATGCCCATCATATCTGCGGGCAGTCGGGCGAGAGACTATAATCGAAACAGGGAGATAAAGTATCGACTCTATTTTAATCATTAATGACCCCCCTGCTAGAGAAAGAAATAAATAACCTAAAAGTACAAAATAAAGTTCAACACCTTCTAAGGAGAGTAAGATGTCCGATAAAAAATTTTCAGATGTCCTAGACAATGTGCCAGATTATAAAACCTTTTACACGG
Source organism: uncultured Candidatus Bathyarchaeia archaeon (assembly GCA_964611975.1). GTDB lineage: Archaea > Thermoproteota > Bathyarchaeia > RBG-16-48-13 > JAGMEO01 > CAZTBK01. The sequence goes on along the minus strand of CAZTBK010000005.1, from coordinate 12,578 downwards.
TGGATGAGCTGAATGACAGCTCCGAGAAATTGGCCGCTGAGCACCCAGACAAAGTAAGCCTGTTCGAGATCGGGAGGTCCAAGCGCGGGGAAACGATAAAAGCATTGAGAATTGGAGATGGAAAACTTAATGCTTTGCTCTTTGGCTTTCCCCATCCTAATGAGCCCATAGGGAGCATGATGCTGGAATACCTATCGAGAAGGCTTGTCGAAGATGATGCTCTCCGGGAAGAACTCGACTTCACATGGTATTTAGTCAAATGCGCGGATCCGGACGGGGCGAGACTTAACGAGGGGTGGTTTAAGGGACCGTTCACACCATTGAACTATGCACTGAACTTCTATCGCCCCCCAGGATACCTGCAGATCGAGTGGACCTTCCCGATCGAATATAAGACCCTAAAGTGGGACAAGCCTGTACCAGAGACTAAGGCTCTTATGAACCTGATGAATAAGGTAAAGTTTGACTTTATGTACAGTCTTCACAACTCCGGATTCGGTGGCGTATACTTCTATGTTTCTGATCGGTGCCCACCGCTTTATCCTATCTTCCAAAAATTGGCAAGGGACGAGGACCTACCCCTGCATCTAGGTGAGCCCGAGGTCCCTTGGGCTGAGAAGTTGGCAGATGCCATATTTCTGATGCCGACATCCAAGGAGGCTTACGAGTTCTATAAGGAGCACACAGGAAAGGACCCAGCAACCATCATAAATTACGGGACTAGTAGCGACGACTACGCTAGGAGCGTTAATCCCGAGGTCTTCACCCTCGTATGTGAGATGCCCTACTACTACGACCCCCGAATAGAAGACACTTCCAACTCGGATATAAAGAGAAGGACGGCCTTCCTACATGGACTGGATATCAGTGAGGGAATCTACAACTTCATTAAGGAAAAGTACGGCAAGGCAAAGAGTCATTTGACAGTTTCGTCTCCCTTCACTATTGCGATCGAGGATTACCTCAAACACTTTCCCGACAATTTGGCTGCTGAGAGACACTGGGCTGAAACGAGCCCCAAAGTCGAAAGATTGGCCACCGTAGCCGAGAAATTTGATTCCTATGTTGTAAGAAAGGTATACGGTCTGCTTTTGTTGGGCGAGCTGGTGAGGCTCCTTGACTATGAACTAACTCATGGCAAGAAAAACCCTGAGCTTGAAAAGTTAAAAGACGAGGTGAAGCAGGAAGTGCATTCAAGAAATCAGGAGCTGGAAGGAGAACTGAACTACTACGTAATCCCAATAAGAAAGCTGGTGAAGGTTCAGCTGGGGAGCGCACTTTACACAGCTAATTATATAAAAGAAAAACGAAGTAACCTGTAAGAGGTGTCTATACAGAAACATTAATCTCATCAAGCAGCCAAAAAGAGGTTTTTCATTTCTTTCTAACTTCTTCACAAGAGTTGTGGCTTCAGAACAACAAAGGAAGGTTATCCCTATTAGACAAGCACTATTGATGAGGAGACTATGACGAGAGACGTTGTGAGCAAGATATCAAGGGAAAAAAATCATTCTTTAATGAAGTGATCTCTTACGATGGGGCCGTCAGTTTCAAAAAAGGGAGGTTCTAAGGAGATAACGCTCCGGGGGTCTTTATTGGCTTTTGCTTTAAATGTTGTTTACACATGTGTTAATGCTTACCTTGGAATCAACTTTGGCATAGGTTTGAGCTTTGGAATAGTGACGGTTCTTCTCTCCCGTTTTTTGCTCAATTTCATATTTAAAGGCGTCAGTAAGGGCGAGGCTGTTGCCACCATGATTATGGCGGCTGGTGGTGGATATACCGCTGTCATGTTAGCCTACAACATCCTAACCCGAGTCGAGGTCCCAGAATCTAACCTTCCGTTATGGCTTATCCCATCTAAGGATGTTTTGTTGAGTAGGAGGATTTTATGCTGGGAATGGGCAACACCAATATTCATTTCAGTTGTCATCCTTACCTTGATACCAGCAGTCATCGGATTGATCTATGGGTTAGCTGTGAATGATGTTGTGTCAAAGTGTAGGAGTATGGTTTTTCCCTTTTATAGTGCGGAGGCGATGGCAGCTAATGCTTGCTTTGAGGAGGAGAAGTCAGCTAGAGCGCTCCTCATCTTCCTGTTTATTGGCGTTATTTTAACTACCCTTCAATACGGGCTCAAAGTGTTTGGAATTGATTTGATAGACTTCGACTTCACTCCAAATCTACCATACGGATTTGCCTTCGGCTTTTTTGCCAACTTGGCTATTATTGCTCTCGGATATATCATCGAATCGAGCGTTTCACTGACAATCCTCATCGCCGGAATCGGAATCTATTTCGTTGTAGCTCCAATCCTTGTCTATTCTGGTTTTGTACCATATACTAATGTGGGGTCAAGATTCTACACAGATCTCCTATATAACCACATGATCTCTCCAGCTCTTGGGACCCTCTTATTGAGCGGAATCCTTCTCATTGGGATCAAGAAGGCTCGAAAATTTTTGGGAGGGAGAAAAGACTATGGTAAGGAAATGAAGAAAGCGGTTCTGGGACTAAGTTTTGTGGACTTTCTCAGAGGATTGAGGATCGGTTTTAGAGATAAAAAACTAATAATAACATTCATAGCCTCAACGACCGCTCTGATAGTCTGGGCCATAACCCTCAACTTTCTCTACCCATACCCAACATGGGTTTCAATAGTGTACACCATCCTATTTGTCGCACCTATAGGAATAGTCGACTCCTATGTCATACTAAAAATGTCGGGTGAGACAGGTCTGCCTATCGGTATATATCGTTTCCTCCTATACCAGGCTCCTATAACGGCCAGTGGATATAGGGGATACGCCGCTCATCTAGCTTATCCATCAGTTAACCCTTGGGCAGCCTCTACTTTAAATGGTAACCTCAAGATTGGAGAGATGACTGGAACGAGTAAAAGGAGCGTTGTGAAGGCCACAATCCTGAGCTTACTTCCTTCAGCCTTAGCAGGAACACTTTTCACGCTCTTCGTCTGGAAGTACATAGGCCTCCTAAATGAGCTGTTCCCATGCGTTCAATTTCTTCAATTTCTGCCTATGATAAAGATGTTTGCTAAAGGATCCGTGGAAGGTGTAATCAATCCTACAACATTCATTGCTGGAGGGTGTCTAGGAGCGGTCCTTCAAGCACTCACCCCAGCATCAGCTATGGGTATAGCCATGGCGATGTTTCTTCCCCCATCCTACATCCTCACCTTCGGGATCGGGGGTTTATTGCGAATCTACACCGACCACAAATTTGGAAAGAAATGGTTTGAGGAGAATGGGAGGCTAATCGCTACGGGCTTCATCACTGGCTCTGTCATCGCACAGATGCTGGAGGTAGCACTAATGGCAACGATGTCGTTTTAACTTTCCACGACTAGCTCATAATTTTTTAAGGTTTTTCAGGAGTGTGCTAATGAGACCTCAAAGGACTTGGTAAATATAATATGGAATTTCCATCAAAAACTTGGCAGCCTTGACTGAATAGGTTTTCGTTTCATTTAGAAACAATATCTTATAAATCAATGCTTACAATACGCTTACTAAATGAGTTTTTGTAACCACAGGCCTTTTTATATCCTCTCTTATCCACATACAATAAAAAAGTGAAGGCCCAGCTAGGAAGCGGTAATCTACTCAGCTACCATTTGAGGGATAAGAAAGTAGCATGCAAAGACAGCTGCCGCCGTCCACGGTAGGAATAAAAGTTTCAGCCGGGCTGCCTGTCCAGAAGCGTTATCCACTACTCTTTTCCAGCGGCCCCTATGTGGTGGCATGCCACGTAATGGTCCTTTGAGACCTCTACAAACGAGGGGGGCTCGTTGAGACATTTTTTGGACGCGTAGGGACATCTCGGAGCCAGTTTACAACCTTCCGGCTTTGCCATCATTTGAATTTCCCCTTTCAAGTTCACCTTGACTTCTGGTTCTGTGGGGTCAGCTGATAAAACGCTGGCCATGAGGGCCTTCGTGTATGGATGGGCGGGCTCATTTATGATCTTCTCCACCGGACCGTATTCGAAGACCTTTCCAAGGTACATCACGACTATCCTGTCGCAGACCTGTTTAGCCGAGGCTACATCATGTGATATGTAGAGAATGGACAAGCCATGCTCTCTTCTTAACCTCAAAAGCAAGTTAAGTATACCTGCCCTTAGGGATGCGTCGAGCATCGACGTCGGCTCATCAGCGACCAGAAATTCGGGTTTTTGGAGAAGGGTCCTCGCGATCGAGGCACGTTGCAGTTGCCCTCCGCTAACCTCGTAGGGATATCTATATATGAAGTTTTCAGGCGGGCTCAATCCGCAGTCCTCAAGGCCTTTGCATACGAGATCCACTTTTTCATCCTTTGTTGAAGCCAAGTGATATGCATCTATGGGCTCAACCAAGCTATCAAATAACCTGTACCTGGGGTCGAAGGATGTGTAGGGGTTCTGAAATACCATCTGCACCCTTCTTCGGAAGCTCCTTAGTTCAGATCCCTTGATGTTGGTCACGTCCTTCCCTTCAAAGAGAATCTTACCTTCTGTCGGCTCCTCAAGCTTAACGAGAACCCTACCGAGCGTCGTCTTCCCGCTACCGCTCTCTCCGATTAGGCCGAGGACTTCCCCCTTTTTGATGTCTACGTCGACGCCATCGACAGCTCTGATAAACTTCCTTACCCTGAACAGCCACCTCTCTAGTGGAAAGTACTTTTTTAAATCCACAGTTTTCACTAAGCTTTCAGCGCCCCTCAACTTGACCACATCTCCTTAACCCTCTCACTGTAATAACATCTGGTTAAATGACCATCCCCGATATTTATGAGAGGGGGCTCCTCTTTTTTGCACAGCTCAGTAGCATAGGGACATCGGGGATGAAAGACGCAGCCTTCAGGCAGGTTCATGGGGTTTGGTGGATACCCCTTGATTTCGATGAGGCTTCCTCTGGGCCTCCTCAGATCTGTATATGATTGGAGAAGCAGCGCTGTGTAAGGGTTAGCGGGCCTCCTCAAAACGGATAGGAGATCACCATATTCGAGCAATTTTCCACCATAGAGGACGGCGAGCTTATCGCTCTCATAAGCTATGACAGATACGTCATGACTTATGAATAACATAGAGAACCCTATCTTCCTCTGCAGCGTCTTGATCTCCTTCAATATCTTACGTTGAAGTACCACATCAAGACCAGTGGTCGGCTCATCTGCTATGACTAGCTTAGGGTTACATAAGAGGCTCATAGCTATCAACACCCGCTCCTTCATCCCGCCGCTGAGTTCGAAGAAATAGCGATCCAGTATGCCCTCCCCAAGACCCGCCATTGTCAATTTCTCCTTTATCCGTTTCAAGGCGTCCTCATTTGAGATCCTCTCATGCGCCCTAAGTACGTTTATGAGCTGATAGCGTACCTTGTGCACTGGACTTAGGGCATCTAAAGCATTTTGAGGTATCATAGATATGCCCTTCCCCCTGATCTCATCCATCTCGTGGTCAGGCGTGTCCATAAGATTTCGACCATCAAAGAAGACTTTCCCAGAAGGCACCTCAGCATTAGGTGGCACCATCTTAAGGATCGCGTTGGCTAACGTGGTCTTACCAGATCCCGACTCGCCAAGTACACCTAACACCTCACCTTTACCTATTTTAAGGGACACCTCATTAAGTGCCCTGATCACGTTATCTCCGACACGGTAATGAACAGACAAGTCCTCAATCCTCAGCAAGGGAGATAGGGTCACTCTCTACAGACCTCCAGGACGTTTCTCGGTCAGAATCCTTGATAGGGCATCCCCAAGTAGGTGCACCGCGAACACCATGATCACTATCACAGCTCCAGGGGCCAGCGCCTCCCACCATCGCGAGGCTATGTAGAGCTGCCCCTCATAGATCATTCTGCCCAGGCTTATGACGTTTGGGTCCCCCAGTCCAAGGAAGCTCAGACCAGTCTCCGTGAGTATGGCGCCTGCTATCTGGAGCATGGTATTAGCTATGATGGGAAAAATAGCGTTAGGGACTATGTGCCTGAAGAGAACCTTCATATGGCTAACTCCGGCTAAGATTGAGGCTTGGACGAACTCCCTTTCTCTTAATGAAAGCACTTGCGCTCTTGTTATCCTCGCGTTTGAAGGCCATATTAAAAGGCCTATGGCTGCCATCACATTAAATATGCTGCCGCCGTAAACCGCTATGATGAAAAGTATCAGGAAGAACGATGGGATCATGAGGAAGATCTCCGTAATCCTACTAATTACGTGATCGACGACGCCGCCGAAGTACCCAGCTACAGCGCCTAGCACCACTCCAATTCCGAACGATATAAACGCCGCGATTGCCCCTATGGCCAGAGATGTCCTTATGCCCCATACTGCCCTGCTGAAGATATCGCGACCCAGATGGTCTGTCCCAAATGGATGTTCTAGGGACGGAGGTAAAAACCTCTGATAGTCGAGCCCCCTTGGGTCCCTAAGGTTAAGGTAGGGGGCTAAAAACCCTACTAAAATGACGGATGAGAGCATAAGGAATCCCGCTAGACCTGTTCTGTCTGATAATAGAGCCTTCAAAAAGTTTTTGGCGCTCAAGCCCTTGAATCACCTCTTACCGATACCTGATCCTTGGGTCAAGTATCATATAGAGAAGATCAGTGAGTATGGCCGCGAAAGTGACACCTATTGACATTAGCAAGTACAACCCCATGAGGAGGGGGTAGTCCCTGTAGAAGGCAGCGTCCAGAAGCAGCCTCCCTATCCCCGGCCAAGCGAATATGGTTTCTATAAGCGCGGCGCCCGTCAATGTGTAACCCAATTGTATACCGAGGGTTGTAACGGGCGGGAGCATGGCATTTTTTAAGATAAACTTCTGGAATATCGTACTCTTTCTCAGCCCGAAGCACTTTAGCGTGTTGACATAGTTTTCTCTAAGCTGTTCGAGCGTGCTCGCCCTCGTAATCTTATAGAAGATGGGCATGTAAACGAGGGCGAGGGTGGAAATGGGGACCGCTGAGTGATAAAGGACGTCGAGGAGACTCCAAATCCCTGTCAGCTCCGATGTGACAGTTGATATCCCTGCCACAGGAAACAGATGCAACCACACGGCAAAGAGCAGTATGAATATTAACCCGAGCAGAAAGACCGGAATAGAATAGAGGGTAAGAGCGACAAACGAAAGGGCCACATCAACCCTTGATGGGAAGCTTCTGGCTGAGAAGGCGCCGAGGAGGGTGCCAATGATGAACGCCACGAAGAGGCTAGTCACGGTCAGCAACAGAGTAGCCCCTAATCTCTCAAAAATCAGCGTCGTAACATATTCGCTATGCCTGAAGGAATAGCCGAAATCCCCCCTTAGGACGTTTGATAAATAATCTATGAACCTCTCCAAGAGGGGTTTGTCAAGACCCCAACGCTCCTCCACTATCCTGACGAATTCTGGGTCGGAGATCGCTATGTCCCCTGCCAGAATCGTCACAGGGCTTCCTGGGGCTAGATTTATGATCAGGAAGTTTAAAATTAACATAAAAAAAATGGTGATGATCGCTTGGATTAAACGCGATCCTACGTACCTTGCCATACTCTGCATTACCCTGTCTTCCCTCTCTTCCTCACGAAGTATACGGCAACTACAGCGGCGGCCCCTACCACAACCACTATGGCAGCGACCGTTGTGATGCCGATTGCCGGTGCTGGCGCTGGTGCCTCCTCTATCCACACATACGTGTATACATTGAAGCCGGCCTTGCCCCTTGCCTCAGACCATGGGAACCCATGGAACTTCGTTTTATGTATGTAAAAACTCGTCAAGTCTGCGAGCCATATGTACGGCAGATCTTCGGCGAGAATCTCCTGGATCCTGAAGTATATCTCCTTTCTCTTCTCGAGATCCACTTCCACGTCACCTTCAGCGAGGAGGCGCTCGACCTCGCTGTTCTCATACCCTGCGAAGTTCACCACCTCGCCTGCCCCAACCCTTATTTTGAGGTTCGCCGGATCTGGTCCTTGCCAACCATCACATAGCGCTATGTCAAAGTCCTTCTTCACGGTGACCCTGTCTATCCATACGTGGAACTCTAGGGAGGTGAGCAATACTTCTATGCCGACCTCCCTCAGGTTATCCATTATCACTTGACCTATGTCTACCTCCTCAGCCCCTGTCCAACAAGTGTAGGTCATCGTGAAGCGTATGCCGTCAGGACCTCTCAAGTATCCAGACTCATTTAGGAGTTCTTCCGCCTTAACTGGGTCGTAGGGTGGGAGTTTGGCGTCTGGGTTGTAGGCCCAAGCGATGCCGGGTATGTAACATCCCTCGGCTGGGAATCCGTATCCGGCCATGGCTTTTTCGACGACTTCCGTTCTGTTTATGGCATATGCTATAGCTCTCCGTACCCTGACATCGTCAAAGGGCGACTTGGCGAGGTTGAAGCCGATATACCACCTGCTAAGGGAGGGCTCCACGGTAGCTATTAGGCCTTCAGTCGCGTTGATCACCTTTATTTCCTCTAATGGAGGCCTATGATGAAGTAGGTCAACCTCCCCTGCATAGAGGGCCTGCGTGGCAACCATAGGATCTGGTATAATCCTGTAAATGATCTTGTCCAGGTATGGTCTCCCCTTGAAGTAGTCCTCATTAGCCACGAGCGTTATGTGATCCGCCCTCTTCCACTCCTCAAGCTTGAACGGCCCTGTTCCAACAGGTTTTTCGAGCTCCTCGATGCTCGGGTCTAACCAAGAGATGTTTTGCGCCACGTACGGCTCCCATATATGCTTCGGCATTATATGCGTCCCGTACCAGGCAAGAAAGCCAAGGAACGGTGCGTAGGGTTCCGCTAGGTGGAATACCACTGTGTAGTCATCTGGCGTCTCTATCGACAGGATGTTATCGCATTTTATGTCAGTATATGCCACTCCGTGGAACTCCTTAATAGCGTCAAACGTCCACTTTACATCGGCCGATGTGAAGGGGACACCATCATGCCATGTAACATTCTCGTAGAGGTAAAAGGTGTACGTCTTGCCGTCCTCGGATACGTCCCAGTCATAAGCTAGGTCCGGGATGATGTTGTAGTCGTAGTCGAAGGTTACCAACCAGTTGTATATCACGCGGTGGAGCGCTGCTCCTGCGTCATCGATCTGAGCATCAGGGTTCATGCTCAGCGGGTCCTCCCAGTGGGCAACCACCATCGTGCCTCCATATTTTTGGGCGTGAGCCGTCATGTAGGGAAGCCAGGTGTTCATTGCTAAAGCAACTTGACTCAATGCGATAAGCGATAGGGTCAGAAGGCAATACACCTTCCTAGTAGTAGGTTTTCCGAACGACAACTTTTCACCCTTTTTTCTTTATCCTTTTACTAACTTATATAAAAAATTTTTGATTGAATGAAAAGAATAAACATATATTGAACAAATTTTTAAGAAAATTTTCACTCTGCGCTATTTGCAAAGTATCGAAAAGATTATTCTATTACCTCACTACCTTTAGAATCGATGAAAGATGATCATTGGGATAATTTCAGACACACATGATAACATATATCTAATTGACGAGGCGGTCGACCATCTGAACAAGAGAAACGTTGATCTGGTCTTACATGCGGGTGACTATGTTAGCCCATTTACAGTACCTCACTTTAAGCCGCTAAAGGCGAAGATGATCGGCGTTTTCGGCAACAACTGTGCAGAACGGGAGTTGTTGAAGAGGCGTTTTATGGAGATCGGGGTGGAGGTCAGGGGGAGCTTCGCCGAAGTCTCAGCTGATGGGCTGAAGATCGCTTTATACCATGGCCATGAGGAGAGCCTCCTCAACTCCTTGATCAACTCTGGTGGATACGATGTGGTCGTCTGTGGTCACACCCACAAGGCTGAGACCTACAGAAGGGGGAGGACGATCGTGATAAACCCGGGTGAGATATGTGGCTACCTGAGCGGAAGGTCGACGTACTCCTTACTTGACACGCGCACTCTTAAAGTGGAAACCGTCCGTTTTAAGTGAGAGTTATCAGGATCGATGAACTGTCTCTTACACCGTGAACAAATGATTTCCTGCGCTGTGAAAAAGAGATATCAGCGACCGCACCGCCTTCTTTCCGTAGCCTGAGTAGAGTCTAGCACGGGGATCGTAATACATTGAATGAAGTTTATCATATCTCAATGATTTGAGGTTCTATTGCGTCTTTCCTTATTTTCAACAACCCAATGGACGGCTTCGTCAGGAATGGAGGTAAGGGGTTTGTCGGGCTTCCAGGATTGAGAAACACTGTCTTAGCTCTCTCCTTAAGAAGTGGTCTGTGCGTGTGGCCAAAGACCAATACATCAAAACCATGTCTTCTGGCTAGCCTCACCATTTTGCCCATTCCGAAAAGGGCCCCTGGATCATGCATGACCCCTATCTTCCAGTCGTAAACCTCGATGGAGTTCATTCTTGGCAATCTTTCGACGACCTCCTGTGGATCCATGTTCCCATGCACAGCAATCACGGGTGCGATCCTCTCAAGATCCTCTAACACTTCGAGCTGGACTAGGTCTCCCGCGTGAATTATCGAGCTGACCTCCCTAAAAGCCTCAAAGACCTTCATAGGAATGGCCTTTGCCCTGGTTGGGATATGGGTGTCCGATATCACACCGATGACCTTCAAGCCCTGGCCTCCATAAAAACTAATATGTGAGTTTTTGGTTTCGAGAAAGGGTGGGATGAAACTGCTAAAGGATTCGTAAGTCTCATACTCCTTTTTTATGATCTTAAATTTATTAATCAAATAAGTAAGGAAAAGGATCGATTATAATGTGAACGGCCCGGAAGTTGATGAAAAATGTAAATGTTGGAGGTAGATGCAGTGGCGGGTGGAGCCGTGGCTGCAATAGCGGCCGCGCAATGCGCAAGCTCCTACCGTGTAAAGTTTAAGAGAAAGGAATTCTTGGAGCTCGTGGAGATAGCAAAGCCGAGGATAATCTACCACAGGGGGAAGATGCACTTCTTCGCTTACGATGGGTTCGTGATGTACACCTCCGAATGCGAAGACAGCGACTTCGAACAAAGGGTAGTGCATGCGATTGAATTCTCAAATACTCTATGGAAAACGTGACCCTCTAAAATCCTCTTTTTTAATTTACAGTTTTATTCGATATCTTGCTCAAACATCACGCACTGGCCTACTAAGTGTTGAGAATTGATGAAGGATGAGTTGAGGAGGCTCTCGGAATATTATCATTTCTCCGAGGACATAATCAATGAACTATTTGCTGTTTACGGTGACAGAGTCGAATCATGCCTTCGAGCCCTTAAAACACCATGTAAGCGCTACTCGATTAGGGTTAACACGCTCAAGATCGACCCAGCCAGCCTCATTAGAAGGTTACGCGAAAAGGGGATAGAGGCCGAAACCCACGAGGAGATCCCTGAAGCCCTTTTCTTGATGATTGAAGGCCCGTTCGAGATACCAGAAACGGAGAAGAAGATAGTGGCCGACAGGTTCTCCTCGGAGAGCGTCCTGCAGGGCTCACATCTCTACGCGCCAGGCGTTGTGAAATGTGAGGGGATCAAGAGGGGGGATAGGGTGACCATAGTTAGCGACTCTGGTCAGGTCGTGGGGGTCGGGATAGCCAAGATGGGCGAGACAGAAATTTTGACGTACAGGCATGGCTTAGCGGTTGAGGTCACAGATCCTATATTTCGCGTACCTAGTTTGAGGGAGATGGAGGAGTTCAAGCTTGGGTATATCTACCCGCAGTCATTTCCAGCGATCGTTGCCAGCAGGGTCTTAGATCCAAAGCCAGAGGAGACCATACTGGACATGTGCGCGGCCCCTGGAGGAAAAACGAGCCATATCGCACAACTGATGCAAAACAAGGGAAAAATTTTTGCCGTAGACCGAAATCAAGAGAAGGTAAAGAAAATAAAAGAGACTGTAGTACGTTTAGGGGTTAAAAACGTCAAATTAATCTGCCATGATTCAAGATACCTTGACGTCGACTTACCCCACCTGAAGGCGGACAGAGCGATGATCGATCCACCGTGCTCTGCCTTAGGGGTTAGGCCAAAGCTCTATGATTACAAGAAAAGCGCTGAGATTCAGGCTTTGGCGAACTATCAGAAACAATTTTTGAATGTGGCTTCAAGGGTCGTTAAACCAGGAGGAGTGATCGTTTACAGTACATGCA
>CAZTBK010000005.1:0-458 GCA_964611975.1 uncultured Candidatus Bathyarchaeia archaeon | reverse complement strand
ACATGCACCTTAACCCTTGAAGAAAATGAATCCGTGGTGAAGTTCGGCGTGGAGGAATGCGGTTTAGACGTCGAGAGACAAGACTATTTCTTTGGTTCTCCAGGAGTGGCAGAAATATTTCCAAAAGCGGAGCTCACACAAAGGTTTTATCCGGAGATAAATGACACACCAGGTTACTTCATCGCCAGGATGAGAGTTCCGTAACCATTATTTATTAGTTAGATATCCTAGGGGCGAAAAATATACATCGTATATTCGGGGATTTAACCCCGAAGAGTTACTAGAACTATAACTCTAATCGGCACTCTCCTTTTATCTCTTTATAGTTATGTCTTCATGACTACGCGCTCTTCTATGAGTTTGGCGTCTCCATCCTTTTTGCTGGGACTTTCCTCAAGACCTTCCTCTTAAGTAGTGTCCCACATACCTCGCATCTTTTGCCCTTCCATCCCTGCGGA
>CAZTBK010000004.1:318-35735 GCA_964611975.1 uncultured Candidatus Bathyarchaeia archaeon | reverse complement strand
TGTAAAAAGGCATATCTACAGAGATCACCCATCGATCGATGAGCGCCCCAAGCCCAACTAGGAGGGGGGTTTGGACAGGGTAAAGCCTTAAGGGTTTGTCAAAAATACAGGACAGATATACCGGGAAAAAGCGAGATAATTAAATTTGTCTGAGAGAGCAAACGCGAGAGACCTCTTCCCATCCTGAGGAGGAAGGCCGTTAGGACGATCAGCGGCATTACTGCGATAGCTGTCATGACAAGACCATTCTCATGTCCAAGCCCTTTCCATGCGCTTACCCCACAGCGTTGAAAACCTCATAGAAGCCACGAGGATACTTAAGGATTCTGGGTTAAAGGTTTGTCATCATATGATGCTTAAGCTACTAGGGGCTCAGACTTCAAGAGGGTCTCACATGATCCAGTTAGGACCTGATATGCCTGAAGATTTAAACGCTGGTGATACATGGGACGAGGGTTTACGACTAGTGGCTGAGAGGCGAGCACGAGTTCTTAAAATTTTTGCCCACCACGTAATCCCCACGACATTTCACAAATGCTAAGTTAGGTGATAGCCCAATCACCTGCGAGCTACTTTGAATAGGTCGGTTTTGGTTATTATGCCAACGCATTTATCCCTTTTTGTGACCAACACTGCTTGATTGTACTTCAGCAGAGTGGATATGACCGTTAGGGACGCATCCTCGCTGATCCTCGGGAAGGCCTCCCCCATCACGAGCTTCACGGGTTGCTTTAGCATTTTGGATAAATCTTTCCCTTTTGCGATCATGTCCAAAATTGTCCTATCGCTTATGCTACCTATGATCTTTTCTTCATCAAACACCGGAAGCTGGGAGTAACCATTTTCCTCCATCAACTTCATAGCTTTGCTTATTGGATCATCTTTGTTCACATATACAACTTTTGGAGAAAGAATGTCCTTTGCTGTGGTCTCAACTCTCTTTTCCAAGCTTTCTAAGGTTTCGAAGATCCTTTTAGCAACGGAGTATGAAGGGTTTAGCCTCCCCGATTCTATTTTCGCGATTAAGGACTGGCTCACTCCTACTAACGCTGCTAGCTTCTTTTGGGTCAAATCTAGGCTTTTTCTCCTTCTCTTTATCTCGTTTATTTCCGGAAGCATGGTTTAGAATTGCGCCTATGTACTATATATTCCTTTAGGAATATTTTTTTCAGTAAAAATTAATAGATGTCGCTCCTATCTTTCATTCGATGATGGAAAATGGGGAAAATTCGAACCACGGTTATAGGTAGCTTACAGAGGCCGGACTGGCTTTTGGCAGCGCAAAAGGATCCTGAGTTTCCACCAGACCTACTACGGGAGCTTTCTAACATAGCCATCAGGAGGGTGATAAGAGATCAGGTGGATATAGGCTTGGACGAAATCTCTAACGGCGAGCTAACAAGGAGAGGATACGTCCATTATGTGCAAAAAAGGCTAAAGGGATTCTCTGATAAAGAGTTCGTAAGTCTTCCTGTTCCAACAGAGCTTCCAGTGGAGATGCCGCCGATCGAGCCTAGCTTGTTCCGTTTCCCTAAACTCGTCAGCAAACCTGAGTACATAGGAGAGGAAGACGCCTTAAAGGAGTATAATTTTTCGAAGGAGGTTCTAAAGGAGGTAGAGAAGGAGAGGGGCGCGCCTCTAGATGTCACTATTAAGGTCCCAGCTGCATCGCCGGGGGGTATTAGCGTTCTTTTATCAGGCTGAAGACCGTCTCTTTGAACTTGCTGAGGCCATGCATCGTGAATATAAAACTTTAACGGACGCCGGGGCATTAGTTCAGTTGGATTCGCCAGACCTCCTTATGGTTGGACCTTTTCTCAAGTTCACGAAGGAAAAGTACATCGAATATCAGAGGCTTCATGTGGAGGCTTTAAACAAATCGATAGATGGAATAAGCAAAGATAAGCTTGCCTTGCATGCCTGCTACGGAAATTACATTGGTCCTCACAATGAGGATTTTCCGTTAGTTGATCTCTTACCTCAGATATATGAGGCGAAGGTTGGGACGTATGTGCTGGAACTAGCAAATCCTAGGCACAGAGCTGACTGGACCGCGTTCAAGGAGCACCCGCTGCCAGATGGAAAAAAGCTTGCTGCTGGTGTCATAGATGTAAAGACGCCGATTGTAGAGACGCCGGAAGCAGTGAAGCAGAGTTTATGCAGATTCGTTGATGAGGGGATAGTGAAACCAGAGAACCTTCTCGGGGCACCGGACTGTGGGTTTGGGACGTTTGCTGGGCTTAGAAACGTGAGCTATAAGGTGACGAAGCTCAAGCTTAGAAGCCTTGTCAAGGGAGCTGCCCTAGCTTCCAAGCTCTATGAATAGGATTATTCCCCTCTTTCTTTTTCCCCTCGTCCACATTAGAGCCCTTAGTGAAGCAAACTTTCACTATGGATCAAGTGATCTATCCTCAAATCACTTTGCATCACGAGGATAATGAGGGGCTTTATAAAATGGCAGTTTTTGATGAAAGGAGGGCAGGAGCTAGGGCATTGTCACAGGCCCTCCCTTCCACAGCCTAGAAGCGAACAGTACAAGAGCCGCTATACCAGCTAACCCGGCCACCAACATCACATTGTTATATAGGAACCGAAATACGACGTTCACCGGGCTATTGTATTCAGCTAATTCCGCACGTAGGTCATTTAGGGCCGTCTGCGCCGTGATCAACGCGCTGTCATAGGCCTCATTTTGAAGGTATAGTTTAGCTTTGTACAACTGTGACTCATAGTAACTCCTCCTGTATGCAGGTAGGTTTGAGCCGGAGAGCTCGGTCTCCAGCTCCGTGATAGCGGCCTGTGCCTCCACTTTAGGCCCACCAGAAGGCTCAGACACCTTCAGGCTAAAGGTCAATAGCGGAGTCAACACGTCTTCATTTGTTGAGTAGCGCAGTATGATGACAGGAGCTGCCTCTTGAAGGTTCTCCCAGTCAACGGTACCCGTAACGGTAATTATAATAATCTTAGCGTCCGTCGTGGCTCTCCAAGTGCTCCCGCTCGTCTGCTCTCCAATGGGCACCCCGCTCTCTCCCTTGATCGCTGATCCCACGAGGCCAGTCCAGAGGTCCCATGTGACGTTCATGCCATCAGGGTTCACCACTGTGATCACTATCCGAGCGGTTTCCTGCCCCACATATTCGGAACCTAAAGTCAACGTTTTCGATGATGGGGGGTTAGCTATGGTCTCGACAGATTCCCCACCCAAATAGAATTCAATTAACTTAACCTGGACGCTTGATGCAGCTGATGTGACTGGCAGCGTTACCATGAGCAGAGCCACAAGTAAGAATAAACCATACTTATTCATACGACCAAGCCTCCCCAACTAACTCATCGACTGGAAACTCAACGACCTTCTCAAAGACCTTATAGTCCTTTAACCCTTCTTCCACCAACTCATTATAACGCTTCTTCCCAACAGGGATGAGGTCACTAATCTCTTCGATCATTTCAGGTTCACGCTTCACATTAAATACTTTATCGATTTCAGGCGAGGTTGTCACTAATGGAGTAAACCTAGTGACGTAAATCTTTTTCATACGTCTAGAACTTAGCAATAAAGTCGTAGCGGTGTCAGGGAGTTCAGCTAACTCTTCAGCGATTTCCAGTTCTTCGCGGGTGATGTCCCCGACCACCGAGACCACCTCAAAAACCTTTCGGCCCTCCAATTCTTCTGCGTCAGCGCAGACTCGAAGCAGAGACTTTTTGGGATCTCGCCAAACTCCCTTTAACATAGATGTCAGCACGCTGACCGTGGCTGGGCTGTCCTTTCGCTCCCGGAACATCTTTCTATATCTCGGCAGGTATTGATTATCTATGGAAACGGCGATTATCGGGCTGCTTCTTACGAGGTTCATCCAGATGTCTATCATGCTTGGCTTATCTCGACACCACAACGAAGATGCGATGGTCGCCAGCACCCCATAGGCAACTTGATAGTCGATTTCCCTCCTCGCCAATTTAAGAGGTCTGCGCCAATTCGCATATAACACCATAGCATTATGGTTAAAGCCCCTCTCCAGGAGCAATGGGAAGTACTTCTTGAAGTTACGCTGGGTCGGTAGGTCTTTACCAATCACCCCTATACCTATGTAATGCTCTAGCTCACTGATGTACCTCCGGGTCAGAGCGCGAAAGTAAGCACCTTGGGATAAGCTGGTGCCGCCAAAACCTTCCTCCACGATCGCTACCTTAGTTCTAAACCCGATCTCTTCAAAGTGCTTATGGAGGGCATCTTCTATCCGTTGGACGTCTCGCCTCCAGTACCTAGCATTTCTGATCGCACGATTGACGTTTTTCCCATACCCAAGGTGACCCCAGGTCGTGTAGAAGAAGTTCTTTCCACGCTTGACCGGTTTGATGATGTCCTTGATCTTATCGATTACCCCGCTTTTAATGAATTTGAGGGCACGCCTGTTTGCCTCAACGTTCACGATCTCAGAGTCGCTGATCAGACAGCTTCCAAACATCCCCATGCATCCAAGTGCCTGAGCAAGGTAACAGATCCTCGCAGACATGTTGCTGGCATAAGTGCCTATGCTCCCGACGTGCACGAGGCATGGTTTAGCCGGGACGCTTATCCCCTTAGATGCGCTAAACTCAGGCTCGGCTCTGGGCACGCTTGTTATCTCGGACGAAGGAATCAGCCCCTAAAAAAGTATAATCTTATATATTATTAAAGCGTTTTTCTCAAGAAAAGTTGAACATCCCTTTCAGGAAAATGAGCTTGAATCACTTAAAAATCTTTCCAGTTTCTTTAGACCAGAGCAATAGATCTAATTCGTCCATTGGTATGTTAATTTCCTCCGCGAAAGCCCTCATCTTTGATTCTACGCTCAGATACCTCTTCTTTGTAAGATTCCTTACTTCCCCAATGACGCCAAATTCCCTTAGGTTTTTCAGTATATGTCTATCTAGGATCGCGAGGCCCTTCCCGAGGCCAATGTTTCTTAGAAAGTGGCTTGATTCTTTCATGCCCACTCCATCAACATTTTCTGCTATCCACGATCTCAACTTGTAAATATCATCAAAGGACGCCAGTCTCTCTTTAATCCTTATCTCACCATCCCTTTTGAACAACTCCCTTGCCTTGACGATATACATGGCCTTATTGCTGGCGAATCTCACCCCTTTCAGAAATGACCTTATCTGGTCAGCTTCTCCGTTTATGAGTAGCCTCTCCCTCTTCAAGGCAGCGATGGCCTTATCGCAAAGCACGGCCTTTGACTGCGGTGTGCATATGCAAAAACAAAGTTCAGCAAAGACCTCTTCATCAGGCCGATTTAAAACATCTTCAAATTCATGAAGTTTTTTCTTAATATCGTTCTTTTTTGTTTGGTAATACTCTATTAAACGTCTAACCTGAGACAACTTCTCATCGCGCTACTCGGTTAGAGGTTTCCTTAGAAATTTTTTAACTTCCCTCATCGCTTCTTCAACCGAGGAGACTCTCACGAAGAGGCCGCCTGTATCTATGTCTATTGCTGGACAACCAAGTCCAACGACCGGCGTCCCACTCTTTATAGCCAGAGCCATCTCGGATAAGGTCCCTGCGCCTCCCTTTAAGGCAACTATTACATCACTAGTCTTAGCGTTTATGGCATTTCTGGCATCGGACATCCCTGTGTAGATAGGTATATCTACATATTTATTCGGATAGCCTCGCTTAGGGCATTTCCGCTCATTTGGGAGTACACCGATCACTAGACCACCTGCATCATGCGCCCCCCTCGATGCCTCCTCCATAACTCCAGATCCACCACCTGTTAAGAGGATGAAGCCATTTTCGGCTATTCTCTTGCCTAAAGAGTATGCGAGGCCACCAGAAGTTTCCCTACCAGATCCAACTACTCCGATGATTGGAGGTCTTGTTCGTTCATTCCTCAGTTTTATCCCTCCACATCCTTCATAGTTTTTATCATAGTTTTAAGGTGCCCTAATCGATAAGTTAAAGCGGACTTATTCAGGATTTCTGTTTTTAGATGTTACATAACTCCCTTTGGCCTCAGCGGTTCGAGTTCTCTGGTTGTTGATAACCCTCTAGACCTAAAGCTTCCAGGGTCATAACACCAACCACTGTTCCGCGCCCTTGAATGTCGCGGTCACGTCGTGGGCTTCCCTACCCCCTGTTTTTATGAGCAGAGCACAGGGCCGACTTCATGCTGCCACTAGCTATCATGGGAATTATAGAAAAACACTTTTATGTAATAAGCTCTTCACAACCCCTTCCGACCAAGCATTATCTCTCAGTTGATAGCGCATCCTTGATAAACTCAAGGGGACTGAGATTAGTGAGGCCTTGGGCCTCATGGTCATCAAGTAGGGCTCACGTGAACTGAACCCTTATTAGCAGGAATTGAGCTTCTTAAATAAGATTGAGCTTTTATCTCATCGGGGGGCCAGGGTATGCCTTCTAGAAGGAAGAGAAGAGCTGAGTATGAGGAGAGGATCAGGCAGGCATCCTCTATTCTCACCACAATCAGTGAGGATAATACAACACCGAGGAACATCAGAAGGGCAGCGAAAGAAGCTTTGGACATACTATCCAATAAGGAACTCAGTCAAGCTGTCAGAGCAGCGAACGCCATAAGCATCATGGACGACATAAGCCTAGATCCAAACATGCCATTGTACACTAGGACGCGCATATGGAACGTCGTTTCTCTTCTAGAGGTAATAAAAGAATAAGGATTAAGCGCTGAGCCGCTGTGCCTTCTCTAAGGCTTCCAGCCATGAGATCAGGTTCTTCAGGTAGATGCTTAGTCGTTCCTGATCCTCTTCTTTCATGATTAACTCATTAAGTTCCATGAGCTTCCGGCAGATCGTCCGGTTTAATGAGCTGATGATCTCGCTTTGTGAGAGCCTTAACGCTTCCTTCTCAGCCCTCACGACGCGCTTCTGGCAGACGGGGCAGTAAAGTTCGCCGCTCCTCAACCTGAACAGGGGAGAGCCGCATGCCGGACAGGAGATGCTGAGCAACGTCGCGCCCTGCCGGAGCAGGTTGGTCATCCTCTTTAAGTCTTCCTCTTTACCCATAAATTATCGCCGATTACTATAGAGCCAGCAATGATAATAAAGTCGGTTTCCCTTTCAATTCTTTATACATATAAACCTATCTCAGTCATAAGTAACTAAATTAACTATGGACAGCATTTGGGAGCTCATGTAATTGAGGGGGTTTCTCGTATGCTTAGAGGGGCTTGATCAATCAGGAAAGAAGAGCACCGCACGCATCATCGCCGCGAGGCTCATGAAGATCGGATACGAAGTTGAGGTCATCTCCTTCCCTGACTACAACACACCTATAGGCAAGGAGATCAGGATGTTCCTGCAAGGTAAAAGGGATTACGGTCCGGAGGTAAGACAATTCCTATATGTAGCAAACAGATTTGAGAGGAAAAAAGACATACAGAGCTGGCTAGATATGGGCAAAGTCGTGATCGCCGATAGGTATACCCCTTCTGGCATAGCCTATGGGCTCGCGAACGGCCTTGACGTAGACTGGATGGTCAACCTAGAAAGGGGATTGCCGAATGCTGATGTCGTAATCGTGATTGATGTGCCTGCCGAGGTCGCTTATCATAGGGAGAAGAAAAAGGACGTCTATGAAAGGGACATATTATTTCAGAGGAAGGTTAGAGCCGCTTACTTAAGCCTCGCTAAGAAGTTTAATTGGGTTATTATAAACGGAGATAGACCGCTCGATGAAGTCGCTGAGAAAGTTTACGACGTCGTCTTAAGGAGTATCAAACAAGCCAGATCTTAAAACGAAAAGGGGTCCTATCACACTCACCCCCTTAAAAAGTAGAAGGGTGATTTTAAGGCGCTTTAAAGTTTTTTCTTACTGGAATCTTAGCATTCTCAAAGAACATCCTTTCTCCCTTGATCGTGGCATCTATTATCAACTTCGCAGGCGCCAACTTTACACCTCCTTCACGGAGCACGCTCATGTCTAACGTCGATCCCTTTACATTCTTGATGATGAAGTAATCCTCAGCAGGATGGGCCCTTTCTATGATCGCCTTCTCAACGGCCAACATATCCCTGACGTCAACGTCATCGTCAACTATAATTACCCTCTTAAGGCTGTAATGAGCTGTGAGCGCAGCCATACCCGTCAAGTATGGCTCGTTCGGATGGGTTTTCCTAATGGATATGATGGCATCTAGCCAGTTCGACCCTGCCATGGAAAGGGAGACATCGCTGACCTTGCTGACTGACCTAACGGTATCGAGTATTTTAGCCTCACGAGGTAAACCCATCAACAACTTATGCTCCATCCCGCCCGGCAACAGAGCTTGATAGAGGGCGTCCTCCCTCATGGTGAGGGCGCCCACCTCGAAAACAGGCTGATCTCTGATGGTGTCATAGCAACCTGTGACGTCAACGAAGGGGCCCTCTTTTGCATGTTCGAGGAGGAATTCTCCCTCCAAGATCATCTCCGCATAACGGGGGACAGAGATGTCGATTGTTCTGCAATGTACTAGCTCTAACGGAGAACCGGTGAGGCCACCTGCCACATCGAGCTCACACATCTGGCCAGGGGAAGTAGCGGCGGCAACGAGCAACTCCACAGGAGCCCCTATAACCACGGCTGCTTCAAGGGGTCTCCCTTTAGACTCGCTTTGTGAATAAAACCTGTGGAGGTCCCGACCCTCTACTAGGCGCGCCGCAAGCTTATCTTTCCCAATAACCATCATTCGATGGTAAGATGCGTTCACCCTTCCAGTTTCAGGTTCCTTGGCAAGCACGATGCCGCTCGTTATGTATGGACCACCGTCTTTTTCATAATGCGTCAATATGGGCAAATCATGAATTAAGTCCACGTCGTCTCTCTCCACCTCCTGGCATGCTCCATCGCTGAAGACCTTAGGTTTAACAGGTTTCTTCATGGATTGTATTATTTTCTGGAGAACTTTTTCAGGTGAGGTTTGCAGCCCCTTTGCTATAAATTCTCTCCTGCAGAGGGCGCCGCCGAAAATCTGCGTTTTGTAACCCCTAACGCTTGTAAATAAAACTGCTTTCTTACCATCGTATTTTTTAAGTACATACGGAATCTCATACTTTGTAGAAAGGGTCTCCGAAATCTCCTTCAAACATCCCTCGTTCCGAAGAAGCTCAATAAACTCTCTTATATGCATATGGCCCGTCTCAATCTTTATACTCCTACAGAACCCTTAAATCTTTTAAGAAGGGGGTTGGGGCCATGATCTTCAAAGGAAGGGTCATTCAGAGATGGAGCGGAGGAATTCGGGGGGAAGTCCTGATAACCAAGTCAAAAATATCGTTCCTTGGCGATGTGGACCTTAACACGGGACGGATCGTTGGAGCAGATTTAGATATAAGGGGGAAGAGTGTGTCATCCAAGATCTTCATATTTCAAGAGGGAAGGGGGAGCACTGTCGGGTCCAATATCATATATGGTTTATCTAAAAGGGGGCTGGCGCCGAAACTGATCGTCACGCGCAGGGCAGATCTCATAACCGTTTCAGGAGCAGTATTCGGCGAGGTCCCGATGATCTCGAACATCGATGAGAGAATTTTCGATTTCCTAAAAAACGGAGATGAGGTAGAGGCATATATCAAGGGTAACGTAGCCTATGTAGAGGAGGTCAGCAGGGTCTGATGTTCCTTTCCAAAGAGGAAGAGAAAATACTTGATGGGGAGGGGGGGTGGGCTCTAGAAAGAGCGATGAGGTTGTTAACCACGATCGGTGACCTGAACGATGCCGAGAGGCTTGTCCCGATTAAGAGGTCGCAAATAGCTGGGGTATCATATAAAACAGCTGGAGGTCCTACTCTCCATCTGGTAGAGGAACTCGCCAAGGAGAATGTCAAGGTGAGGACAAAGGCGACCCAAAATCCTGCTGGGATGGACCTCGAGAGATGGAGAGAGATGGGAATACCAGATGAGTTCGCTGAAAAACAACTAAGGCTCTGTAGGGCATATGAAAAATTAGGAGTGAGAGCCACGTGCACATGTACACCGTATCTTTCAGGGAACAAGCCTGAATTCGGTGAGATGGTTGGTTTCTCAGAGTCATCAGCCGTCGCCTTCGTTAACTCAGTGATCGGGGCGAGGACGAACAGACACGGGGGGTTAGACGCCTTATCAGCTGCGATGATCGGCAAAGTCCCGTTGATGGGTTATCTGATCGATGAAAATAGGATAGGGAACGTCCACGTAAAGGTCGATTTTAAACCTAATAGTGAGGCGGACTACTCCGCTTTGGGGTATTATGTTGGCAGAGAAGTTAAAATAGACGAGGTTCCCGTGTATGATGGAATAAGGAACGCTTCTTTAAATGAGGTCATGCTCTTAGGCGCTGCTTCAGCAGCCTCAGGCTCAGTAGCCCTTTTCCACATACTAGGGCTAACGCCTGAGGCTAAGAACGTCAAAGACGCCTTTGGAGGAGGAGAGGCAGAATACACGATAGAGGTGACAAGGAGGGATATAGAATCCGTCTATGACGAGCTGTCGACGGATGAGGAGCCTGATCTAGTTGCGATAGGGTGCCCACATTCTTCTATTCAAGAGCTAAAAAGGGCCGCGGAATTGCTCTCTGGAAGGAGGGTTAAAAAGGGTGTCAAATTTTGGGTCTTCACTTCACCGGAAGTTTTCAGAGAGGCAAAAAAATCCGGATACGTGAACAGAATAAAGTCGGCCGGGGGGGATGTTTTCTTGAATACATGCATGGTCGTAGCTCCAATTGAGGAGATGGGATTTAGATGCGTGTACACAAACTCTGCTAAAGCAGCCTTCTATGTTCCGAGGATAACAAGGGGCAAATGTAAATCGGGCATGGTGCCCCTTCGTAAATGCATTGAAATCTGCACTACAAGTTAGATTCTTCATCAATTTTCTTAATCTTATCAAGCAGCCTCTTTGTCAATCTCATTAAAGCAGATCTTGCCATGTTTTCCCTGATCTCCTTTAGATGAGTTGAGACGAGGACTATTTTGTTAAAATGGACTGAGAGGCGCTCAGCCAATATTTTGGTAATAACCACATTTCTTTCACCTAAGATCGCAGAGGAGATGCTAGGACCTCCCTTAAAATGAGGCATAGCCACAGCGAGGGTTCCTAAGCGCATATACCCATTTTCGTTGAATAGCACTATCGCAGCGTTTTCCACCTCAAAAAGGAACACCGTAAAGTTATAATCGCCCTCTTCTATCCCCTCGCTTAAGGTCCTTGGGTAAGACATTTCAATCCCCAATATATCTTTCCTTATTGAGGCTTAAAACGGCACCTGAAGGGACTGTGCGTGAGTATGAGGGACGAGAGGGCTGCCCTAATCTTGAGAAGGCTTAAAGAGAGCTTTCCCATACCAGAGCTTCCGGAAAGATCGAACCCATTTCGAACCCTCATACTCACCGTTCTGTCTCAGAACACGAATGATAAAAACACGAGGCGGGCGTTCCAAAATCTTTCTCGTACTCTTCCCATAACCCCAAAATCGTTGGCTGAGGCAGACGAGGGGGAGATCAGAAGAGCGATAAGGGTTGCCGGGTTGTATCGCAACAAATCTAAGGTCATCAAACATCTAGCGAGGTCGATCATGGAGAGGTTTAACGGAGATCTGGAGGGGATTTTAAAACTCCCCCTAGGCCAAGCGAGGAAAACCCTGCTAAGTTTGCCAGGGATCGGACCAAAAACGGCGGATGTCCTCCTCTTGTTCTGCGGAAACAAACCGACGATCCCCGTAGATACGCACGTGTTCAGGGTATCCAAAAGGCTAGGTCTATCTCCTAGAGATGCTGATTATGAGGGTGTCCGCCGATCTTTACAAGAAATTTATCGATCAAACGAATACCTAACGCTCCACCTTTTGCTAATTTCGCTCGGAAGGGTGTTCTGTAGATCGAGACGACCGCTCTGCGGGAGCTGCCCGCTTCTCGATCTCTGCCCGTCTGGTAGCGCATCTAAAAGTGGCAGATAGGATCGTATAGGATCCGTATTATGCGTAATTATTGCGCTAGTATTAGGAAGAAGATACGAGGGGTTGGAAGAGGACACATGGAACGTGCACTCACTAGCGGTCATTAAGTTTATGAGGGGTTGTAATCGGCCTCATAGGAGCCGCCACAATTCCGAGCTCCTTACCGTAGCGGTCTACTTTTACTTGACCGAACTGAACGATCCCTACCTTCCCCCTATATGGAGTATATAATTTTAAGACCCCCTTTTCGTAATCTATCCCTTGAATTACACCTAGACCCAAAAAGTCCCTGTCATCACTCAGCAAGCCAACTAGCAGCCCTTTCTCGTCGCCTTTATTCATAATCTGAAGCTTTTTATGAAAAACTCTTTCGATGCGCTTAATCCTTTCATCATCGATAACCTCTCCTTTTTTTAAAAAAACGAAGACAGTATCTGAACCCTCTCCACAGTATAGGACGCTTTGCCCTAGGATTTGGCTGAGCTTCAACTTCCTTTCATTGGACGCGCTTTTAAGGCTGAGGGGCGTGTTTTCGAGCTTTACCCAGTTTATAGGGAGGCGCCTTAAAATCGAGGACTTTAAAAGCTTCCTATAGCCCTGCTCTCGCAATATTTTTCTATCCTCTTTGCTTCGCTTCCTCGCCGAGGGTGAGGGGGGCAATCTAAAACACGTAGTCCTGCCCCCCTCAATAGAGGAGAGTATGCCCTCCAGTTCATCATTGTATTGTAAAGCAACGATAGCGTCTGGCAGGATGCTTTTTATCATTCTGACTTTGTACTCTCTAGCCTCATCCCCATAAACCCAACCATCGGTGTTTATCACAATAATTTCTGGGTTTGTTTCCAAAGCTCTCTCCTTCAACTTGGTCAGCCCGAAAATCAACGCATCCTTCACGCCTCTTGGGCTGGTATTTCCTATAAAAAAGGTCGCCGTAGCTCTTATGAAAAAGAGGTCGGCGACGGGTCTCTTAACTACCCCTAGCCCTATCGTTGCAGGTGGCCCTAGGTCTGACTGACCAAGGTCGGCATCTATGATCAATGGTTTGAGCGCCGATGATAGCGCCTTATTTATCATGAACGTGCAAAAGGAAGTTTTACCGCAGTCCACACCACCAAGAACTATGACGGTACAGGGCTTGGATGACGATAGTAATTCCCTTACCGCCCTCCTCCAAGGAACGGGAATAGTGCTACCATCCACCTCTTCGATATCGGTCCCACCACCGTTAACGATTTCAAGGATGGAGGGGGATCTCGCTTCAAACGGAAGGGTCTTTCCCCTTCTCACGATGACCCTATCTCCAATAGACAGCTTGGCCCCAAGAACGCTAACCTCGCCCTTCAAAAGCCTAACTGACGACGGGCCGCTGACCAAAATCGTTTTATTTTTTCCCACGAGCCTGTTCATGACCTTCCCTTCGAATCTCATGCCCCCTTCGCATTGAGATCCTTATAGCTGACCTGATGTCACGAGGGGCATGTGGATACTTCATTAAGAGGGCACCATGGGTCTTCGTTGTCCCCTTCTCGTTCACCGACTCCAATGTTATCTCTGGTGGGAGCTTCCCATCTAGGAGCTTAACCAACTTTAGTTGGTACTCCTTAGCACCATCACCGATCCTTATTTTCTTCCTATGAGCATTCATTGTGTTCAAAGCCAGCAGTATTTTCTGAGCTGCCTCCCTAGCGTCGAAGGCGCTCATAGATCTTAATACGTTACCGTCCCCTACCACGACTATGCCGAATGTCTTTCCTGGATCAACACCTATAACTATCTGATCATATATTGATTTGCCGCTGAGCAGCTGGAGCGCTTTCTCTACACTGCTTACAGGATCTTTATCATCATATACTAAAACTTTAGGGAAATGAACCCTGTTTTTCTCTCCACTTGTGGTGATCACAACTTTCACAGATGGTGGAATCGTCTCCCCAGGTTTTAAGCTCAGAAAGGGGACGCCCTCCCTTTTCAATTCATTGGCCAGTCTATAATACGCCTTTCCAGAAGCGGTTACAACAGCAACGAAGCCGAACATAATTAATTACCGCACTCCTTTTGTTGTCGCGTGAACTTTGGGGGGATCCTTAATTTTACTGGGGCCTCATCTCATTTCATCCCATCGTTCATACGCGCTTCAATACGACGTGGAGTCAAATTAATATTAAAGTCCGTATATAGGGTTTTTGAGGGAGAGGGACGTTAAAGGAGATCCAAATCGATCGCATACCGACAAACTGCAGCTCGATCGATGAGGCACTAAAGGGGGGGATTCCGAGGGGGAGCGCCACCCTCGTTTATGGACCATTTAAAACGGGAAAAACCACGCTAGCCATGCAGTGCTCAATTACCTGCGCTAGGATGGGGATGAAGACGTTGTTCATAGACGCAGATGATGGCTTTTCTACCATAAGATTATCTCAAATGGCTGGACGTGATGTAGACTCCGTCGCCCAATCGATCATCCTCTTCAAACCTAGGAGCTTTCAAGAGCAGTGTATCCTCATCGAAAATCTGGAGAACTTCGTATCAAAAAAGGTGGCATTGATAGTGGTCGACACTATAACGTCCCTCTATAGAGTTGAGTTGGGGGGCTTGGAAGAAACGTTCGCCCTGAATCGAGGGCTTAACAGGCAACTCGCCTACTTGGTCAAGATAGCTAAAGACAGAGGCGTCGCCCTGCTCCTCACTAGTCAGGTGCACAGCGTGCTAAATGAGATAGGCGTTAGAAGAATAGAGCCCGTAGCTGAAAGGGTCCTGAAGTTCTGGTCTCAAAGCATAATGCGCCTTAAGAGCTCCCAGAGGCCCGGTATCCGGGAGGCGCTCATAGAAAGGCATCTAGGATTTAGATGCGCAGATGCCCATGTCCTGTTCAAATTAACTGATTGTGGCTTAATGGGCGTCGGATGATGATTTTTCATCCAATTTTTATATCATAAAAAAATAAATATCAAGGGGCTTTAAAGCGTAAGATGCATGGGATCCTTTACGAATGGATGCGCGTTTTTTACCATTTTCTTCCAGCATATTTTGCTAATGCAACGCCGACTGTATTCGGCGGAGGTACACCCATAGATCTAAGTCACAAATTTATTGATGGGCGCAGAGTGTTTGGTGATAACAAAACGATAAGGGGGTTTATGGCTGGGTTAGCCTTTGGAACGATCGTAGGTGCCATGAAAAAGGAGGCCTTACATGGTTTCCTCCTGTCTCTAGGCGCTTTAGCAGGAGATCTGACAGGGGCGTTTATCAAAAGGAGAATAGGTCTGGCACCAGGCGCGCCTCTTCCAATCCTTGATCAGTTGGACTTTATCGCTGGTGCCATTATCATAAGCTCACGCTTTTACTCGTATGATGTTATGACGATAGGATCTGTAATTCTTATAACCCTTATACTACATGTCTTCACAAACATTATGGCCTACCTCCTCAAAATAAAGAGCAGACCTTGGTGATCAGATGCCTCTTTTTAGCATAATTATGTACTCGCAGCCGACGAAGGATATGAGGAGCAGGGCCACTCCTATCAAGAGCAACGTCGTTGCTTGCCTAGGTTTATAGGCATAACGCGTGCTCTTATAGGAGACAAACATCCCGGCCATCCCTATTATGAGCAGGATGATTGCAGCTAAGCTTTCAAACCAAGTCTGCTCATGCAGCCCATAATAATAAAATATCGGGAAGCCGCTCGCGCGCGGGAGCAAGACCAGCGGCTTCATCATTATGTTGTAAACCCCACCAGCGAGGAGGAAAATGGATACCAGAGTCAGAAGAGCGATCGTAAATGCGATCGGGGGTCTTATTGAAATGTGAGGGGGGATCCTCTCCCTCAATTTCCTGACGATCCTTTTAACAGGCGCAACCATGCACATTCACTTTTCTTAAGTTCATCCAGGTAATCTTTAGATCTCCTTAACTAATGCCCTCATCCTCTTTTATACTTAAATACAATTTAAAGGTTCCCTGTCTGAATGATAAGTTTTATATTTCCCTATCACACGGAGTTAAACGTTAATACGTCAATTTACCCCATCATATTAGGGGGGCGCTCAGTGCCTCAACGAATCGTCTGCAGAAAATGTGGCGAAGTTCTTTACAGCGGTTTAGAACTCCTACCTCCTGAGGACGTCATCAGGAGGTATGGTGGAAGATGCCCACGGTGCGGTAACAAATTGCACTTCGACCCTGAAAACCTAGAAATTAAAGTTTATAAAAAGTACACGCATTGAGGGGCAGATGAACTGATGTTTGATATGCCCAAAAAGATCGGCAGGAAGTTGGGCGAAGGCGCATCGTTTTTTTCTCAAGGCATCAGGTATCTTCGAAGGAAGGTCTCTAGGGGAGGGGCCATCTGGTTCTTATGTGTGTCATCCATCGTGGTTTTATCGGTTCTAATTCGTTTGCTCCCCCTGAGATGGGGTTTCTCTCTCTCAGAATTCGATCCGTATTTCCATTATGACGTGACTAGGTTCGTCACCGAACACGGATTTTTAGCCTGGTTCACGACGCCGCGCAGCGATTGGACGAAGTATTGGTATCCGTACGGGAGAGATATACCGCATTCGTCCTTTCCTGGAGTCCCGTTCACGGGGGCCGCTCTGTATTTCTTGGCATCGGGGCTTGGCATCTCAGTAAGGGTGATCGACGTCTGCATCCTCTTCCCGGTCGTGATGGCCGCAATAACGTGCGTCATCGCGTATTTTTTGGGGAAGGATATCGGTGGTAAGGAGGCAGGATTATTTTTTTCGCTCTTCCTTGCCGTAAGCCCAGCATATATAGGCCGGACTATGCTTGGGTTCTATGACGATGAAACAGTGGGCATCCTGGCCATGCTTCTCGTACAACTCTTTTTCCTGCGTTCGTTAGAGCCGAGAAAGTCAACTATCAGCAGCATAGGTTACGCTGTCGCCGCCGGCCTTTCCCTTGGCTACCTCTGTGCCTCTTGGGGGGCCTCTCGTTATGTATTTGGGCTTCTATCTTTATTTGCATTTGCCCTGCTAATTTTAAGGAGGTACTCTCGGCGACTTCTCATATCCTATAGCATCCTTTTTGGCATAGGCCTCCTGATGGCTTCTTCCGTACCGAAACTTGGCCTCTCATTCCTAACGGAATTTGAGGTCGTCGCCGTAGGAGGCGTATTTCTATTATTATGCGTGTTCGAGGTAACACGCTCACTCAAAACTGACCGATCTAAAACGGCTTTCGTCTTATGCTCGCTTGCAGTGATGGGTTTGATCGCGTATCTGCTGTGGCGATACGACTACGTTTCATTTCTAACGGATAGGTTCATATCAGTTCTTAACCCCTTTAAGCGCTTGGAGCTACCGATCATAGAGTCTGTTCAAGAGCACAGACCAGCAACTTGGGGTGCAATTTATTATCAGTTCGGTGCGCTCGTCTTCTTGGCTCCACTGGGGTTCTACTTTGCCTCTCGAAGGTTGACAATTCACAACGTGTTTTTAATCGTTTATACGCTTACATCCCTGTATTTTGCTGGTTCTATGATCCGATTAACCGTGCTCTTGGCCCCTGCACTGTGCGCGTTAGGCTCCCTAACTACAGTTGAGGTTCTCAAACCGTTTGTAGATATAGCCACGAGGAAGGGGTTCGTGAGGAGGAGGGTACGTTTTGCACCCGTTCGTCCTGTTGGCAAAGGTTTTAGCTTGAGTTTCGCTGTTTGTCTGTTCTTGCTCCTATCGCTGACTCTGGTCAGGGGAGTAGAAAGTAGCAATACGCCAACCACTATAGCGTCTTCGTCCATACCTGTGCGTATGAAATTTGACGATTGGCAGGAGGCTCTGATCTGGATGAGGGAGAACCTCCCAAGCGACGCCGTCGTTGTCTCATGGTGGGACTACGGATATTGGATTTCGGTTGGGGCAAACAGATCTACGCTGGCAGATAATGGGACGTTAAACACCACGCAGATCGCTCAGATCGGCCGCATGTTCATGTCGAACGAAACTCGAGCTCTAGCCATCCTTAAAGGATACAACGCGACACATGTTGTCGTCTTCACCACGATCCGCCTTTCCTTAATGTTGAGGCAGAGCATCTTGTATGGCGACGAGGTGAAGTGGTACTGGATGGCGGAGATAGCCGGATTGAATTCGACGGAATTGAGAGACAAGTCGATTACTGAGATGCTCGGATTTCGGGAATTTTACATTCCTAAGGCCGATAAGGTGCTCACGAAGCTCATGATTTATGGATCCTTATTGGACCCTCGTGTTCAACGCTTCTTATACCAACAGAGAATTCCAGTATACGACATATTAAGCCAAGTCACGCCAAAGCATTTTGAACTAGTCTTTACATCTTCAAACGGCATAGTGTTCGTCTACGAAGTGAAGTACTGAATTGAGGGGATCAGCTGATGTAAGTGATCCCTTCTTTCCTTCTACGCAGAGTCCTTTCGAACGACTCCACCTTCCTCTCAATCTCCCTGACGCTTTTAACGATCCTATCAGATCTCTTGATGGCCTCGTCCAAGTCGTTTAAGCTAATTTTAAACCTGAGGGCTTCACAAAGGACCGTTAAAACGCTCTTTGCGGCCCTTGGGTCAGGCATGTGACCCGCTGTTTCGCCTAAAAGGCATGCGGCGTCCATCCCTCTAAGCCTCGCCAACCCTAGGAAGAGGCCCGCAGCCCCAGCTATGGGATTATTCGTCGGGCTAGAGACTGCCCCTGAATTTAAAAAAATACTTTGAAGCGCAGGATCTGTGGAAGCGCAGATCACTCGAGGGCTTTCTCCTCTCACCGTTGCGTAATATCCCCCTAGAGTGATTATCACCTTAACCCCATATTTTTTTACGAAATCTAAAATTTTGCTCACCATCTCGTACTGGCCATAGATGGTTTGAGCTTGACTGTCCCCCGTTAAAAGGATAACGTCTCTGTCTCCTGCCCTCGAAAAGTAAAACTCCGCTCGTAGGAGCCTAACGTTCCCATCCTTATCCACTATCACATGATGTGGGAAAAATGGGGAGTAGAGCTCTGCGAACTTCATCGC
The DNA here is from genome assembly GCA_964611975.1 of uncultured Candidatus Bathyarchaeia archaeon. GTDB lineage: Archaea > Thermoproteota > Bathyarchaeia > RBG-16-48-13 > JAGMEO01 > CAZTBK01. The sequence goes on along the minus strand of CAZTBK010000004.1, from coordinate 16,786 downwards.
TTTCAACTCCTTTATCATATATGAAACAGCGATCGCCCCCACAGACCCCAATCCTGGGAGACCCTCAATCAGAACCGGATTTCTGAGTTCGACATCCTCTTTAACCTTGATGGCCGTTTGCATCGCTTCGAGACCTCCTTTTCATCAATACCCTATATCTTAGATACTTATCGTCTATCGAGAACTTGGCTGGATGGGGTATTCGCACCTCTCCTCCACAATACGGGCACTTATCTTTATGTAAGGTGTACCTTCCACATCTTTTACACCTTCTGAGAAGTCGCTTCACTTCCCTAAGCCTCAGACCTCACGTTTGAAGCTTCCTTCGCCGCCAGCAGCCTTGATCCCCCTCAAGGCGACCTGCACAGCCCTCTCCAAAACCCTTTCTGCGTCCCTATAATTCTTAGCTGAGACCTCTATCCTGTATCTTGGGGCGCCTAGGATGTAAGCCTTAAGGCTTATCCCCTCAGGTTTCTCTATGCTCATAACCTCCTTGAAGACCCTGCGTATGCGTTTGACCCCATCTGGCTTTCTGCAAGAGATGCGGAGGATGCCCTTGACCTTGACCTTCGGCACTCTTATCTTTTCCTTCGTTATTTCAGATAAGACCTCGGCCCATCTCTCGGGGACGCCGGCCTTTAATAGGGCTTCCTTTCCTTTCTCATGCGCCTCTTCAAGTCCGAGATATAAGCTTCCGTAGTACGACTCTATCTTTGAGCCGATATTTTTGTATGCTTTGTTCGGATCGACGTTCATTTTCTCTGACGCGGCCCTTACGATGGCCATGCCCTTTCTTAGTTGTTTCCACTCAAGTAACTTTGTACTTCGTTCCCTTTCAGTGACCCTCCTCAATGAAAGGTCCACGTGCCCCCTTTTAGCGTCTACTCTCATAACCTTTAAGACGACCTTTTGCCCTTCCCTGACATGATCCCTAATGTTTTTTACCCACTTTGATGAGAGCTCTGAGACGTGCAAAAGCCCCCCTTTGATGCCGTACTCATCAAGAGTGACGTATGCTCCATACGGGACTATTTGAGTTACTGTACCAATTACTAGGTCGCCGACCTCAGGCCATTTCATCTTCTTCTGCGACATTGTGAAACCTCTCCATCTTCAATCGTGATTCTTTATAAAAGAGGTTGCGGAAGACCTATCCCAATATTTTTAGTATTTCACCCTGAATTTTAGCCTTGCCACCTGTGGGTTCAGCCAGGACCTCTCCGCATATGTAGCATCTCACGACCGTGGCGGTTCGATCAAAGACCACCTGCTCATTCCCGCAGCTTGGGCATCTTACTAAGACGAACTTGCTTTTGGGTTTCGGTATTAAAAGCCCCCATTTACCCAAACAAGACCGACCAGCCTATGTCTCAACCTCGATCTTTTTCGCTCTTATACCCGCTCTCTGGATTACATACCCACAGACCTTACATTTTAATTTCAAACTCTGCTTTTTTGTTGTCTTGGCCGCCCTCCTCTGTTTGGGCTTCTTCTGTCCTCCGTATCCCTTTTGTTTGCGCTTATATCTCCTCGCGCCCTCGCTTAGTACACTGTCCTTACCCTTCTTATAGAGGGATACCGTATGTTCCGTGTGTTTTTTACATCGCGGACAGTATGTCACTATGACTTTCGGCGCTTTCATTTTACGTTTCCACCCTTACCGCCACGCCTCTCCTTATTAACATTTTGGCGTTCTCAACAGGCAGGGATGCCACATCCTCTGCTTTAAATGGGCCATAGGTTTTCATGTTTACGCCGACTATGGCGGGTGTCTCTTGGAGGAGCCTCACAACCATGTTTTTGGGCCCCTTCGCTGGTCCCTTCTTTACTTGAGGCTGTCGCCCGGATAAAACATCCTTTAGAAGCTCATCGAATGCATCTGTAACCGATGTCAAGCGATCGTACGCGTATTTTTCCTCTGGTGCGAGCATGCCCTCAGTCAGTACCTCCCCTTCCAAGGCGGCCCTAATAATCTTTCGGCAGCGAGCGCCTATCAGACCTCTGATCATCTCGCTCACGTTTTCAGCCTCCTTATCCATGAGCTTCGCCTCAATCGTCCCTTTATCTAACACTCGCTTCTTCTCTTGGATCTCCTTTACATATCGACTCAAGTTACCGTAAAACCCTTTTGGCAGGGGGCATAGCTCACTTTTCTCTTTCTCGCTCTTCCATACCTTATAAAGACCTTTGTAGTCCATAGCCCCTATATCCCTTTTCCCTTAATCATATGACTGGCTCAGCGACCCCTTTACAGAGTAGGAATATAGCAGCTCCTCGTGGTAACTCAACGGTCTCCCCTTTATATGGCCCATAGATCGTGTCTCCAATCCTAAACCTCTCAGCCCAGTTAACTCGGATAACAACGTTACCTCCTTTGAAGGCTATGGCTTCACTGAAGGGATCGAAGCTCTCTAGATCTTTAACTGGGATTTTTATCACCCTGAAGCCCGTTTTCCTATGTAAGGTCGTCGGCATGCGTATCAGTCGATGGATATCTGTTGTGACTACGGTGTCTATGCATGCAGCCTGCTCTTGGACTGCATATTTCAGAATTTTTTCCCAAGTCTTAATTCCTATCCCCCTAATGGCTTGCCAAGGTTGCCCCTTCCTCCAACTTTTAAGGATACCATCCCTCTTGTCAATGAGCCTTTTTAGAGTTCTCTTTCCGATCTCATCAAACCCCTCCAGATTTTCTGGTGTGAGCGAGGCAAAAAAGTCATATATCCCTCTGGCTATTTTACCACGCCACCCTCTGTCATCTAAGTCTGGACCCACCACCATTCTAGATCCCTTCCCTCCCTCCTCATATAATCCATGCAATTCTGCCTTCAACCCTGTTCCAAGGATGTAATCGACGATTTCCTTTCTCGCGAGCTGGTCAAGGGATAATGCTTTCTCACTCTCGATATGGACGTGATATCCTCTATGACCAGAGAACGAGATCGCTATCTCATCTTCGGAGAAGCCGAAGTCGTCCGTTAAGAAGTCTATTAGCTTTAAGGTCTCCATTTTTGTTGCCTCCATGCACGTTTCGCACGGCCATATCTCCTCCCTGAATTTATTCCCCCCACATCTCTGACATCTCAAAGGGGGCTTACCTTTGCCTATCTCTGAGCACCTTTCACATACCCAATACGCATGTTGAGCTTTACATGGCGTATGTATATGGTCTACATCTATGTCAAATATCAGGTCCTCTCCGAGCCAACCCTTCATACTCATCTCCTCATCAGCCCTCTCATAGTAGGCTGCTGAATAATAGACGTCTGAGGGGACCATCGACCTGATGAAGTTTCTGAGATCCTCTTCGGTACGGAAGGATTTATGGCGAAGCATCGTGCGCTCCCCGAAGAGGAGGAAGCCGAACTCCCTCTTTTCCATAGAGGACGGCGGTTGAACTGGGTTGTCGTGGTAATAGCGGGCGAACTCGCTTCTTATGAAATCTTCCACGGCTACTCTATTCATTCTTTGCTCTTCCCGCTTTTACTTGCTTGAGCCTTATCTTATAATATCTCAGCGGATGTTTAACTTTCTTACAGAGGCTATCCATGCCTGGGCATAGACCATAGGTCCTCAGAGTACTGCAACTTGGTGGGGTGTATTTTGTGCCGGAACCCCTCTTTCCGGCTATGTGCTCAACTTGATATCTTGTCAGGCCCTCATCGAAGTCCGTCGCTGATGTGAATAGTTTGACAACATTTTCGACGCTTACACCGATGTTCAATAAAAATGACGTTAGGGTGAAACGACCGATGTGGGAGAGGGTCCTGTTAGAGAGGAGTTTTTTACTAAGTTCTCTGATGCATGGTGGATACGCCTCCTTAACAACCACCTGTGGGGTTTCCTCAATTTTAATGATTTTATGATGCGTTAAGAGTAGATGCCTGATGGCGTTTGCAGCCTGAATTAACATGGGCGGCAACTCGACTCTAATCCTTCCCTCCAGTTTCCTCTGGATACGCTTTCTCGCTTCCTCAGAGATCAGCCTTGCCATCTCATCCTTCATCAGAAAGACGTATCCGTTGACCATTAGCCTGTTTACTAGCTTCCACTTATAGTCATGAAAGCTAGGCGCATTCTTCAAGTAATCAACGAAGCTAAGCTCAAAGTCGTAAATTTGATGCGCGTTTTCTGTGACCATCTTGGTATCCCAACCGAACGAGGAGGAGGCTATATCGACAAGCTTTTCGTCGTCCTCAACTCTGAGCAAGTTATAAGCCTTCTTCGCTTCCGCCAAAGAGTATCTTTTTTTAAGAAGGTCGCTCTCGATCGATAATACTATAATGACCGAGACCGGGAAGGAGAGAATTTCGATGTCATAGTTTGGGGTCTCATTCCATCCTACAATGCCGTATAGGATGGCTTCTTCAATCCTCTCTCTAGCCCTGTTTACGATCCCCACATACTCTCTACTGGCCAGATCTTCAATTCTGATGCCCAGGCTCTTGACATATCTGGCTGATTCAACAGTAAAGGGATATTTTGCGATGTCAGCCTTGGATAGAACCATTTCCTTCTCTGTAAGTATAAAAACATTAACTGAGATTTAAGGGGATCATCCTTCGATCCTCGGAGCAAGATAATACTGAAGCTTCCCTTTACTGGGCAGCTCAAAGTTTAGCTTGATTGGCATGTCTGTGGAAAACTCGAGCGTAACCACTTTTGAGGATGGGGAAGCTGATCTGATTATATCGCTCAGGTAGCTCAGGCTGAACGTTGCCTTTGCCTCCTTCTTAACCTCAAATCCAAGGGCGCTTTCGCTTTCCTTCTCTATCTCAATCGATACGCTACCGAGGCTACCATCTGCACTCATAATCATTTTTTCCTTCGTCATCTCTAACTTGATGCTATCGCTCACTGTGGAAGCATCATCTATAGCGTCCTTAAGGAACGACGTTGTAACCCTGGCCTTTACGTCAAAGGCCACATTAGGAGTTGGGACCTCCTCGCTTATCGGCTCCAGGATGGGGACGCTAAAATTTTTGATGTAGCTGTCACTTAACCTCATGTTCAGCCTGCTCTTCCCTTCATTTACTGTGAGCTCGAGCGTATTGCCCCCTCGAACCCTTCTCAGCAGCTTAAGCATTTCGCTTATGTTTATGCAGACCCTCATGGGATTATCGCAAACGTACTCATCGAAAGATGCTTTTGGCCACTCAAACTCGACCATCGCCACATGTGAGGGGTCCATCTCCCTCAGGCTGATCCCCTCCGGGGTTATGTTGAAGCTTGCTTCATCTACGATCGATGATATGGCCGTGATCGCGTTCTTCCAGGCGAGGGCGTCCAGCATTTTTGCCCTAAACAACGTTAAAAGCCCCCTTTGACATCCATAGTTTATCTACGATGCTCTTATTTAAGTAACCGGTATCAACCAGCCCGCCAGCACGACTATTAGCATAAGAGCAAAGGCCAGGACAACTATCAGTTCTGGACGGAGCCTTAGATTTGAGGGCGTTTTCTCCTCGTAAAACCTGAGCAAACCTGCTGACGTTGCTGGTAGCGGAGCTTCCTTACTTCTCCTTCTCTTTGAACTCAAACCTGAACACCTACGATAGATTGTTGTAGTTGAACATTAATGTTTCGTCCTCGTGATGTCCTTCCTATCGCGGTGAGGTTTGATGGCTATCATATACTCCGCTCTATCTGCCATTAACTGAAATCTAGCCCAACACTTAGGATCTTCGAACCGTGTCCTTTAACCTTGATTAAGTCCTTTCTAATTGAAGGGGCATTCCCGCCTCGTTTAATCCTTTCGTAGAGTCTTTTTGCCTGTTGCCTGTTAGCAGAGTAAGGGGCGCATTCTCGTCGTCTTGGGGGCCGCTACAGGCTTTTGTATTCATTGTCAAGTTCCTTCTCGATGTTTGTGAGAGCGACCACCTTTGCCCTTAACGGTTTTCCTGATCTGCGTTGCTTCCCACCATACCCTCATACTTAACCATATGATGTCTAAACTATGTGGTCGTCTCAGCTAAGACAAGTTCAGCCATCTACGACATCAGTTACCGTCCTCTGGTACCTCAATATCGGGGGTCTTAAAGGGCGAATTAAAAAGCATTTGTGGAGGATACGATACAGGATGATTACAGCATCTAAAATGTTTTAAAATCAAGTAAAAACGTCGACACAATCGATAGCCTTTTTCTTTAAGGGGTATGATCTTTCTTTACTGCCGTGATCATATGGAATGGAGAGGATGCGCAATTTTAGGTGTGATTGGGCCTCTTGTGGCATATTTTTTCATAGGAGCATCGGTCATGCTCTCGCCATGGTTTAATTGGCAGGAGAACGCTTTAAGCGACCTCGGACACGCGATCAGAAGCAGGGTTGCGCCGATCTTTAATTTTGGTTTGCTGGCAGCTGGTCTCCTCGTCGCCATATATTCGGTCATGATGTTAAGGAAGTATGCTAAGCATAGTGGACGCTGTTTACTGGGATCGTCTTTTGCACTCCAGTTGATAGCCACGTTCGATGAGGCGTACGGTTTTTTGCATTACGTTGTTTCTGTACTGTTCTTTGTATTACTGGGGCTCACATCTATCGTATATTCCATAGAGAGACGGTCGCCCATGGCCTTGATAGCATTTATGATGGGCCTTAGCTCGTGGATATTGTACTGGGCCGGGGCATATAATGCCGGAGTAGCTGTACCTGAAATTATATCCTCAGCAGCCGCTTCATTATGGATCACGTCCTCCGCCCTCGAATTCTGCTCAACAAGGGGACGCAATCTAACGGGTTAATGCGTGCTAAAACGCTCTTATGATTTGAGAATTAAAATCGCGCTTTAGGGGGTCATCGTGCACATGTCGAAACACATTACCATATGGACTATCGGTCACAGTAACCGTTCTATTCCGGAATTCGTGTCCTTGCTCAAGGAACATAGGATAACCCTCGTTTGTGATGTACGCTCCTTCCCAACGTCAAAAGTTGAGCACTTCAGGCGTGAACGTATGGAGGAATGGCTTCCTAGGGTTGGAATCCGATATGTGTGGTTAGGTGAAAGCCTTGGAGGTTACAGATCAGGAGGATATGTGAACTGGATGAAGACGGAGATGTTCAAGCAAGGCATAAGTGATCTGATCAAGCTAGCGAAGAAGAACAATGTTTGCATAATGTGCATGGAAGTTGACCCGAGATATTGCCATAGAAGACATATCAGCAGATATCTTCAACAGATGGGGGTAAAGGTAACTCACATAATTAAGAGGGGACAAACAGTTTTGGGCTGATCCTTAGTTAGCGAGGAACGTAAAGGATGGGTGGAAGATTATGTGGATGCTCTATATGTTTAAAAACAGGGGGTCCCTTATAAAGAGGAGAGATTAGCAAGGGAAAGGAGAAGAAGTGGGAAAGAGGAAGGTCATCACAGAGAAGGAGATAAAGAGGCTAGTTTTACCAGGACTGGGAGAGGTTCTGGGGATAGTGGTCAGGCTACTAGGATACGACAGGATACTCGTAAAGTGCACAGACGGGCATACGAGGACTTGCAGGATCAGAGGGAAGATGAAGAGGAGGGTTTGGATAAAGGAAGGCGATACAGTTCTTGTATCTCCTTGGGATTTTCAACGCGACACAAGGGCGGATGTTATTTGGAGATACACAGATGCCCAAGCTGAGTGGCTACGAAAACATGGATACATCAAAATAGAATAGGGATGAGAGGATGTGCGTACGAGCAAAAGAGTTGAGGATAAGCTGAGGATGAGGGAGGAGAGATACGAAAAAAGTCAACTGATGAAGGACAAGAGGTCAGAGGAGTACGAGGTCTTAGAAGAGGTCTTTGATCGCCCAACTTTAATGACGCTTTACCGCTTCCTAAACCAAGGAACGCTAAAGAGAATAGGGGGGGTCGTAAAATCAGGAAAAGAAGCCAGGATATATCATGGCATAGGTCCTGATGGAAGGAATCTAGCAGTAAAAATCTACTTAACCGTCTCCTCCGAATTTAAGAGGGGGAGATTGATGTATATTCAAGGAGATCCCAGATTTAAGGCTGTCAAACAAGATGCTCGATCATTCGTTTATGCTTGGGCTCAAAAGGAATATAAGAACCTCAAAAGGGCGTATGAGGCAGGCATATGCGTGCCAAAACCGATCCAGGTCGAGAAAAACGTTCTAGTGATGGAATTCGTCGGTGATGGAAATATCTCAGCCCCTCTTCTGAAAGAGGCGGCTCCAAAGAACCCAAATGAGATGTATGCCCGCTTGCTTAAGTGCGTCAAGGACCTCTACAGAAAAGCAGGTCTTGTCCATGGAGACCTCAGCGAGTATAACATCATGAATTGGAACGAAAGACCGGTCATCTTTGATATGTCACAAGCAGTCCTCCTTGAGCACCCGCTGGCGGAGCAGTTCCTACGAAGGGACCTGACCAACTTAAACCGTTTCTTCGGAAGACTTGGTGTAAAGGTCAAGAGCATTGAAGAGACATATAGGTGGGTAACCCAGGATGGTTGAGGCCACGCTACGCATGTTGATACCAAAGGAACGCATCGGCGTCCTTATAGGCAAAGGCGGGATCGTAAAGAGTATAATTGAGAAAAAACTAAACGTTAGGTTGACTATCGATAGTAAAACGGGAAGCGTTGAGATGACGCTAAAACCAGAGGCGCCTGATCCAACATCGATATTTAACGCGAGAAGCGTTGTAAACGCGATTGGAAGGGGGTTTTCACCTGAGGCGGCACTCAGGCTTTTAGATGATGGAACTTTTTTGAGGGTAATAGACCTTAGGGACTACTTCGGAAGATCGGCCTCTGATATCCGGAGAGTTAAGGGCAGAATCATAGGAAAGGACGGTAGGACGAGGATGTTAATCGAGGACCTAACTGGGGCGCGACTATCTGTCTACGGACACACCGTTTCCATTATAGGGAGCCGCGCTCAGCTAGAAATCGCAGCAGAGGCCATAAAGATGTTGATAGAGGGAAAATTGCATAAAACCGTTTACAGCTACCTTTACCATAAAAGGAGGGAATTAAAAAAGGAAGGAATGAAGATTTGGAAACCCCTTTATAAAAACTTATGTTAGAGTTGGAATACTTCTCCAGAAATTTTGCAGTTTGGGTTATAAAGGAAGTTTAAGGGTATCAACGAAGCTAAATGGACTTAACTATGTTGAAGAATGATCTGTGAGCCAGGAGGATAGGGGTTGGAAGTTTTCAAAGAAATTAGCCCAGCCGATTTTTTTTATAGAAATAGAGATTTGGCCGGTTTCAGCAATCCAACTCGTGCTGTCTATGCGATTGTGAGGGAGCTCGTGGAAAATTCATTGGATGCGTGTGAGCTGATCAGGGTCCCACCGGACATATATATCCGTCTATCTCAGGAGGAGGGGGGTGAGGAGGGGGTCTACAGAATAAGAGTCGCCGATAATGGGAGCGGTGTACCTCCAGCGTATATCCCATCAGCGTTTGGCCGAATTCTGTTTGGATCAAAGTACACACTAAGACAGGACCGTGGTACATTCGGCTTAGGTGGGAAGATGGCCATCCTCTATGGACAGATAACGACGCACAGCTCAGCTCACATTATTTCGAGCACAGGAACAGATGAAATACATGAATTTGTCATATCCATTGATATTCAGCGGAACAGGCCGACCATCTTAAAGAGGGAAGTCTACCCCAATAAGAGGGGGTGGCATGGAACAGTCGTCGAGTTCACCTTTGAGGGGAACTACACTAGAGCGATGCGCAAAATTCTCGAATATTTGATGCAGACCGCTATCGCTTGTCCTTATGCAAATATCATGCTCATCGACCCGAGAGGCAGGCTTTACAGGTTTGAAAGGACAACGAAAAGGATGCCACCTCCCCCCAGAGAAACTCTTCCACATCCTTATGGTGTTGACGTTGAAACGATCCAGAGAATAATCAGCGCGACAAATTGTCCGGATATGCTTTGCTTTATGAGGAGCCACTTCCATCGCGTTGGCAGCAATACCGCCAAGAAATTCCTCAGGTACGCCGGATTTAAGATCGGAAGAAACCCAAAGACCCTGGGACCAGATGATATCGTAAGGTTGGTGCGAGCTGCGAAGAGTTTTAAAGGTTTTTTGCCTCCATCAGCTTCCTGCCTTTCACCTATAGGCGTTGAGTTGCTTGAGATCGGCATCAGGAAGGAGTTAAAGCCCGAGTTCGTTGCCGTCGAGCAGCGCCCTCCATCGACCTACTCTGGTTTTCCCTTCATCGTAGAGGTTGGCATAGCATACGGTGGAGGAGTACCAGATAGACCTGGGATCGTTTTATATAGATTCGCAAACAGGATCCCCCTTTTATTCGATGAGGCAAGCGATGTCTCCTCAAAGGTAATCAACAACATGATCAACTGGAGATACTATAAAGTAACACCCGATATGCCTATCGCCGTGATCGTGCACATTTGTTCCACAAAAATACCGTACAAGACCGTTGGAAAGGAGTTCATTGCTGATCGACCTGAGGTAGAAGCTGAGTTGCTGAGCGGGGTGAGGGGGGTCGCCAGGCGACTTTCACGCTTTTTATCCAGAAAAATCAGCATTGAGCATGAGAGGAGGAGGCTGGCTGTTTTCGCTAAGTACTTACCCAAGATAGCTAGGTTTTCGACTGAGTTAGCTGGCAAGAAGAAAGAGCCTGACGTTAATAAGCTTTTAAGGAGGCTGATCAAGTATGGGAAAGAAAAAAGAAGCTAGTTCTATGTTTGCTAAGGAAAGGAAGGCAACTACTATAAAGTCCCTCCAAAGCCTTGGAGAGAGCCTATATAACCAAATGATGAACGGAGAATTTCCTTGGGTGAGGATACCAAGCAGGTCAACGGCAAACATCCATTATGATGAAAAACATCGCCAGTACGTATTGGGAGATAAGAGCGTCAAGAGAAGTTCCAGAAACATCCGCCACATTAGGCCCCTCACCAGGCTTATTTGGACGGCTAGTTTTGTCTATAACCTATGCAAGGCTAAGAAGACGTCCACTCTAAGAGATGTGTTTTACTCAGCACAGGCCTACGATGTTTACTTCAAAGATCAATCAGAATCTGACAACATAATAACAGACCTTGAGTCTGTCTTGGGATGCGCCCGCGAGGACTTCAATGTCTTCCCGGAGGAAAGAAGCGCTGTTTTTGGCGACCTAACTGTTGAGTATACTGTTCCTGGATATGAGGGGAACAGGATTAACTTGACGGCCCATCCTGACGGCATCATGATTGGACCTGCCCTCACGAGCGCGGATTTTATTGAAACCTCTGCTAAAATGGTCATCGTTGTTGAGAAGGGGGCGATGTTCACCAGGCTCGTAGAGGAGGGGGCCGTTAAGAAGTTCAACGCCATTCTCGTTCACACCGCTGGTCAGCCCCCTAGAGCCACAAGGAGCTTTATAAGGAGGTTAAATGAAGAGCTCGGCCTTCCCATTTTCATCTTCTGCGACGCCGACCCATGGGGCATGGCAATAGCGGTCACTATAATCTGTGGTAGTGCAAATGCGGCCCACATCAAGGAGCTTACGACCCCTGATGCCGTCTGGATGGGCATCTATAGCACTGACATCAGGAGGTATAATTTACCCAGTGATAGGCTCAGCGAGGTCGATATCAAGAGGCTACGTGACATGCTGAGGGATCCTAGGTACCAAAGCGAGCCCTGGATCACCCAAATCAACGATTTTCTGAAACAGAAAAAGAAATGTGAACTGGAGGCTTTCTCCAGATACGGCTTAGACTACGTGGTGAAAAAGTATTTGCCAGATAAGTTTAGGGAGATCAGTGGCTAGACAGCAACGCAAGATGGTTCTATATGAGCGGGAAGGGGGTTAGCGCCTTAAGCATGTTTTTGATATTTCCGTCAATATGTTCGGTGCTGTGAAAAAGCTGAATGCCCGAACATACTTCAGCGACCCAGCCTCCCTGACGTACCGCGCGTCTCCCCTTTCGGTATAACCTTCAATAAAAGCATTTATCAGAGGTTTTATTTTCTCCTCCTTTATAGCATAGTGGCCTGTGTAATACAAAAGCTCAGCTATATCCCAGGCCGGATCCCCCTCACCTGCTTGCTCCAGGTCAATGAAGTAAATTTCATTATTTGAGTCGAATATGATGTTCCCAGGTTTACAGTCTCCGATCGTTACGTTGAGGGAGTGTACCTCAGCTAACCGTTGAGCTAGTTGACGAATTAGATTCAAGTCTTTTTTCATCTTACTGCCCTCACTGAGGACCCCGTGGATAATCTCCTTAAGGCTCCTTCCCTCAATGTATTGTTGAAGGAGAACCCTGCTCTCGAGGTTCATATAGTATATTTCAGGTGCAGGTATGCCATGCCTTGTAAGGAATCTGTTCATTTTGTACTCATTTATCAGTCGCTTCTCCCCAAGGACGTCGAACGCTCGAATGCCTATGGCCCATATGAACAACGGCATCCACTTAAACCCGCACCAGTCCTCGTACCTCTTAGCAACAACTTTCCTCTCTTTACCATCTTCACGAAAGCTCAACAGGTACACAAAGCTAAGCGTCCCACCTATTTTTCGAACGGATAGATCTGAAACCTTACCGAATGGAGCTGCCTTTGTTATTATATCCCTGAAGGTGTATTTCTCGCCCAAACTTACCGTTCCAAGCGCTGAGCGAAGGTATAAATAGTTTTTGGGATCCTCTAACTCCATGAAGCTTTTACCCGTTAATTCCCTCTCGACCTTTGACGCGAACTCCTTCAGAACAATCTGAGGGGTCACCCCGGCTCCTGCAAAACCATGTGATACGTACTGACGGATGATCCTCTCGGTTTCCCTGATGGGAGCTACGACTCCGTATACCTTTCTCCTCACTTCTTCAGCAAATGATTCAGAGATTTTCACGTATCCGTCTTCGAAGATGATCGTGTTTTCCGCACGAAGGCTTTCGAGGGCCGCCTCGTATCCTCTCATAATGCTTTTTATATTTTGTTTCCGTCGCTCTGAGGACAGCATTTCTAGATAACTGTACTTAACAGGAGGGTATATCATCGCCCTCTTCTGCATTTTTTTATAAATGAAGAAATATGGATCTATGAGGATTTCACAGCATAGGTCCTTATATCGATGGACGAGGTTCTCGAGCGCCTCAAGTATGATCCGCCTTTTCATCCTTATTTCTTGCTCCCACAAATAGTCGCCGTTAATTATGGGGATGTAGGGCGTAAGTAGACGGCCGGAAACGAACTCCCCTAAAAAAGCATTAGCGACGTCGTCTTCAAAGATTTCCTTCTCAACCGCTAAAATGGAGGCATCAACGTGATTTAATTTTACGTAGTGATACTTCACCTTTCTACTGTAAGGATCCATTATGAGAAGAACGTCGTAGTCGCTGGAGGGGCGCGCATACCCGCAAGCCCTTGAACCGTAAAGGCACGCAGCAACCACTTCGTTTTCCTTGGCTATTTCGTAGCACAGCTTTCTAATTCTGGGAATGGGCCCATAGAGGCTCAATCTGATCACAATTGTGCTTTAATGAGTTGAAGGCCCTTTTAGTCACCCGTTTTTAGGGCATAACTAGATCAGCTAAGTCAAAGCTATAATCACATATCCTTAAAAGGGATGATGAAACCGATGAGACATATGAAATCACGTCTTGATCTTGCTTAGCCAACTCTCTCTCAATGCTTCCCCTTAATTCCCTTATGACGGCGCCTTTCTCCGAAAGATCTTCTATCCCATTAAGGCTCTTAGAAAGGAAGGCCTGTGAGGATCTTTCCTGTATTTCGTACGACAAATCATCTAGGCGCGAAATGTGATTGAGGAGGCTTTCTGAGAGGGGGGTATTTGAAAACTTCATCACGTTCTGAGCTATTTTAACCGCCTGGTCCCCCATCGATTCGATGAGGCTCGCTGCCAAACGGTAATCCAAACAGTCGATTGATGATAGCCCCATCTTCTTGCTTAAAAGGGGGTTCGTAACGGCCTTTCGTAAAACTCTGATCAGGAGAAAATAAAGCCTGTCGACCTCTTCATCGCGCTCGACGACCTCCTCTGCTAAATGAGGGTCAGCCCTAACGAAGGACTCCATAGCATCCCTGTGCATGGCAAGGGAAAGTAAGTGCTCTCTGCATAAAGTTCTATTGGGCGAAAGCGACGTCGGTTTGAGAAGGCATTGCAGAACCATCTTATTAGGACTTTCCTCGATGACCTCCAACCCTATAAGCCTACGGACGGTCTTCCTTACTTGTCTGCGCACAGTAGGGGGGAGCCGAGTCTTACCTCTGATTTCAATCAAGTCGTCACCAAGCAGGTACTTTCCGATGAGCTCCCTGATCGTATGGGGGGACAAAAGGACGACCGATTTCTTTAGCTTTTCATCTATGTCATACTTTGGAATTACGGTTAGGTGCCCATCCTTTCCCTCGATCACCGCGACTGTGGATCCGCGGGTCAAGCCACACCTCCTAGCCCAGTCCTTCGGCAGCGAGATTAGGAGCGTCCCTCCACCCGTCTCCTGAACTCGACGTAAGTTCATGCTCACCTCACTATAAAGATTTAATAAATCTTTATAGATTAAATATTTACTGCCCTATTGAAAAGTTTATCTTAATAAACTACGAAGATGTTTAGAGAGGTTGTAGGGAGGCCACGCCGGGGTAGCCAAGTCAGGTTTAAGGCGCTGGACGCCTAAAGGGGGGTCAGACTCGAGATCCAGTTCTCCCTTTGACCGCATTCTCAGCTGTTAAAGATCAGGAGGACGGAGACCATGGGTTCAAATCCCATCCCCGGCGCCATCATACAAACTGTAAAAGACGATCCCGGTTGCAGCAATACCAACGTCGGGGTTACCTTCGGTGGTGTCGATGTAGTTATTCTTTAGGACAACGTTTTCTCTGTCCCCCCAAGTGGATTGATCACAGGCAATATGGATACCCTCATCCGCATCGATGATCTTGAAGCCGTCAATAGCAGATCTCTTGCCGAGAAGTGGACGTACCGCTTGGTCGTCCTCGATTCTTGAACCAACTGGCATATAGTCCAGCCCATCTTCATAAAGAACTTCGCTAGTGATGTTAGGTAAAGTGTGTCGAAATAGGTACGGCTAGACCTTCCTTTTTATTCCGCTTTCTTAGCGATCGATCGAAGAACCGTACTCGAAGGTAACGAATAGAAACATTTAAATATTTTAACTTATGACGTTTTTGGCTAAATATCTCACAAAGTCAAAATACTGGAGATGTTATGAACATAATGCGAAAATCCATTCTGTTTTTGATGCTTTGCTTGGTTATATTGTCGATGCCGATGTTGAATGCCCTCGCCGCGAGCAGTGATAATGATACAACTGAGATTTCTGGCAATGTTATTGGAGCCATCGAAATTACAGCGCCAGCCGACATCAGCGGTTGGGAACTCGACCCGAGCATCACGCAGCCCAATACACAAACAGGCACACTTCACGTCAAGGCCAACAAAGGCTGGCAAGTGACAGCTAGTGACGAAGACATGAATACAAATGGTCATATGACTGAGTGGGATGGTAGTAATTACGGAGAGAGAAAGCTCTCAAATCCAATGAAAGTTTCAGCCGAAGTTGAGGTTACACTTCCAACAGGGGGTGTGATTCAGAAAGGCGAGGAGACGGGCAGCGGCGGGATGGACATCACGGTCACGTTCAAGCAGACGGTCACTTGGGATGATGACGCATATGTGAAAACGTACCGGATAGTTGTGACCTTCACTGGATCCCTGATAGTGTAGCTTGGTGAGGCATCGTGCGTGTCAGGGGCGCCCTGCTGGCGCATTCCATCCTCCTCTTTTTTTTGGTGCTGACCTTTTTCTCAGCTACGGCCTTCGCCTCTCCGGGCCTATGCGTTTCAGGCGCTATCCTCGTCGTCGACGTTTCCCCAGGAGAGCACATAAGCCACAAGATGACTGTTAGCATCGATGAGGCGGACCCTCCGATGGATATATTCGTCGAGGTGAGGGGGTTCGGACAATCCTTGGACGGTGGGTACGTGGCGCTCGAGGATGAGGAGGACGTGAGCCCATACTCCGCGAGGGGTCTCATCAGGGTTTCTCCTGCAAGCTTTCACCTCGAGCCCGGGAGCTCGCAGGAGGTTTTGTTGGAGGTCGACGTCCCAGTCGATGTTGGGGACGGGGGGAGATACGCACTCGTCCACATCCACACCCCTCCGATGGGTGGTGGAAGCGTCGGTGTCGTCTGCGCGATCGATGTGCCAGTGGCACTCACGGTATCGGGATCTGTGCTCGAGGAGACGGGGAAGATCACAGACCTGAGCGTAGGCGAGCTCGTCTCCGGCAGACCGATAGGCGTGTCCGTGGTTCTCATGAACACAGGGAACCACCACTACAAGGCCTTCGCGGAAGCCTGCCTAAAGGATGAGGAGGGCACGATCCTCGCCGAGGCTTCGACGCCGCTGACAGCATCTTCCATAATACCCACATATTCGAGGAGATTCGAGCTTTCGCTCACCCCTCCCCAAGGTGAACTTCATCCTGGAACGTACTAT
>CAZTBK010000004.1:0-308 GCA_964611975.1 uncultured Candidatus Bathyarchaeia archaeon | reverse complement strand
TACTATGTGAGCGCGATAGTGCACCTAGAGGACGGGACGGTCCTCGATAGCAAGGAAGTGAGCTTTAAAACGACAGATCCTTACACGCCACCAACGCCGCCTGCACCTTCACCCACGTCCATGCGGGTTCCCATCATAGGACTTTTAGCTGCAATCGTGCTGGCGTGCCCCCTACTCGTAATTAAAAGGAAGAGAAGGGGGAAGGGTTGAGGGTTGATGGCCACACGCAACCGCGTAGCTCAAGGTGACACGCGAAACGACCTCTCGGTGCATCCCTAGATGAAGGAAGGGGGACAGCCGTTCACAAA
>CAZTBK010000003.1:31080-36642 GCA_964611975.1 uncultured Candidatus Bathyarchaeia archaeon | reverse complement strand
CGCTGGCTTTTCCCGCACCGATAACGAAGATGCGATTGTTTTTTGAGAGGTCAAACCTATGGCCACAAACTGAAATACACTTGCCGGAAACCTTAATGACATTTTTAATGATGATTTTAGGGTCGACCGCCTCTAGTCCCCTTTCCAAGAGGTGCAGACAGATCCTCCTTGTCCTTAGGTTATCAGGGTATAGAACGTTATGCAACAGAGCATCTCTGTTTTTTATATTCATTTGTAAGAGAACCTCATGCGAACGCGTGGAGATAAACGCGATAACTTAAAGCGATAGACCTGAATAAAACCACATGGTTCCCGCTCACGGAGTCAGATTGAGGTTTAAGTATAATGGCCTAAATATACCCTATCTTACGGAAGAAATCGAGCAGATAACTTACAATGTGGTTATCCTTGTTTAATCTATATTTTTTGGGTTTGCGTCCACACTCAATTACCCAACCGATCGTCCTTAGATCCCTTAGGCTGTTCTTTAGGCTGATCGATTTCAATCCCGTCTGCTTCTCAAGCGCATATCTCGTATAGTATTTGTCAACGTCTTTAGCTAGAGTACGGAGTATCCTAAGCTTTCCTATGCTGCCTAGCCCCTCCTCCATCTCCTCTTCCACTTTCATTTCCCTTTGAAACAGGACTTTAGGCCAAACCATATTTAACCCTCTCAATTAAGTTATCCAGATATTCTGATAGTTCTTTAGCCGGCACCCCGCTTATCCCAATTTTCTTTAGAGACTTTATTTCGATGATGCCCCTGTCATGCAAGTCTTGGACGATACCGTCTAAATCCGTCACCATCTTAATGTTATGTTCTTCACACACTTCAGCCGTCGATTCTCGTACGCTTCTCAGCGAGACGTATGGGCTCTCGCTCACCCTTAAGGAACGCGCTATCCCCAAGAGGACCATCCTCTCCTCGTCTGGCAGATTTAATATATCCTCCGTCGTTATGATGTGGTAAACTTCCCCATGTACTCGACGAACATGTTCTGGAGAGACCCTCCCGACGCCGTAATTGTCAGCCAAGTTTCCTGAGTATAGGAGGAGATCTAAGGCGTAGCGCACATCTCCATTGACAGGGGGGGCAGCGGTAACGTCTGAGATGTATTCAAGCACTTCTGAGGAAACAGCGCCTGGTCGAAAGGCCTCTTCGACCCTCCTTTCCAATATGTCAAATATCTGCTTAGATGTATATGGGGGGAAATCTATACGGTTTCTCCCCAGTGTGCTCAGCTCAGCTCTTTCCAAATGCTCATAAAACTTCGTGCTTCTGGCGGTGAATATGAGCCCCACTATCCCGCACGGCACACCTGGTGAAAGTTCGCTGATTCTAGTTAGGTCATATATTACATGCTCTTTTGTATGCTCAAGAAAGTAATCGATCTCATCTAATGATAGCAATAAGTACTTCCTTTCATTTTGTAAGTACCTTATTAGCTGCCAGAGCATCTCCTCAGCGCTTAGGCTGGTTGAGTATATCTCTGGTGCGACACACTCCGTGATGTACCTGTACAATACTACACGGCTCCTACCTTGAAGCTTAAGGTTCACATAGACGTGCTTCAGATCGATGCCCCTTTTCCTCGCCCTCTCCTCAAATGATTCCGCAAAACGGATCGTTGTACAGGTCTTCCCTGTGCCGACCCCGCCTATGAGCTGAATTGGCCTAAGATATACCTCGGACGTCTTTTCTAAGACGTCCTCAAAAAAGTTATTTAGAAGGTTAAGTTGTTTTTCACGGTGGGGAAGAACTCTGGGTATGTACCGTGGGGAGAGCTTATTTTTGTCCTTGAAGACGCTCATTACTATAGACAATTTTTCAGATCAATCCCTATAGAAGATCTATGTCAATATTTTAACTTTGCCGGAAGGGGACCTGCAAAAGCTGATGGTAATTCACGCTCTGCTGCGCCTTTATTAAACGCTACCTTCTGATCTTCAGTCCAGCCAGCTCAGACGCCAAGGCTACAGGCTCCCAAGTATCTGCCACGGGAGGGGCATAGCACGTATCCGCCTTCGCCAGCTCCCAAACGGTCACCCTCTTCTGAATGGCTAGAGAGATCATATTTATCCTTTGGGCCACGTCTTCGCCGCCAACTACCTGCCCGCCTATAACCCTACCGAACTCAGGCTCAGCTATAATCTTAACCCTTATCTTCTTCCCACCCGGGAAGTATTCGGGCCTCGTCTTGGCCGCGATTTTCCCTGAAACTGTTTTTAGGCCAGCTCTTTCAGCGTGAAACTCGGTGAGGCCCGTTGCACCGACCTCAAACCCAAATATCCTCGTCACCGCGGAGCTTAAGACGCTTGGAAATATGGCGTACCCCCCAGCTGCATTTATACCTGCGACCTTACCTTGCCTAGCGGCAGTCGTCCCTAACTGACTAAGCGTTGGTCGTCCGGTCACCATATCCCTTGACTCGGCACAGTCTCCAGCCGCATAAATATCAGGTATGTTCGTCTCCATTCGAAGACCTACTTTGATCGCCTTTGTCGGGCCTATTTCTATACCCGCCTCAGCCGCCAGCTTATTTCTCGACCTGACCCCGCACGCTAAGAGGACAATGTCTGATGGGATTTCCTCCCCCGCGACTGAGACGCCAGCAACTTTACTATCTCCCAAGATTTCATCTACGCCCTTACCGACAATTACCCTTACGCCATGTTTTTCGATCTCTCTCTGAACCAAGTCGGCCATGTCCTTATCTAATACTGCTGGAAGAACATGAGGCAACATCTCGACAACTGTGGTTTCGATGCCTTTCTTAGCAAATGCGTGGGCCATCTCTAGCCCGATAAAGCCGGCGCCTACGATGACTGCCCTTTTACTCCTTTTTAACGCGCTCTGAATGCGTTTACCATCCTCAATGGTCCTAAGGGAGAAGACCCCGTCCTTATCACGTCCCTTTATCGGTGGGATAAATGATTCGGCGCCTGTCGCAAGTATGAGTGAGTCGTATTTTATTCTTTCCTGCTCTCCATCCCTTCTCTCGATAGAGATGATTTTTCCTTCAGGGTCGATCGCTTTCACCCTAACGTTGGTTCTGAGGTCGAGCTTCATCATCCTGTAGTAGGAAGCCGGGAAGATCAATAGGTTCTCGAAGCTCGGTATGTCACCAGCCAGCACGAAGGGCAGGCCACAACGGGAGTACGCCGGGTATCCTTCGTCAGTTATCAGAGTGATCTCAGCTTCCCTATCGGTTTTCCTCGCTGCTGAGGCCGCATTGATGCCCGCTGCGTTTGCCCCGATGATCACTATCCTTCTCGACAAAAATCAGCCCTCTTTCAGAAGCTTTCGAGTCCACTCCTTGGCCGCTTCAAAGTCCATCAGAGACCTCAGCTCATCGTCGAGTTTTCTCGGCTCTAGAACTATCAACCATCCACTTCCATATGGGTCCTCATTTAAGAGCTCCGGCTTATCCTGTAGCTCTTCATTAACCTCCTTCACGACCCCTGTTAAGGGTGAGATCAGGTCTGAAACAGCCTTCACTGATTCGGCTATCCCGAACGACTCCCCCTTATCCAACTCTGAGCCAGCTCTCGGCAACTCGATGGATACTACCTCATGAAGGTTTTTCTGCGCGTAATCCGTGATCCCGACCCTGGCAAGCTTACCCTCTAAGGAAACCCATAGATGATCCTTTGAATAGTACAACCCCTCTTTTAGTTCGATATCATCTACCTTAACCAAATCGTCTCCCCTTTTGGAGTTGTTTACTGCTTCCGTAAATTTAAAAATTATGGAGAAATAAATGGCCAATCATCATTGTACAAAGGTTTCCCTTAAATTGAGAAGTACATAAGTGCAGTAGAGTTGTGGTGAGGAACAATAATAATAAACTGGGAAAAATTATAATCAAAATAGAATGATCAAAAATGATATCAAGAAAAGTCGAGGTCTTATCTAAACTAAGCAATGAGTGGGCGCCCCTCACTCAAATTGCTAAATTATCTCACTGTAGCAAA
Source organism: uncultured Candidatus Bathyarchaeia archaeon (assembly GCA_964611975.1). Lineage (GTDB taxonomy): Archaea > Thermoproteota > Bathyarchaeia > RBG-16-48-13 > JAGMEO01 > CAZTBK01. The sequence continues at coordinate 32,667 of CAZTBK010000003.1, read as the reverse complement.
AAAACGGCCGAAAAATGGCTAGACGAGCTTGTTAAAGAGGGGATCGCAGATTTTGATGGCAGCAGCTCCTATAAACTTAACAGAAATGCCGTGAAGGTACTACGAGCTAAGGTGGAAAAGCTACAGGAGGACTTAAACGTGTTGAAAAGGGAAAGGCGGGAAACTGACCTACGCTTTAACGAGACCTTAAGTAAACTCATTGGATTGAACTGGAAGGAGTATCCAGAGCCAGTTAAATACTATCGCCAAAGCATGGCAAAATTCGATAATGCCAAAAAAGTATGGGAGAAAGAGCTTGAGGAAGCGAGGATGGAACTTAGGAAGCTGGAGGAACTCTCTAAGGCCAGCAGGAAGAGGGGGCGTCATTAATTAGCGTTAAGCTCCTTTTCGAGCTAGCATCCTTTCGATGAATGGCCTCGCCTTCGCGTTTTCCGCTTTTATCCTCTCTATACCTATATCTTTCATCTGTTGCGTCATCTCCTTGATGAGATTTGCAAAAACGAGGCCCTCAGAAGCTGAGATCCACGCTATCCTAAACCTTTCAGGACTGATGCCGATCTTCTCTAAGATCTTCCTCAGAGGATCCATCCTCGCCTTCATCTTCAAGTTGCCATCTATGTAGTGACAGTCGTACGGTGGATGACAGCCTGCAACTAAGACCATGCCTGCCCCTCTTCTAAAAGCTTCCAAGATGAAATCCTTATCGACGCGACCGGAGCACATCACCCGGATCACGCGTACTGTTGGAGGATATTCAAAGTGGCTCGTCCCAGCGAGGTCAGCTCCTGCATAGGAGCACCAGTTGCAGCAGAAGGCGAGGATTTTACCCTCAGCGTCCTTCTGAAGCGCAGCCCTGATCTGAGCGTAGATCTGAGCGTCCGTAAAGTGCATCTGCGTTATGGCATCGACAGGGCATTCAGCTACGCATGTCCCGCAGCCGTGACATAAAGCGGGATTAACCATGGCTGGCTTACCCTCTAGTGCGGATATGGCGGAGTATGGGCATTTTTTGGAACATATACCACATTTGACTTTTGTGTTCCTACATCTATCTGGATCCACAACAGCGATTATAGGATCGATCTTCCATGTCTTCTTTGACAGTATTGTTGCTGCTCTCGCAGCTGCCCCTGCCCCCTGAGCGACGGAGTAAGGTATGTCCTTAGGCGCCTGACACGCGCCTGCTAAGAATATGCCGTCGACAGGAGTATCTAGCGGCTTAAGTTTCGGGTGGCTTTCGAGAAAGAACCCATCTGTGCCCCTCGTGATGTGAAGTATATTTGCAAGGTCCTTTGTCCCCTCCCTTGGGATGGCTGCTGTGGACAGCACCACTAATCCAGCTTCTAACTCTATGGGTTCACCTAATATCGTGTCCTCGGCCCTGATTATCAGGTTATGTGTCTCCTCATCCTCTATAATCTCTGAGACTTTCCCTCGAATAAACGTGACGCCTAATTCCCTCGCTCTCCTGTAAAATTCCTCAAAACCCTTAAAGTTCGCTCGTATGTCAATGTAAAAAACAAAGACCTCTATGTCGGGATACCTCTCTTTCAGCAGGATCGAGTTTTTTAAGGCGTACATACAGCA
>CAZTBK010000003.1:12829-31070 GCA_964611975.1 uncultured Candidatus Bathyarchaeia archaeon | reverse complement strand
TCTCTGGATGTCCCTTGAACCGACGCATTGTATGAATGCAACGACGTTTGGTCTCTTGCCGTCCGAGGCTCTTACCATCTCCCCTTTCGTTGGTCCAGCGGCATTGATGATGCGCTCCAGTTCAAGCATGGTTATCACGTTAGGGTACTTCCCGTATCCGTACAGGCTGTTATCGTAGGGGCAGTATATGTCAAAGCCCGTCGCGACTATTATTGCTCCCACGTTAATTTCGATCTCCTCAGGCTTCTGTCCTAGGTCTATAGCCTGCCTGTCTCCACAAGCGTCCACGCACTTGTAGCATTCGATGCAGTGATCCTTGTCAATCCTGTATACGAGAGGTACTGCCTGCGGGAACGGCACGGAAATGGCCTTCCTTGTCCCGAGGTTCATCTCCCAGCTATTAGGGATCTCTATCGGGCATACGTCAGAGCACTCACCACAACCAGTGCAGTTTTCCTCGATGACATAACGAGGGTTCTTTCTTATCCTGACCTTGAAGTTTCCGATATACCCGTCGACGCTTAGAATATCAGCATATGAGATGATCTTGATGTTAGGATGCCTATAGACGTCAACCATCTTTGGCCCCTCGATGCATATGCTACAGTCGAGGGTTGGAAACGTCTTGTCTAGTTGTGCCATGTGACCGCCGATGCTCTCACCCTTTTCGACCATGTAGACTTTGAAGCCCATGTTAGCTAGCTCAAGGGCAGCGTTAATTCCGGCTATCCCGCCTCCAATCACCAAGGCCTTATTGGTCACCGGGACCTCAAATTTTTCAAGTGGCCTGAGCAAGCGAGCCTTTGCGACGGCCATAGCCACGATATCCTTTGCCTTCTCAGTGGCCTCCTTTGGATGACTGGAATGGCACCATGAACAATGTTCCCGAATGTTGGCCATCTCAAACAGGTAGGGATTAAGGCCAGCTTCAGCTATGCATCGTTGAAATGTAGGTTCATGCATACGAGGAGAGCACGCGGCCACCACGACCCTGTTAAGTTTGTGCTCCTTTATACTATCTCTGATGAGCTTCTGACCTGGGTCGGCGCACATGTACCGGTTATCGGTAGCGTAAACCACATTAGGCAGGGTTTGAGCGTATTTAACGACCTGTTTGACGTCGACCGTCCCAGCGATATTCAGACCGCAGTGACATACAAAGACCCCTACACGGGGCTCCTCAGCCCTTTTTCCCTCCTTCATTTCTAATCCCCTCATGATATTCAGGACAGCCTTTTCTGGATCAATTCTTTGAGCTTTTCTAAGCCCTTAGCTTTTATCTCTTTGGTCACGCTAAGGGTCGAAGTTAATTTCTCTAAGGAAGCGTTCCATGCGCCTGATTTTACTTCGGTATGGCGAATCGAAGCACGATGTAGTTCTATCGCTCCTTCTTCAGGGCAAACGTTCAAGCAGGCTCCACAGTAGACACAGAATGATTCATCTACGTAGACCTTGCCGTCATTCCCGATGCTCATTGCATTCACTGGGCAAACATCGAAGCATTCGTGGCAGTCTTTTGGGCATTTCTCATGATTAATCTTTATGACCCCGTCAATGAATTTACGAACATGGATGGCCCCGGTCGGACAGGCAACCTCACACCACCTGCAACAAGGACAGGCATCCACATCGATCTCGACCAAGGGCTTTGTTGGGTCCACCTTGATAATACCTAAAGGACAGGCCTCGGCGCATTTAATACACCCAGATTCACAACTTTCTAAATCAACTTTTATATCCCTGATTAACTGCGGGAAGCTCCCCTTTTCGATCACAGGGATGATGTGTTCGCCATTTACGGTGACCCTGATGGCACCAAACGGGCACAGAACATCGCACATTCCACAGTAGTCACATTTTTCAGGGTCAACATCAATGGTTGGAGGCCTAGCCTTTTCTCCGTTTCCTGTAGGTACAGGCTTGAGTTTAATGGCCTCCCTGTGACAAATGTCTTGGCATATCCCGCAGCCCTTACATCTTTCTCTGTCGACCTTCAGCACAAACTTTTTTATATACAAAGACCGCTCAACTATGAGTTCATCCTCAGCTTCGGTTTTTGACAGTTTTAAAGGCGTTTTGAGCCCCTCCAGTTGAAGGAATCGATGGATCGATTTTTTATATAGTATCAGGGTAACAATATAAAAATCTAAACGGCGTTAAAATTGATTAGATTAGACTTTGATAAATGCTAGAGAGAATGTTCTCTTTATCTGAGATTAAAAATATATAATATTCTCTTGAAAAATAATAATCTAGAACCCTGTGATAAGGCAAAAAATGAAAATCTACTACTTGTCTTCCGAGTTTTAAGGTAAAAAGTTAAATTTGTTGAGGAATGGAAATGTTTGGGTACGCTGGTAAAATACTACATATAGATTTATCTAATGGGAAAACTGTGACCGAACCTCTTGAAGAAGAATTTGCTAGGTTGTATATTGGTGGCACAGGTTTCGGGGTTAAAACGCTGATTGACCATCAGAGACCGGGCATAGATCCCTTCGATCCGGAAAACCCGCTGATTTTTACATTGGGTCCTCTGGCGGGTACGATGGCACCAGCGGCAGGATCCAAACATGGGGTCTTCGCCAAGTCGCCAGCAACCAATTTTATAGGTGAGGGTTATTCTCAAGGATTTTGGGGTGCCGAATTAAAAAGGGCAGGCTATGACATCGTCGTGATAAAAGGTAAGGCCGAAAAACCAGTCTACCTCTGGGTCGATGACGAGTCGGTTCAACTCATGGACGCATCGCATCTGTGGGGGAAAACGACTTGGGAAACTGAAGATATAATCAGAAAGGATTTAGGTGACCCAACCGTGAGGGTGTCCTCGATAGGACCTGGTGGGGAAAATCTATCCCGAGTAGGATGTATAATAAATGAACGCTTCAGAGCCGTTGGAAGGACTGGGCTTGGAGCCGTTATGGGATCTAAAAAACTGAAGGCTTTTGCCGTGAGGGGAAGTCACGACGTTCAAGTAGCAGACCCAGATGCTCTGGAAGAGTTTTGTAAAGAATTGTATGAGCGCGCACGTGGTCCACTCACTAGGAAATATCGAACGCTAGGAACGCCTGAAAATATACTCGTCCACAATAGACTCGCGTGTCTTCCTACAAGAAACTGGCAGAGCGCAACGTTCGACGGGGCAGATACTGTGAGCGGGGAGTACCTGAACGAACACTTTGTCGTAAAGATACAGGCTTGCTCAGCTTGCCCTATGAGATGTGAGCACATCGCACACATATCAGAGGGGCCCTTCAAGGGAACGTATTCTCGGGTAACGTACGAGATGACGTACGCGTGGGGACCGTGCTGTGGAGTTGACCGTTTAGAAGGTGTAATTAAAGCCATCGAGCAGTGCGATCTATATGGTTTAGACGGGATATCGACGGGCGTCATAGTCGCGTTTGCGATGGAATGCTATGAAAGGGGCCTAATCACGAAAAAGGATACGGGGGGCATTGAGCTTAATTTTGGAAACTGGAAGGCCTTACCAGAGATGGTTAGGAAAATTGCACTAAGAGAAGACATCGGAGACGTATTAGCAGAAGGGGTGAAGAGGGCAGCTGAGAGGATCGGTGGAGGATCAGAAAAGTTTGCGATGCATATCAAGGGGCTTGAGATGACGGGCTACGATATTAGAGGCCTAAAGACAGCCGCGTTAGGCTACGCGGTCTCTAGGATTGGTGCAGACCACCAACGACACGGGGCATACGATGTCGACATCTCAGGCAAGGTCGACCGTTTCAGGGTCGAGAAGGGCAGAGGGAAGATCGTTATGGACCATGAGGACTTCTATTGTATTGCCGACTCGATGATCATATGCAAGTTCTCCAGAGGAATCTGGAATGGACCATACGATGACTTGGCAAAGATCTATACTCTGATCACGGGTATACCGATGACGCCTGAAGAACTCCACAAGGCCGGAGAGAGAATAAGCAACCTAGCGAGGATCTACAACATCCGTGAGGGGCTTACAAGGGCAGACGATACCCTGCCGTACCGTGTGATGCACCTTCCGATACCAAAGGGCATTGCAAAGGGTTGCAGGGTCACCAAAAAGGAGCTTGACTTTCTGTTAGACGATTACTATGAAGCTAGAGGATGGACAAGGGATGGAATTCCAACGCTAGAGAAGCTGAAAGAACTTGGACTTGACGCGTACTCCGATATAGTTGAGAGAAAGGTTAAGAAAGAGAAAGTGGAGGCTAAGTCAAGACCGGGAAGTAAAAAGGAGGCTTCTACAGATGCCTGAACACGAGTTTATTGCTGCGGATCCCGATAAATGTGTCGGATGCGGGATCTGTGAGTACGTTTGTTCTATGCAACATGGGCACCCGTTTAATCCATTATACTCTAGGATCAGAGCTCTTCGGATATATCCTGTAGTTAACCTAGCTGTGACCTGTAGACTTTGTGAAGACGCGCCTTGTGTGACTGCCTGTCCGCGGAAAGCGTTGGAACAGTCAAAGGAGAACGGTGTTATATTAGTCGATGAGGATAAGTGTGATGGATGCGGCTGGTGCATCGAGGCTTGTCCGTTCGGCGCCATCACGCTGGATCCGGAGAAAAAGGTCGCCATGGTCTGCGATTTGTGTGAGGGCGAGCCGCAGCCTAAATGCGTTGAGTGGTGCCCTGAAGGGGCCTTGGAACTCACAACCAGAGATCGCCTCGCCAAGAAGGCACGTGTGTCTGCCATCAGAAAGCTGTTCCTTGAAACCATTTAAGATGATAAGCTGCTTTCCCTCTTTATTTCGTTAGCAACCCCTTTGATGAACTTTTTTATTCCCTTCTCCTCGCCATAGACCAGCAGATACCCATCTTCCTGCATTTTAAATGAGAGCCCTAAGCCAGCAGCTATACTCTCAACGCGATCCCTTCTTATATCCTCCGTGATCCGAATTCTGACCCAACGTTTGTCTCGCAGGAGAGCCGGAATGAATTTTGAAACGCTTATAGGTTTAGGCTTCAAGCTCTTCGTTCTTGCCTCACTTAGTTTTTTTATCCATCGTTCTGCGAGTTCTTTACCGAACTTCGTCTCAGCAGCGTAGATGAGACGCATCTCAACGTTATCTAAGTAAGTTTCGATCCTCGAAGCGATCTGACCCTGACTTGGATCCATCCTGAATATGGTGATGAGCGTCTTCGCTGATTTCAGGTCTCTCATGACCTCCCTAGGAATTCTTTCTCCCCTTTCCTGCATTACTCTGGCAAGATCCGCCAAGGTTCTCCATATTTCCTCGTAGTTTTCTAACATTTTTTCCACATCTACATCTTATACGAACTAACCATGTTCAATAGAACCCCAAGTTTCTTAAGATGCTGGTTGGCCTCACTCTTAGCTTGTTCAGGGCCAATTCGTTAGGATCTATGCCCATCGCCAGGCCAAGTAATTGGGGATAATGCAATACCGGTATGCCGTAGGACTCTGAGAACGCCCTCTCGACCCTCGGTTGGTTTGCGTCGTAAGCGACGTGGCAAAAGGGGCATATGGTCACCATTATGTCAGCACCCGCCTCTTGAACGTGTTTGAGTTTATCTCTCGCGAGTTTTAATGGAATGCGCTCATCTATCCCTATGACCGGGAGCCCACAGCACTCCGTCTTGTCCGGATAGCTTACCGTCCTTGCACCGGTAAGCTCGATCAGACGATCGAGGAAAGTCGGTTTCTCCGGATCATCCATCTCCAAGTACTTTCGCGGCCTCAGAATATGACAGCCGTAATGCTCAGCCACCTTAAGACCCTTAAGGGGCCTTACTATAAAACTTTCCAATTTTTTATAGTTTACATCTTCGATGAGAACCTTAACGAAGTGCTTTACCTCTATCTTTCCCTTGAACTCCATGCCGATTTCCCCCAAGCACTCATTTACCCTCTCCCTGAGCGCTCGGTCCTGCTTCAGCTTTTTGTTCACCTTCGTTAAAACGCCTGTGCATCCAGGGCACAAAGTCATGATGTCAAGCCCCATATCCTCCGCGATGCACAGATCCCTCGCCGCCAAGGCAAGCATCATCTCGTGATTTAAGTCGTCGAAGGGCAACCCGCAGCAGTTCGCATCTGGCATCTCCTCAAGTTCTATCCCCAGCTTTTCAGCCACCTTACGGGCTGAGATCTCGTAACTGACCTCTCTGTAAGGTATGTAACAACCTAAGAATATCGCGTATCTTTGTTTACTCATCTCTTCCTGCACGCTCTATGAGACTATTGAAACCAGTCACCGTCGCAAGCTTCTTTATATCCTCTATGTTGACCCTCGGTAGAGACGGAAGACCAAGTCTTTTTCTCTCTGAGATGCGAAACTCAGAAATTTTGTAAGCCGACCCTGTCTCTAAGATGTTCGAGCCGAGCTCCTTGAAAACGTCTGGGATATAGCCCTCCTTTACGGCCAAGTTTCTGAGAGCCCTAAGGACAGCATCCAGGGCACAAAGTCATGATGTCAAGCCCCATATCCTCCGCGATGCACAGATCCCTCGCCGCCAAGGCAAGCATCATCTCGTGATTTAAGTCGTCGAAGGGCAACCCGCAGCAGTTCGCATCTGGCATCTCCTCAAGTTCTATCCCCAGCTTTTCAGCCACCTTACGGGCTGAGATCTCGTAACTGACCTCTCTGTAAGGTATGTAACAACCTAAGAATATCGCGTATCTTTGTTTACTCATCTCTTCCTGCACGCTCTATGAGACTATTGAAACCAGTCACCGTCGCAAGCTTCTTTATATCCTCTATGTTGACCCTCGGTAGAGACGGAAGACCAAGTCTTTTTCTCTCTGAGATGCGAAACTCAGAAATTTTGTAAGCCGACCCTGTCTCTAAGATGTTCGAGCCGAGCTCCTTGAAAACGTCTGGGATATAGCCCTCCTTTACGGCCAAGTTTCTGAGAGCCCTAAGGACATCTGCCACCTCGACGCCCTGAGGGCATCTGTCAACGCATGTGAAACAAGCGGTGCAGATCCAGAGCGTTTTGCTCGGCAATATCCTTTCGCGCAACCCCAATTGTACCATGTGTATTATCTGGTTTGGTCTGTATGAGTCTGTGATTCGCGCTATCGGACAACTGGAGGTACAAGTTCCACATTGAAAACAGGTTTTAAGGGTCTCCCCACCTGGCATCTTTAAAACCTTGTACTTAAAAGTTGGGTCAACCCTTGAAGGCCGATACGCTCCTTCCTCCGTGCCTTCCTTTAAAGAGCCGCTTTTCAACGCTCACATCCCCCAGCTGTTTCGAAGCGAGAGAACAATTACTCTTTTTTGCCCAATATCATGGGACGGGGTTACTTATAATTATTCGGATGATTATCACATGAACCTCTCAAGGTTAACTTGTTTCCTTGAGACAGGCTCATCTATCTCTCCTAAGTGTCGCTTCTTCTCAAATATCATTATCTCCCCGTAGACACCATCGTAGCCAGGGATGACCTTGACCTTCCCCTTCCTTACCCTTAAGATGGCCTCCGCTATACGCGGACCTACAACCTCGCTTAGCTCCCGTCCCTTAACATCGAGGAGGACATGGAACTCATTTCCAAACTTGGAAATTAACGAGTTATATATACTCCAAACTTTAGATGCCGAAAGACTATCGATCCCTAAAACGGACGCTATTATCTCATGCAAAGGGAGCAGGTGCACGTAGCTTATCGCGCCTTCAGGACGGAAGCCCGGCGGCCGATCGGCAAGCTTCTCAACCCTTTCTTCCACTCCTTCTGTAAGCCTTCTTTTACAGACTGGACAGATGTCGCCCAACTTAATAGCCTCCCTCGGGGATACTGAAATGCCGCACTTCCTATGCCCGGTCCAATGGTACTTACCGTATGCTGGGTTCACTTCAATTGTTTGTTTGAAGCGTCTACTGTCTTTCTCTCTAATGGCTCTAATTATCTCATCGTATGAGATTTCGGGTAATTCAAAGACGTTTGCCTCCCTCCCTATCCTCCACGGCCAAGGGCTGTGCGCATCGCTGTTTGAGACCAAGGCGTATTTATCTAATGCGCTTAGCCTCCAGTTCATGGGAGGGTCTGAGGACAGCCCCGTTTCCAGGGCGAAGATGTACTTCGTCATATCTTGATAACACTCCTCCAAGGAGTCGAAACCGGACTTAGATCCGAAGACGCCGTACCATGGGGTCCAGCAATGCGCGGGTATGACCTCCACGCTTTTGCTTGTCTCCTTTAATATCTCCACCAACTCTGGGGAGGTTAAGTTGTTAAATACTGGCCTGCCATCCACATCTAGCCTCCCGTACCTCTTCAGCCTCTCGGTTATCTGCTCAGCTATCTCGAAGCTTGGCATTAAAATGAGGTGGTGGACCTTCCTGACTTTTTTATCCTGTTCATATACCGTGCTTAATTCTACCGTCAGCATCCAGAGGATGCCTTTATACCTTAAGAGGCCCGCTCCTTCCATCGGTTTCAGTTTTTGTTTTAGGTCCTTGAACCATGCAGGGAACGTTATATCTCCTGTTCCTAAGAGGTTTAAACCCTTGATCTTGGCAAAATGGGCCAGTTCGTCCACATCCATTCTCTGGCTTGTCGCACGGCTGTATTTACTATGAAGGTGAAGGTCAGCTATAATTTTCAATTTTTTCGTCAACTACCTTTTTATTATTCTTACTTTTTGAGTCTTTTATGAAAATATTTGTAGAATATCCTCTCCCAGTCGACCTTGACAGTCATGTACACGCTCGCTATGACGAAGGCTATCGTTATCGCTATCGTCCATACTCCCCCCCCTCCGAGGATGGTAGATATCCAACCAATCGAGTAGTGCCCGCCAAAGCTGACGATAAGGGTTAACACTGTTTTACCGAGCAGGCACGAGAGGAAGAACTTCAAAACGCTATAATTCATCATCCCAAGAGGTATGTATAAGGCATCATCTGGTGATGGGGTGGCTGCAAACATGAAAATCGCTATCGCACCGTACCTCTCCATGATCAACCTCGCGAACTCCAGGTCCCTGCGCTCCTTCTCATCCAACAACTTTCGGCTCCCTCGTCCGATATAATACACGACTACCTTACCGAGGGCAGCACCTAACGCGCTGGTTATACCTATCGTCACCGGATCCACAGAGGGTACGGCGCTTAACCAAAAGATTATTGTCAGGTATGGGATCGGCGCGAAAAGTATCAGGTTAGAGAGGAGGCTTAGGAAAAAGGAACCTAGATAACCATACGACTGCGTGAACTCATACAGCCATATGATCAGCTCCTCCAGCGTCAAATGGAAGTACACGACCATCTAATGCATTCCAACGATTGAAAAATCCTTATGTCGATCACTCCCCAAATTTCTTCATCTTACCGATGTAATTCATTAAGGTTGGCATCAGATCAAGCCCTCGGGTTCTTCCTAAACCACCCATGGCGCAGTCTATCTCAGAGTATTTTTGCACAGGGTCTGGCCTTACCCCGGGACCCATTATAGCCAATGGGACAGGATCGCCTGTATGATTCCTCACCGCTAGAGGGGTGGTATGATCTGCTGTAACCGCGATTATAAGCTCATCCTCATCTGCGTTTTTCAGGACGTATCCGATGAGGGCATCTATTTTCTCTATCATCCTGACCTTCTGCTTGAGGTCTCCATCATGGCTCGCGTTATCTGTACCCTTGACGTGCACGAAGACGAGGTCATACGTTGACAAGCCCTTAACCGCGGCCTTTGCCTTTGCTATCGTATCCGTCTCGACCGTTCCTGTAGCGCCGGGGACGTCCACTAAGTCCATGCCGATGGCCTTGCATATCCCTCTGTAAAGTGCACCAGCGGCGATGCAGAGGGCCTTTATCCCATGTTTTTCGGTTATCGGCTCGAGTTTTGGCAGGAAGCTCGCTCCCCTAAGGAGCACGGCGTTCGCTGGTAAAAGGCCTTCAGATATCCTCCTCGCGTTTAAGGGATGCGATTTCAGGATCTCATGAAACTTCTCAGTCAGCGTGTTTAAGATCCTCGCCGTTTTCTCCGCTTCTCGAGATTTTTCTAACGGCGTAATTTTGGGGACAGCAATGCCCACTCTGTGAGGGTCAGAGTCTGATACCATCCTCGAAAGGCCTGGGCCTCTCAGGATTAAGGACCCCCTGTGCTCAGTCGAGTGTTTAAATATCACCTCGACGTCCGGAAAGGACTCAAGCTTGATGCCATCTAAGGCCTTCGCCAATTCCTCCCCTCCTTTCTTGATCCTGCCCGCCCTCCTGTCCAATACGATCATGTCGTCATCGACGGTTGCAAAGTTGCTCCTGAAGCACAGGTCTCCCTCCCTCACGTTCAACCCACTACCAAGCGCCTCAAAGACGCCCCTCCCCTCATAGACCTCAAAGGGATCGTAACCAAAGATCGCGATGTGGGCCGTATCGCTCCCTGGGGGGGTTCCAGGTGAAATAGGGTCCATTATACCGCACGCCCCAAGTTTGGCGATTCTGTCCATTGAGGGGGTATCAGCTGCTTGGATTGGGGTTAAACCACCTAACTCCTTGATCGGCCTGTCAGCCATACCATCCCCTATGACCAACATGACCTTCATGACTCACATCACCCCTTTAGTCACATCGTTGATGTGTTGGGCATCAGACTATTAATATCTTTACTCCTTTAGAGGCTTAATTTAAGTATAGATGATATTTCATCTTTTAGCATTGCCTATGTTCATTCATCACCCACGTGATGAGCACTCAGGATCATAAGTCTGGCATCAAACCATCTTTGCGCATGCAGAAGCCTTCACCCCTCTCCTCGCAGGAGGATCCGTCCGATGGGGTGAGAATGACTTGGGGGCTTATACCCTTTTCCAGTGAACTTCCAGTCTTAAATCGGATGCTCGAGGCTGAAAGGGATGGCTGTCGAAGGTTCGGTCCATGGTATTAAAGAGACGCGTGGAATGAAGTTCAACTGGAGCATAACCGTTCAGCACGTGGCTGAGCCATTGACCAGCGGCTGTAACTGGTGTGCGTGAAGCCCCAAGCGAACGAAACACGGAAGCCGCGTGTGAAAGCTTGGGGGGAGGTCATACGCATCAAAAATAGTGTTTCAGCTATCCAGAAAGCCGAAATGATGAAAGCTGAATCGTACGTTGAAACAGCATCTCTGATAGGTTTTTCTTTTTTTCCACGCCACCGTAGATGGCAGCCATAACGTAAAGAGACGTGAAGGGCAACCCTATGACCGCACCAGCTGTCGCCATGGGGATGGCCGATAGGCCGATCATGCTTGACATAGGCTTTTCTAAGCAATGTAACCAATAAGCAGTGCTAGAACATCGAAGGCCGCGCCGGCCGTGAAAAAGCCAAAGAAGTGGGTGGTGATGGACCCGAGCGTCAGGATCGGGATGGTGGCTGCACCGAACTTCCTGGCCAACCACAAGCTCAGGGATCGATGAGGTCGAGCCGACTATGCCGCATAGAAAGGGCATGTGAGCCGGATTCCGGAAGACCAGTGATGTGATTATACTAAGGACGAGAGAGAGGCCAGCACACATGGTCATAGCCGCGATGCCACGAGCGCTAAAGTAAGTCATTGTTTCACCTCCTTATTTAGTAGTGACCTCCTCCCCCGACTTAAGTCGGGGCTTCCACCGGAGCCAAGACGCTTGGATGGTGGAGGCGTTGCCGAGGTCCCGGCGTTCGCCCGGGGCTTTACGCACACCGGTCGCATCTGCCGGTTTGGGCGGGCCACCTCGCCTTTCGGCTCGCCGGGGCATTTCCTCCCCGACCGCTACCCCATCCCCTTGGGCTCACCGTTTCCACCCTTTCGGGCGACCTCCATCCAAGGGGCTATTCAACGTTAAGTTATAACTTTAATTATGATGAAGCGGTTAAATGGAAAGAGGTTTAAATTAACGATCGCCTCCTAAATCATTATGGAAAATGGGGTGAGGGGGCAAACGTTGAAGTACTCTGCTATAATTCTAGCTGGCGGTTCATCTGGGCGCTTTGGGAAGGATAAGGCCCTCGTTAAGTTATCTGGGAAGAAGTTAATACGTTATGTCTATGACGAAGTTGTATCCCTAGTAGATGAGGTCCTCGTCATCGTGAGTTCGAGAGGGCAGCTTGAGGAATATTCAGGGTTATTTGATCGCCCTACGAGGGTGGTCCTCGACGATTTTGAGGGCAGATCGCCACTTATAGGCGCCCTGACGGGGTTTAAGTACGCCGCTGGCGAATATTCTCTGCTCCTACCGTGCGATACACCCATAATTTCAGAGAAGCTCTTATCTCTCATGCTTGATCTGGTCCCTGGTCGTGATGCCGTCATCCCTAGGTGGCCAAACGGGTACATCGAGCCCCTTCAATCAGCATACAAGACAAGGGCAGCTTATACCTCGGCTGTGGATGCGTTCGAGAAAGGCGAATTAAGCATGAGGTCCATGATCTACAGACTCAAGAGCGTCCTGTACATCTCAACCATAGCGATCAAGTCATTAGATCCTGATCTTCATACATTCCTCAATGTCAATAATGCCGAAGGGCTGAGGAAGGCTGAACTGATCGTAAGCCGCATGAAAAGGCGCAGACTTTGGGAGACGTCATAGATGAAAAACCTTTTTCTCCAAAAAAGTAAACCTTAGAGGTATGAAAGGCGAGAGAAAAACCTGGAAGGAAAAATTCAGCGAATGGTTTCGTAAAGTGATCAGTGAAGCGGGTATCGTAGACTATCGTTACCCGATCAAAGGTTGCGGCGTCTGGCTTCCATACGGGTTCAAACTGAGAAGAAATGTGCTAAACATCATTCGAAGGCTCCTAGATGAGAGAGGACATGAGGAAGCGCTTTTCCCCCTACTGATCCCGGAAGATCTGTTCGCGAAGGAATCCGCGCATATTAAGGGGTTTGAGGAGGAGGCGTACTGGGTCACGCATGGGGGATCCACTAAGCTCAACGTCAAGATGGCCCTGAGGCCTACAAGCGAAACGGTGATCACCCCTATGGTTAAACTCTGGGTCAGATCGCACGCGGACCTACCAATAAAAATCTACCAGATAGTGAACATCTTTAGGTATGAAACGAAGGCCACAAAACCATTAATCAGGGTCAGAGAGGTTACGACCTTCAAGGAGGCCCATACCTTCCACGCTTCTCACGATGACGCTTTAAAGCAGGTTCACGAGGCCATCGAAATCTACAAGAGGTTCTTCGATGAGCTATGTATCCCCTACGTCATTTCACAAAGGCCAGAGTGGGACAGGTTCGCTGGAGCGCTCTCTTCCTACGCGTTCGACACGATGTTTCCTGATGGCCGGACCTTACAGATAGGGACCGTTCATGACTTGGGACAAAAGTTCGCGAGGGCCTTCGATGTGAAATTTGAAGACATAGCAGGCAATAGAGAGTACGTCTGGCAGACGAGCTATGGGATATCAGAGAGGGTGATCGCAGCGATGCTGACCCTACATGGAGACGACCGAGGCTTGATTCTACCACCAAATGTCGCTCCCATTCAAGTCATCGTCATCCCCATACCCTACAAAGGTAAGGAAGAACTGGTTAACGACGCCTGTAGGAAAATAGTTGATAGGTTAAGGGGAGAGCGAATCAGGGTTAAACTAGACGACCGCCCTGACCTCACCCCTGGGTCTAAGTTCTATGAGTGGGAGATGCGGGGTGTGCCGCTCAGGATCGAGGTGGGGCCACGCGATGTCGAGGAGAAAGAGGTGACGTTCGTCTCCCGTGACAACTTCGAAAAATTGGTTTGTAAAGAAGGTGAGGTGGTCGAGAAGACCAAATTCCTCCTAACTGAGATCCAGAAGCGCCTGAGAGAGAGAGCATGGGATTGGCTTAACGCTCATATCTTTAAGGCAGAAAGCTTAGAGAAGGCGAAGGAGCTGATAGACTCAGGTCTAGGCATAGTCCATGTACCTTGGTGCGGCGAGAGGGAATGTGGGTTGGAGATTGAAAGGGCTGTAAAAGCAAGGGTTCTGGGAGTTCCGAGCGCAGAGGAAAGGGTTACGGGAAGCTGTGTGGTGTGTGGTCGAGAAGGGAAGTTTTTGGTGCGGCTCGCAAGGGCATATTAAAAGATTGCTCTTTATGCTCCAGCGTTCAGTGACCATTCATTCCTACCCTTAAAAGGATAGGGAGCTTCTGGCCCCCTCTAAAAGCATGGGGTTTTAAGTTAGAGGAATAGTATTTAATATCGTAGGATAAAAATGCCTAAAAAAAGGAAGAGCCGCGGTAGATCAAAGGGCAGCAAGGGTCGGGCGTCGTATGTTCAATGTGACATATGCGGAGAGCTTGTACCGAGAGATAAAGCGAAGAGGGTTACCACATATGTATCCCTCGTTGACCCCATGCTAGCTAGAGAATTGAAAGCTAAGGGGGCCATCATACCCAGGCAAATCGTCGAGAAATGGTACTGCATCTCATGCGCTGTTCATCGTAGAGTGGTGAAGGTCAGAGCTAAATCCCAGAGAGCTTCCAGAAGGTAAAGATGCGTCTCAGAACTATTGAGGATTTTTGTAGCATCTCTATAGTGTTGATATGAGGAGCCAAACTTGGCTTATGACAGACTCAGAAAGAAGCTCACGAAGGAGAACCTCTGGCTTTATATCCTTAGGATGTTGACGGAGCGCCCAATGTATGCATATGAAATTAACAAGAACTTAGAGGATAGGTTCGGGTTTTCAACGGCTACGATAACGGTTTATGTAGTTTTATATAAGATGTTGTTTGAGGGGCTAATCAGGGCTAAACGAGGGAGACCTATAAAGGGTCGCCCTAATAGAAAATATTATGAAATCACAGAGAAGGGAATAAAAAGTCTTGAAATGGGCATCGATTTTTTAGAAAAAACAATCAAGAAACTTTCCTGAACCAGGAAAATACCTCTAACCTCTACTTTTTTCAAAAAAAAGAACAAAAATTGATACACGCGTCCTTAAGCATCCTAAAGAAGCGTTAGTTCAGGAAGGTAAGGTTCGTCTATGTGTTATGTTGCGGCTAGCGCTCACGATCGAGTTATTCGTTATTTTATACATTCAAAGCTTACGGTTTAATCGCGCGTGTTTTTAACGCGCATCAAAGCTTTGAGGAATGCTCTAGTTAAACCTCTTTTGAGATTCGAAAGATGCATTTTTACGCGTATAATAAGAGGGCACCGAACCCTCTCGATCTTCTCTGTAGGAAGGCTCAGCCAAAAAGAGGCCGCCGAATCGGAAATTCGTAGCCACATTTGGGGCACCTTACGTATCCGCAGGACACAAGTGAGGGGCACCCCGTACATGTAAATGCTCTGGCATAGCTGATGTCAAATCTAAATCCGCATTTTGGGCACACTAGGATCCTCTTCTTCTGAGACATTCACATCTCCCGTAAGGCCTTATTGATTTCGTCCTCCATTATGTGTTTTCGAACTCTGACCTCAACTTCTTTTATACCGGGCACTTCACTGACTGCCCTTTTAATCTCTCTGCCGATTTGTAAAGCAAATGGGGGCGGACAAAATGGCATAGTCAAGTGAAACAGCACCCTCGCCTTGCCCCCCTTAACATCAATTTCCTCAACCAAGTTTGCTTCTACTATAGAGAAGCCAAGTTCAGGATCTCTAACCTCTTTAAGTCTCTCATATATTTCCTTTTCCTTCGGCGACAACTTTTTCTCTAAGTTTTTCATCTTACCCCTCCAAAACTACGCCTAAGAGGAAAGATGCGTTGGACACCCGCACTCACATACTTCTCTTTTCTTTAAGGACGGCAATATTTCCTTATGCATTTCACAGAGGGGACCATTGGACCTAATTATCCGGCAAGCCCTGCAAATATTTTCTAAGATATCGTACACCGAGGCTTCATCTTTAGCAGACCCTCTGCTATCTTAGACACGATCTTAATGGCTTCATCCGAACTTTCAACCATTTTGACTGCTCTTTCACCCCTGACCGCTTTAAGATATTAGGTACAGCCGCTGGGGTTACTCCCATTCTCTCGGCAGCTCTCACCTGCTTTAGACCGTGCTTCTCGACCAACTCTTTGGCGATCAAAGCCCTAATCGCTGGCAAAACATACTTAACGACAACCATACATGGCGGCTTCAACTTTAATCACTAACTTTTAAATATCATTTCCGTCATCCTTATATATTTTAACAACGTTAAATAAGATTCTATAACAAGGAGGCCAACGCGTTCATGAGGTTGCTAGAGGTAAGGAATCTGCGCGTCAATGTCGGAAGGAAGGAGATTCTCCACGGCGTCAACCTAGATATAGGTAGGAATGAAATTCACGTCCTAATGGGGCCCAACGCTTGCGGCAAGACAACCCTAGCACTGACCATCGTTGGCCATCCTATATACAAAATTGTAAAAGGCGCAGTCTTCTTCAACGGAGAAAACATCGCTAAGAAAGAAATCTCAGAAAGAGCGAGGCTTGGGATCGCCCTAGCGTACCAAAATCCTCCGGAAGTCAGAGGGGTAAAGCTCAGGGACATGATTAGGCTGATCGCTGGGAAGGACCCTTGGAATCCATTGGTAGAACCGAAGGAAAACGTTGCCACCGAATTTTTAGAGAGAGTTGGCCTCGACCCGTCGTCTTTTCTAACCCGGGACCTCAACATAGGATTCTCAGGAGGTGAGAGAAAGCGCTCTGAGTTGGCTCAGGTCTTCGCGATGAAGCCTAGGTTGATGATTTTAGACGAACCGGACAGTGGTGTCGATATTGACTCACTTAGGTTGATCGGTGAAGAGGTAAGCAAAGTGGTCGATGAGTTAGGAAGCTCAGTCTTGGTCATAACGCATCACAGGCATATATTACGGTATCTGAGGCCTGACATCGCTCACATCATGTATGATGGGCGGATAGTAGACAGCGGAGAACCTGGACGGCTTATCCCAAAAATTGAGGGAAAGGGATACAAAGGATACATCAGGGAGTTAGGCCTTGAAGGTGGCTGAGAGATGATGAGCAGAAAGAAATTTCCAGAATGGTATGTCAAAAAAAGGGAAGAGTCAAAGAGGCTCCTAAGAGAGGCGCGCCCAGCAAAGTACGGCCCCGACATCGATTTAAGTATGTACTCACCCAACATAGCGCCGGAGCACAGGGCCATCAACAGTTTAAGAAAATTGAGGAAAGTGGACCAGGAAGAGATTAAAAAAGTGGGTCAGCGGCCCGATGAGGGGTTCAGATCCGGCTCACATCTTCAGATAGACGATCACCCAGTTTACCTAAGTTACACAGACTGGACGAAGCAGAGTTTATTTCCGAAATTTCCAGAGGGACTAGTTGTCCTAGATACAAGAGAGGCCATCCGCAAGTATCCTTGGATTGAAAAGTTCTGGTTCAAGATCATCCCATTAAGGCTCGATAAATACACGTCCTATATAGGGGCAAACGAGGCTGGAGGAGTTTTCGTCTGGGTGAAAAGGGGCACGGTTATAGGCTGGCCTGTTCAAAGCTGCTTCTATGTTAGAACCGAAAATTACGTGCAAGTTCCTCACAACCTCATCATAGCGGAACCATACTCAAGGATACACTTAATAACAGGTTGCGTCGTTGCACCCGAATGCAGCAGGGCGGCACACATAGCCGCGACTGAAATCTATGTCGGTAAGGGAGCCGAAGTGACTTGGACGATGATACACAACTGGAATCCTGAGTTCGAGGCTCGCCCGAAAATAGGAATAGTTGTTGAGGAAAATGGAACCTACATGGAAAATTTCATTTTGCTAAGCCCGGTCAGGAACACACAGTTTTACCCAACAGCCGTGCTACGCGGCAACGGGGCGAGAGCGAGCTTCCATTTATTAATCTTCGGTCGAGGCGAGTCCAACATAGACGCTGGAAGCGGGATCATATTTAACGCCGAAAAAACTCGCGGTGAGATCATATCGAGAGCGGTGGTGACGGATAAGGCGAGTGTTAAGATGCGCGGTTTGCTTCATGCAAATAAACCTAATACCCGTGGCCACCTGGAGTGCAGAGCCTTGATGTTAAGCGATGAGGCGCGAGCCTACGCTTATCCTAACTTGAGGAGTTTTTCTTCAGAGGCAGAGCTTACTCACGAGGCTGCCATTGGAAAAATAGCCGAGGAACAACTGTATTACCTGATGAGTAGAGGCCTCAGCAAAGGAGAGGCGACCTCCATGATAGCCCGTGGCTTCTTAGATACGGAGATCCCAGGCCTCCCAACCCTACTACAGGGGGAGATAAGCCGACTTGTCTCCATGACCGCAGAAGAGGTCATGTGACACCCCATAGGATGTCAATAATAAACCTTGATCTTTGCTGATATAGGATTACTTACGGAGGCCTGAGAACTTCGAGGGGGTCC
>CAZTBK010000003.1:0-12729 GCA_964611975.1 uncultured Candidatus Bathyarchaeia archaeon | reverse complement strand
GGTTACCTCAAGACACTCGCTCCAACCTGACCGCGCATACCTTGTACTCAGGTATCTTTGCAACTGGATCGAGAGCCGCTATTGTGAGGGTGTTCGCCGCCGCCTCTGCAAAGTGGAAGGGTATGAAGACGACCCCCTTAGGAACTATATCCGAGACCCTGGCCTTTATCTTGATCTCACCACGCCTGCTCTTCACCTTGATCTCATCCCCCTCAGAAATTCCGAGTTCTCCAGCGTCCCTCGGGTTCACCTCCACATAGCCCTCCGATAGCAGCTCGTTGAGCGTTGGCGACCTCCTGGTCAAGGTCCCTGTGTGGAAATGGAAGAGGACTCTCCCGGTCGTTAAGGTCGTAGGGTATTCTTCGTCGGGTTCCTCAGCCGGGGGCTTATACTCCACGGGGATGAACCTACCAAGCCCCCGGCTAAACTCATCCTTATGGAGGTACTTGGTGCCTGGATGTTTCTTATCAGGGCAGGGCCACTGGAGGCCCTCAGGACCTAGGCGATCGTACACTATCCCACCATAAATAGGGGTCAAGCTCGCGATCTCGTCAGCTATCTCCTTCGGCGAGCCATAGCGCATCTCATAGCCTAGCTTACCCGCAACCTGACATATGATCTTCCAGTCAGGTCGACACCCGCCGATGGGCTCTATGGCCTTCCTTATCCTCAGCACCCTCCTCTCCGTGTTTGTGTAGGTTCCATCCTTCTCAGCGAAGCTTGCTGCAGGCAAGATGACGTCCGCTAACTCCGAGGTCTCATTGATGAACATGTCCTGCACGACAAGGAAGTCCAGTCTCCTGAGACTCTCACGAACTTGATTTATGTCAGGATCGGAAAGCATGGGGTTCTCGCCCATGATGTAAAGGGCCTTGATCCTCCCACCACAGGCGTTTATCATCTCCACCACAGTCAGGCCGGCCTTGTCTGGAAGCCTTACTCCCCATGCCGACTCGAACTTCGCCCTCACCGATGCATCCTTCACCCTCTGATATCCCGGCAGGTAATCGGGCAAGCATCCGAGGTCACAGGCCCCCTGTACGTTATTATGGCCCCTAAGCGGGTTTACGCCTGTGCTCTCCTTACCTACGTTACCAGTCAGCATGGCCAGGTTGGCCACGGAGATCACGTTATCGACGCCCGTGATATGTTGCGTGATGCCCATCGAGTATATTATTGTTGACCTCTCCCCATGCGCGTAAAGGAGGGCTGCTTCCTCGATCTTAGAGGCGGGCACGCCAGTTATCCGCTCTACGCGCTCTGGGGTATACTTCTTGACAACCTCCTTTAAGGCCTCAAAGTTCTCTGTTCGGTTCTCTATGAAGCCCTCATCCTCGAGCCCTTCACGCAGGATAACGTTCATCATTCCATTTAATAGGGCCACATCGGTACCCGGTCTCTGCTGCAGATGAATGGCCGCGAAGCTTGCCAAGTCTATCGACCTCGGATCTGCGACTATCAGTTTGCTGCCTCTCCTGACGGCCCTTAGGATTCTTCTCGCTATAAGTGGATGCTGCTCCGTGGTGTTAGAGCCTATGACGAAGATCACGTCAGCTCCCTCGATCTCCGCTATCGAGTTGGTCATGGCCCCGCTGCCAAAGGTAGCTACGAGGCCTGCTACAGTGCTGGAGTGGCATAGTCTGGCGCAGTGATCGATGTTGTTCGTCCCAATGACCGCCCTTGCCAGCTTCTGCATCAAGTAGTTCTCCTCATTCGTGCACTTAGCGGAGGAGAGGAGGCCTATGGAGTCGCTCCCATATCTCTCTTTGATCTCCTTTAACCTATCAGCAACGTAGGTCAGAGCCTCGTCCCATCCCACTTCAACGAACTTACCATCTTTCTTGATCAGCGGCCTCTTCAACCTGTCAGGGCTATGAATGAACTCGTGCACGCTCCAGCCTTTGATGCAGAGCTTGCCCTGATTCACCCCGTGAACTCTTTCCGGAATGACGCCGACCACTTTGCCATCTCTCACCTTAAGGTAAAGTTGGCAGCCGACACCACAGTACACGCAGGTTGTGAGGACCTTCTTCATCTTCTCACCCTCGGCTCAACCATTTTCTCGAATGATCCATCATGTATCTTATGGTATGTGTAGCCAACCTCCTTAAGGTCATAGCCCATAGCCAGACCGAGGAGTTGGGTATAAAAGAGAACAGGCACCTTAAACCTTAAGTTGTATTCCTTAGCAGACAGAAGCTGACCCAGGTCAAACTGTTGAAAGCAGAAAGGACAGCCCGTCACGATGCACTGAGCACCTACCCTATTGATGCTCATCAGTTTATCTCTGAGCAATGCGTTCGAGGTCTTTCTGTTACCCATCAAAGTGTAAGAGACGCCACAACACAGCGTCTTTAAATCATAGTCCACTGCCTCAGCACCTAAGGAGGCGACAAGCCTTTCTAGAACTGTGGGGTCTTCCGGGTCATCGAACCTCATAACCTCCGCTGGGTTCGTTAAATGACAACCGGTGTGGGTAGCAACCCTAAGACCCCTCAGGGGGGACTTTACTTTCTCCTCGATCTCTTCAATCCCGACATCTTCGGTTAACACTTGTAAAAAGTGCTTGACCTTGATCTTTCCGAGGAACGTATGCCCGATCCCTGATAAGATTTTGTTCACCTCGTCCTTTAGCTCTATGTCGGATTTTAAGGTCTCATTCGCCGTACGAAGCGTTTGAGAACATCCGTTGCATAAAGTAATTATGTCAAGACCCCTCTCCTCTGCCAGGCAGATGTTCCTCGCGGCTATGCTCAGCCAAGTTAACCTATCAACCCCCCCGAAGATGATGGGATCTGGACAGCAGGTGAACTCATCGACATCCACTAACTCGATCCCTAAGTCGCCTAAAACCCTTCTGGAAATGCTCTCGAGATACGGCAACTTGATGGGTATCATGCAACCCCTGAAGAATGCATACCTCACTCCTTAACTCTCCCTTCTTTCAATTCCATTAGCACTTTATCTAAACCTGTCTCTTCAGATATCCTCTTGAGGTCCTCGAATCTCTTAGGCTTTAGAGGTGGAAGCCCAAGCTCCTCCCTAAGCCTGTGTGTGTGCTTAGTAATGAGAAATCCAAACCCCGTGGAGATCGTAAGTTCTACGTGATCGTTAACGCTCTTCGGAGCTAAGTCCCTCCGAAACGCCTCTTCCTTAAGCGCCTCCAAGACCTCGATCGTGTTCACATCGTACGGACATCGCTCGTAGCAGTAATCGCAAGCAGAACAGTTCCAGAGGTTCTTGTTGTTGATTGCCCCTCGAGTAAAGACATCGAAGATAAACGTGTTCTTTAAGTCGTAAATATCAGAGTAAAGCGATGCGATGCAATTTTTGTGACAAACGCTGCATTTCAGGCATTTCTCAAGCGCCAGACGCTTTTTTATGACGGTTCTATACTCGACTGGAAGGATCAACCTTTAATCATCCCTAATTCGTTCATCGTACTAAATGAGGCCCTTAATTAACTTCATCCAAAATAGCTCTTGTTTTCCCTTCATAGCTCATTTTGGGGGCTCTTAAGCTCTTTTCTGAACGCAACGTAATACGCCGCCCCTATCATTATGCCGCCGACCACATTGCCAATAGTTACCGGCAGTAGGTTCCATGTAAAGAGGCCATTCGTAGATATGCCCCCATCGTTTATTAAAAGCGTTCTAAGTGGTTCCGGGATTTTTAAAAGATCCAACCCTGGATGAAGGAAAAAACAAAGCATCGCAGTAGGTATGAAGAACATGTTTGCTACACAGTGCTCTAAGCCGGATGAAACGAACGCCATTATCGGAAACCAAGCGCCGAAGAATTTTCCTATCATACTCCTTGAGCTGAGGACCAGCAGTATGGCTACGCTGACCAGCATGTTACATCCGATCCCCTTTACGAGCGCGGACCAAAGACCTGAGAGGCCTGCTGCCTTATAGGATAGTGTTTTTTCAACAGCGATTTTGATCGCGTTGTACCCGAAAGCATTTAATGCAGAGCCAGCCGTTGTCCCTGTTTGGAACGGCCCTACGACGGTGATGTATGCCCAAAAAAGAGAGCCTGCGAAGTTACCGATGTAAACTATGATCAAAACATATAACACTTTCCTCCAATTAGTTTTTCCCTGCATCGCTCCCATAGTGAGCAACATAACATCGCCTGTAAAGAGCTCTGCTCCGGTAAGTACAATGGCAATAAGGCCTACTGGGAATACGGCCCCGGAGATCAGCTTGGCCATCCCCAATCCAAACCTAGCAGATATGTCTGTGGAGCATACTATGCACAACGCACCTCCGATAGCGATATAGATCCCTGCCATAAATCCTCTTAAGAAAAGGTTCCACCACTCTAATTCGGATTTGTACTTGCTACTTTCTCCGGCGAGCCTGACGATCTCCACGGGTTTCCTTGTCAAGACGTCCCCCTTTTTCTATATGCCAAAATTTAACGCTTTTAAGGGTTGCGGTTATCCGTAACGCCTCTTGGTTAAATACCTAAATTATCCTTGCTTCACCAATAGGATGCTTCTTCTGGTGGTTATTCTGGAGTGTGCACCAGTTAATGCGAGGAGCCAAAAGTGCAGAGCCATTTGAAAACCAATTAAACGCGTTTCCCAAAAAAGCAGGCTCTAAGTTAAAACTCTCCCAGGATAGGTGTAGACATTCATCCTCTGCTCTCTTGCAAAACAGATAAGCGTCAGACCTGCCTTCTCTGCCATGATTATCCCTGAGTGGATTGGGCTTGCTTTAGAGACCAAAATCGGGATCCTCATAATCACCGCTTTGAGCACCATATCGGCTGATTGCCTGCCTGAGCTAACGAGGACGCACTTAGAGAAGTCCGCCTTCGACTGAACAGCCATCCCTACGACCTTATCAATGGCGCTATGGCGACTGACGTCTTCAGCAAACGCGATCATCTCCTCTTCTTCAAACAAGGCAGCTGCGTGTGTCCCGCCCGTTAACCTAAAAAGTTTAGATCGCCTCTCCAGCTCCCTGACCATCTTAATGATGCTGTTTGCGCTAACTTCATATCGGAATTTACGGGATGACCGCTCGTATAACCAAACCTCCATAAATCTATCGAGAGATGCCCTGCTAGTAGCGGCGAGCGTTCTTATCGCTCCAGCTATTTGGTATCTTCCTTCTTCTAGAGGCTCCCTTGTCGTTACCTTTACGTCATTTTGGTTCACGATCACCTCTTTTATCTCATCTAATGAACGTAATATCCCCTCATCGAAAAGCCAACCCAAGGCCGATTCCTTCCGCAGTTTTGGCGTAGCGCGTAAAGTAGTTATGCGTTTATCATTGAGGTGTATGTTAATCAAGGCCTCGATGGCGACCTGCTCATCGATCGTCTTCCTAACGTGAGCAGCAACGTCCACTCTCTCAGCTTGAACGCTAACTGACATCTTAACCCTCCAGATACCAAATGCACCATTAATATAAAGATGAGGGCTCAAAGGGACGTAGGATTGAGGTTCCCGCAACTGAAATATGTAAACTTTCTCGTTAAGGCGTAAGGATATGATGAGAAATAGACTTAAGATCAGGGCTGAAAACGGCTTAAAGATCATAAAGTGCAGAGAGTTCCTTTAGACCATCAAACTTTCCCTCATCCCACTTTTTCTTATTCTCCATGGCCTTTAAC
Organism: uncultured Candidatus Bathyarchaeia archaeon; assembly: GCA_964611975.1. GTDB lineage: Archaea > Thermoproteota > Bathyarchaeia > RBG-16-48-13 > JAGMEO01 > CAZTBK01. The sequence continues at coordinate 7,101 of CAZTBK010000003.1, read as the reverse complement.
CCGATCTCGATAAGGCCTTTTCGGGACGGTTTTTTAAACTCGACCTGCTCGCTTTCCTCCTTGGCTGGTGAAACCACCAACAGCGCGCAGCCCACATCTACTCTATATTGTTTTCCCTCTTTACGCCATTCGGCATTATACATATCAGCAAGGATGGTAAATATCGGAAACTCCATCTCGGTTGCTAAGACGCCCATTCTCTTATAAGACTTCAAGCGGTCTTCTAACTCCTCAGGGATGGCTGAAAGGGAGGGAGTTTCAAACCCATAAAGCTCAGACTTCGCGTGAGTGATCCCAACCCATAGATCCTCTCCAATTTTATATCCGGCGTCCTCCGCGGCCAGAACTATGGAAAGCGTCGTTTTCAAATCCGGAACGGCCGGGTACTCATTGTGAACGATGAGCTGTGTTGTACCGTCCTCTCTCACACATCCTGTGGAGACCACTATATCGCCAACTTTAACGTATTTTTGCAAGCTCCCACAGGTACCTATCCGAATTATGGTCGCTCTTTTTTCCCTACTGAAATCTATGCTTTCTATGATCTCGCGAAGGATTATAGAGGCGGACGGCGTGCCCATCCCGTGGTTCACGACAGTTAATGGGACTTCATTGTAAAAGCCGTTTATCACCACTACGCCCCTCTCTTCACTTTGTTTACTTACCGTAACAGGCCTCTTCAAGTTGCTGGCTACCATCCTAACCCTTCCAGGAGGCCCAGCCATAAGTATGTATGGGTTGATCTCACCTCTTTTAACTCCGGTATGGTAACACCTTCCCCCTTCATCTCTGAAGATCATTCCCCATCCACTAATTCTTATATGAGATGAAGTTTATAAAAGGACAGCGATACGTTGTTATCGAGTTAAGAGGATGAGGGTGATCACACTACTCGGTTTACCAGCTTCTGGGAAAAGCTACTACGGGAAGATGTTAGCCGAGAGGCTGAGAGCGAAGTTCATACCAGAGATAGCGACGCAGATCATTCATGAGAAAGAATATAAGGTCGGGATCGGAGCACCCCCAGAGTTTGACAGGGACGTTTTTGAGATGGACCTGAAGGTGGCGAGGGGCGTCCTCCGGTCCGAGCTCGAGATCATCGCGTGGGAGGGCGGACCAGTCTTGGATTGTTTCTTCCTAGAGGGGAGGTTGAAATTGGGCGCTGCGAAGAGTGAAAGAGGGCGTATATTGAAGCTTTACGACAATAATACGTTTAGAGAACTGAGCGGAAAGACCACCTATGTAATATTTAATGTGAGGCCAGGCGTCTCCTTAAAAAGACAGAGGAAAAGGGGCAAACCAGAGCTTCTGACGCCGGATCTCGAACTACTAAAATTCGTCCATTCTAGACTGATCAACTTTTACGAGAAAGGGAAGGACAGAAGCATCTTAATAAATGTGGACAAGGCAAGGGAAGACGTCTTCAAAGAAGTGGAAGGGAAGATCTCGAGGATGATCCTCAACCAGCCGCAGAGATCTTTAAGAGGCTAAGCCATTTCGCGCCAAGTGTAACCGCATTTGATGCATCTGAAAAACTGCGTGGGGGACTCGTCAGCCCCCCTCGTTTGAACGATCCACCAGTAAGCCCCGATGTTGCCACATTTAGGGCACTTGACCTTAAGGGTAGGCATGGTCTTGATCTCAGATTCCTCCTCACCAATGACGGATATATGCTCCCTAGGACCATGCTCGATAATCTTCGGAAGGGTTGACGCCTTAGAGACGACGGGGACCTCATATCCACACTTCGGGCAAACCCACAGACTCCACATTTTTCCCCCCTTACCTCTGTAAACAGGAACCATACGTGTTCCACATTTCGGACAAAAAAGCACTACAATCACCACGAAATGCTTTCAAATCATTCCCTTCGAGGGATTTAAACCTTTTCATCCAGAGTAAGCCCAGTCTCCATCTTAAACAGACCAGAAGCTAACAGATGGGCCACGCGTAGCGGCTCAGGAAAACTGCTCCTCGTACAGCTCAGCCTGATGATCTTCTCAGCATCCGCTGTAGAAATGCCAGCGACTTGAACATAGACCTGGGCGGGGCCCCTACAAACCTTAACTTCAAACACATCACCAGCTCTTTGGATCGCCCTCCACCTCGCAGTCCAGTCAGGTAAGTTTTTAAGCGCCCTCTTAATACCCTCAAAATCAGGCCTCTTCCTGGTCAGGGCTATGACAGGAAGAGATGTGGATTCAAATAGTTCCCTGATATCGACTACGTTAAATCCAGCGAAGGTGATCCCGCTGAGCATTAAAACCCTCAACTGCTCATAGTGAGGCGATCGGATCACCATACTTGAGATCCTCTCAGTGGCATCTAGCCCATCGACGGTTATCTCCGTTTTCATAACACCATCCAGCCACCGTCCACCTCTGAAGACTACGCCAATGAGGCTAGCCTTACCAGTTCTATGGGGGACGAAGGTGCCGTCATCTAATCCGAGGATCCTTATCTCAGGCTTAATCCTATGAAAGTGCACGGTCCTGCTACACAATGCCCATACGTTCCTTTATCTTCTTTAGCAAATCCGAAAAAGCCTCGGCGGGTCTCTCCGCTTTGCTTTCAATCGTCTCTACACTCTCTTTAAGCGAGATGAGCCCGTGGAGCCAAGCGTACACCATGAAGGCCTCGGAAGCATCCGCTTGAGCATGCGTATCAACTCTACTGGGGAGAATAGGCCTCAGACCTGCCATCTTCAAAGCATCGGCTAGTACCCGGCCCTTAACTCTAACACCCATAGGTTCACCCATCCTCTTAGACAGAGCCAATGAGAATATGAAGTTCACATAAGAATCACCGAGTTCAGCAAGCTTCTTGCTGGACAAGATGTCACGTAAGCTCATGTGATCTGTGCCTAAGCTGCAATTTAGAAGTGATGTCCCTTTTCTCGATTGTTCTTCCCTTTTCATTTCAAAGATGCCTCAAACAGCTTCTGGAGTTCGTTCATCCTCTTTTCAAGCCTCTTAGCTGCCTTCTTCAGCGCGGTCTCAGCTCTTTCCCCACCCTTCGTACGGACATAAACTACCGATTTGGAGAAGAGCGGATGAGGCACGTTATAGCCTGCGAACTCTACGTTTCTGTCTTCCAGTAGGGCGCTCTGAAGAGCGCTGCCAAAGCTGTGTCCTTCCCCCTCTATCTCAATCTTCATCTCATTTTTCGAGTGTTTCAATACCCTTACTTTCATATCCCCACCCGATTCCGGATTTATAAAGAGGACTAATCAAACAGAACCTCTATGATCGCTCGCAATTTTCCTCCGTTCCGCTCTCTTACATAGTGGACATTTAAGCGAGCCGTCGATTGAAACTAGAGGATGGCCGCAGTGGGAGCAGAACGCATATATTACGCCAAACCTTCGCCCTTCTGTAGAGAGATGGAAGACCCCATTCGCCGTGCCTATCACCTTTGCGCGCACTACGTCCCCTGGCTTAAATGCGTCAGATGCTTTCCTTATGAAGCTCCCACTTATATTAGAGATATGAATTAATCCCAGGAACGATCCGAACGATCTCTTCTTATTGATCATCAAGATCCTCATTTCAACCACCTTTTCATGGACCTCTGTGACTCGACCTATGACTACGCTGCCCTTCCTTGGGACCAGTGGCAGGCGGACGCTCGGATAGACAGAGATCGTCCTATTCGGTATGTCTATGAGCATGTGACCAGTTATCATAGAACGTATGTCTCCTCCCTCTTCGTATGTCCATTTACCTGGAAAAAACTCCTCGATCACAGCCAGCTTACTACCTGGACAGACGAAGCCTCCGCTTTTTCTCTCCGGAGTACTCAATATCCTTATCTCTCCCCTTTATACGATACAGATCTACATCGATTATGTGCTTTCTCTCTTTATGAAAGCTGAAAGTTGGAGGTATAGCCATTTTCATCGGGATGATCTTCGCTATCTTTCCCCCAAGCCCATCTATAAATGCCTTTATGAACTCCCTATTGCCCTCACCGCCCTTGTGTATGGAGTAGACGACTTTGCCTATCTCCAGAGCCTTCCTCAGGAATTTCCTGTCAGCTCCCCTTTTCTGCACACCAAAGGGTGGGTTTTGGATCACCGTATCGCATCTCCCCCTTATGAGGCTTATGTCGGACACGATCCATGAGGGCCTATCCCGGATGGTTACTTTCATCGCGTTTTTTGCCGCAATTTTTATCGCTACTGGATCTATGTCAACTCCAATTACCTCCTTTGCACCAAGCATGGAGGCACCTATCGCTAGACGTCCGGTTCCGCATCCTAGGTCGAATACCGTTTTCCCTACAATGTCATCATAGGTGTAAGTTGCTATCCATAAGACCTGCGCGGCGGTCGTAGCGGGTATGGTGTATTGCTCCAAGAGCGGTTTTGGCGAGGGGAACCCTTCCATCCTTGAGAGGGCCATCTCCAACGCCCTTTTCCTGAGACCACTCACCTGCATTTTTCTATCGTCCCCTTTTCTTCCTACATAGACTCTGCGTACGTTTCATCTACACGTGGGAGAAGATGACCATTATCCAAAGGTCACTTTATGCCTTTGTGGTTTCTTTCCCCTCCCTTTGATCTTCCATAAAGCCCTTTTATAGACTCCCATTAGTATTGTTGCTTCACGGCTTGAGACAAATGACCTCCCCATTATGTTACGGAACGCTCTTAGGGCCTTCCTCTGTTTATGGTTTGGGAGCCCAGTCCCCTTTACTAAATCAGTGAAATATTTAATTAACCTTTCTTTCTGCGCGCCGCTCACTTCAGTTATGCGCCTGGCTTTCTCCCTTCCAGTAGCCTTATATAACTCATAGAATATTATCGCAGCCGCATGTGTTATGTTCATGGTCGGATAGGCCTTGTCCGTTGGAACGGATACGATAAGGTCGCACCTCTCTATTTCATCGTTCGTCAGGCCCGATCCCTCCCTACCAAATAGTATGGCGACCTTGCCTTTGATTGATGAGAAAACCTCGGCAAGCTCGGTAGGCGTTATGGCCGTCCTCTTCACATTTAACGCCCTCTTTGCTGTTACGGCCGTTGTTCCAACGACGAAGTCCGCATCCCTAACTGCTTCATCTATCGAATCAACGCTTATGGCTTGATCGAGGACATCACCAGCATGCATCGCGAAGGCTCTGGCTACTGACCTAACGCTAACCCTTGGTTTAACAAGATATAACTCTCTTAACCCGAAGTTCTTCATCACACGCGCTAAAAAACCGATGTTGCCCTCAACTCCTGGTTCGACGAAAACCACGCGGAGAGAGTTAGCCAATTCGTTGGCTTCAGATGGCATCTTAAATCAACCCGCCGAGTTCACCCCATCTACGAGAATATCTTAAATGAATTGTGATCCGTTCGCAGGTAAGCCTGAATTAGCTTAATTGATTCGAAGTCAAGTTTTTTCTCAGCCAAGATTTCGGGTTTAAACCCATACTTTTCTAGGATGCCCACCGTTTTCGCTACATCTGAGAGTGTTGACTGGACGAGCAGCACTTTTCCTCCTCCATTAAGGTATCTAGGCACCTCCCTTAGAAATTTATCGATGACCTCCCTCCCTGTCGGACCGCCTGCCCAAGCTTTCTCAAGCCATCCTCGCTCTGCTTCTCCCTTAGATGTCGGCAGATACGGAGGGTTAAAGATTATCACGTCAAACTTTTCATCTGGTTTAACGGCCTCGAATAGATCTCCACACCTCACCTCAACCTTCCGTGCAACGTCGTTTAATTTAACGTTTATTTTTATGCACTCTACAGCGTGTGGATTCAGATCGGTCGCCACCACCTTGCTCGCGTTCTTGGCCGCCAATATACTTAGGATCCCGCAGCCTGCCCCGACATCTAACACTTTAGAGCTCCTTTTGATCACCAAGTTGTCTGCGAGGAGAAATGTATCATCGGAAGGCTCGTAAACCTCTGGAAGAACGTAAAAGACGCTATTTTTATAGAAAAATTTTTTGCTCTCAACGATCCTCTGATAAATTTCATTTGAGAGGTATAAGAGGCCCTCTGGGGTCAACATGCATACTCTAGATTCCAAGTATGGCAGACCTTCTATAAGGGACCTCGCCTCTTTCTTTTCATAACCTCTCATCCTGAGGTAGGATAATATAGCGTTTCTAATCTTTCGCCTCCTCTGTGTAAAGAGCCACCTTACGATGTCTGAAAAAGTTTTTTCATCCAACACCCTGAAGGACCTCCTATGGGGTTTCATCCTAATGATCACGGACTCGACGGCTATTACGCGTTTTGCCATATTTGAGGGGGATATAGTCAAAAAACTAAACCGGCTCCGACCTCCAGAACAACGTCCTCTCCGCAAAGGTCCGCATACTTTACCAATCTTCCAAGTACATCTCTGTCCATACAAAAATTTGTCCGAGCCCTTTCTTCGACCTAATGCCATATTTCCGAGGGGGAAATCTAGGATTGCCGAGTAAATATCTTGTACTTGGATCTCCCGGAGAGCTCTTCTTGAATCCTATTTACAACCTTTTTTGCGGGATCAGGGATGCCGGTCCTTTTTTGGATGTCTTGAAAGCTTGTAAATGGCCTTTTCTCCCTCTCCTCTATGATTTTCCACATATATTTTTTGCCAATCCCAGGTATGAGTTCCAATGCGTGCATCCTCGGTGTAATGGCTTGTGCAATGTTAAAGAACTCAACGAATTTTTTTTCATGGCTTAAAACGATGGTTTCGAGGACCGAGGGCAACTCGCTCTTTGCTGTGGATGTCAAGTCATCGTAGTGTACTCGTCCTATCACATGGAGGATCTTGTCGCGAGGCCTATCTTTACCTATGTAGACCATCTCGTGAAGATCAAAGGATGAACCAGCGCGCACCCTGGCTTCAAGCAGCGTAAAGTAAGCCTCTCCGATAAGTTGAACTGTGGGCTCGACCCTGAAGTGTGCCCCACCCGCGCCAACCCTCCCCCTGGGAAGGTAATCTAAAACGTAAGCGTAATCCTCAAAAAGTTTTCTTTTTTCCACCTTCTTTCATCTCCGTTCTCCTGACTCAACTTCAAAAAATATCGATGCTCAGCTCTGGTTTGTGGTCGCCGCTGTGAAAAAGGAGGTCGTCTTCTTCTGAAAGGCGGTCAATAGGTTCAACAATAA
>CAZTBK010000002.1:19081-44039 GCA_964611975.1 uncultured Candidatus Bathyarchaeia archaeon | reverse complement strand
CTGGTGCTCGAGTATACCAAGAGGGAGGCCAGGCTATCAGCTGAATTGGAGCTGGAGATGGAGAAGAGAGGCAGCCCGATACGGAGAATGGATTCCATGATAGCTGCAATAGCCATGAACAAAGGAGCAGCCCTGTACACATTCGATCTGAAACACTTCCAACACCTCAAGCCCCTCGGGCTCAAACTCTTTCCTCCCAGAGTTAGCTAGCTTTAGCAAGCTTTATGTGAATAGCTGACACAACGTGCCCTTTCAGATACCTTAAGCCCCCTTCCTTCAAGGAGGGGTAGTTGACTGTTTGAAGATATTGGCGAGATGCTAGGTCCGAACGCAAGGAAACACCTATCAAGACATATGGTAACAGAAGGCCCTGAATTGCTGGAGAAGACAGAGAAACTAAAAAGTAGTTAATTGAAAAAGTAGTTAACAGTCATCTAAAAGTTTAATCATTATCGAATTTTAGCTCCCACCAAAGCCTCTTAATTATGCAGATTTTTCTAATCCCCTCAAGTGGGCCCGCCGCCTCAGCCATGGGAGCGTCAAACATCTCAGCCTCAAATGTGCCTAATATACTGGATATTGGTACACATATGTCCCACCTACATCAAGCACAAATCTAGCAGAAATGCTCCTGGAGATAGCTGAGAGAAAGATCACCAGGACCCTACACATAGCTGGGGCCGCAAGGGTCAGCAAAGATGGGTCAGATGCCCTAGAAGGCAAAGAGGCCGAGGGCCTCATCGCTAGACGTGACCAAGGCAGGCAACATACTGAACGCGAAGCCCCTGAGACTCCTTCAAGCTCTGGGGACGATGAAAGAGGAGGACAGCGAGCGCATACGAAGGGCTCAAATGAACCTGTAAGGGACATCAAACACAACGTCAGAGATTATAGAAAATGCCTCTGATAATGTTGACACTCAACCAAACATTTATAGATGCTCCACACAGTCTTCTCTTACGCGAAGTGCGTTGGGGCATACCTACGTGAAGGTGGTATTCTATAATGCTATAGATTACATCCAATATTTAGAGGAGAGGCACAAACTAGAGGACGTCAGAAAGGTTGAGGTCGAAGCCCTCGTCGACACCGGGGCGACCTTTCCAGCCCTGTCTAAGGCCTCAACGTAGTAGGTGATCATCGCACCTCTTTCCTTGGCCGGCATGATCCCTTCATAAATGCCTTCCTCTAGGGCAGTCAGGGGTGGTATCCGGCTTCATCTTGGAGCTGGTTGCGACCACCTCATCCGCCATAATGAAATCCCTGACAAAGACCTTCAAGGAGAACCCGCCAACAGTCTTCGTCGCCGCATGATACGTCCTAGGCTTCGTGGGTGCGTCCACGGTCGGGTTCCTCTACTTCATCGGGACGCTCGGAAGGGACTGGGCATACTACCTGGCGAACGTCATAGCCAAGTACTGTTTCTACCTCCTAACTGCAGGCGTCGTGGGCCAGCTGGCCTGGGTCGTGTATGAGGAAAGGAAGGGAAGGCGACTCAAATGATTTCAAACATCTAAGTTGGCCTATCGAAACTTATAAAACCCCATTATTTTTCAATCTCACACGTGAACTACCCCAGCTTTCGCAGGGGCTTCCAGCTGGGCTGGTTAGGGGCTGGTTCACAGGCAACCCCGAACAAGGGCATATAGCCTAAGTTCCTATCTCCCTTTTCCTTCGAGTCAGCCTCATAGCAAAATATATTAAGGTTTGAGAACCTAAAAGGTTATCACAATTCATCCCCACGCTCTCGCATAGGGCCTTCTTGCGAGGGTTTAATAAAATTTGGACATGATTGAATCATTCCTCATCTTTATGGTTGGCTTAACGGCCACTATCCCCTCCGTCATGGTTGGTTTAGCTGGAGGATCATTTATTGTGCCAGCGCTGATCCTCATCTTTAGCGTGCCTGCTAAAAATGCGGCGGCGAGTACCATAGTAGCCCTCCTTTTTGGTATCACATCGGCCTCCATCAACTATGTCAGGCAAAGGAGGGTGGATTACAAGGTTGGTTTACTCTTTGACTTAATGGACATACCGGGCGTGGTCATCGGCGCTTACATAACTGAGCTTATAAGCGCCTCTCTGTTAGCGTTGTTGCTTGGGCTCTCCCTGATAGTATTATCCCTCAAAATGTTGCCATCGAAGGGTATGCTGAAGGTGATTAAAAGACACGAAAGTAGGGCCGTGTGGAATAGGAAGATAGTTGACTCATCGGGGCGGGTTTTCACGTATAGCTTATCGAAAAGGGACCTGGTCCTCAGTCAGGTTGGAAGCCTCCTCAGCGGGATGATTACCGGCTTATTTGGTCTCGGTGGAGGTACAGTTGACGCCTCATTTATGATGATCATGGGTCTGCCTCCTCACGTGGCCGCAGCCACAGCCATGTTTGGAATGACGATCACAAAAGTTTCAGGAGTGATAGCGCATGGCCTCCTAGGGAACATCCTGATCGAGCTTGCCTTGCCCTTAAGTGTCGGCACGGTTATAGGGAGTCAGGTTGGTTCTTCACTAGCTAAACGCATAAAGGGAGACGCCTTAAAGAGAATTCTCGGCATAAGTTTGTTAGTAACAGGATTGCGGCTAATATGGCCTGTTTAAAGCGCCTTCTACAAACATCGTACGTGCCAACTTTTCCTTTTTGCTAAAAGTAGCTTTTTTTGCCAAGTAAACAAAAATCGGCTCGTTGTTTTCTACCCATGAAAACTTCCGTTGGAGCGACTTTTGATAAGGTATCCTTTCCAATCGAAATCGACTTCGGTGCGCCATGTATAATGCACTCTTGGGTCTACATAACTTCTTAACAAAGACCGGATCTTTGGCATAATCGGTATCGAACTTTTAGTCCATGCAACGGCCATTTCCTCCTGCTGAGGTATCAAGTCTATCCTTTTTTACCCTTCACAAAGATGTGAGGCTTCTTGTATTTGTACTTTGGTATGACGACACCATTGTGAATGGGCTGTCTCATTTTTTCTATCACTGATCCATAAAATTGTCTCTGTCGTTGCGCCATTTTTTGCTTCCACTTGCGGCATATTAATTGTCCTTTTAAGCTACATTTTATAAAATCGTGAATGAAGAGGTTCCTTGGTCCATGAGGATCATCGTTTATTCTTCGAGCGCCTCTCTTGGTACAGTTTGATTGCATAGTTGATGATTTTTTTGGCTTCTTTAGCCCCCTTCCAAGCTTTAAATTTGACCCACTTCCTTGGTTCCAATCGCTTGTAGGTTTCGAAAAACTCTTGTATCTCTCTCAGGATGTGTGGGTGGACGTCCTTGAGATCTTTGACGCCGTTAAATCTCGGGTCTCTTACGGGCACAGACAGTATTTTAGGGTCCTCCCCTGCCTCATCCTCCATGATCAAAACACCGATAGGCCTCGTCTTAACTATGCAACCGACTTCCATGGGCTCATGACTTAAGATCATGATGTCCAAGGGGTCCCCATCATCAAACCAAGTCCGTGGAATAAAACCGTACTCCACGGGAAACACGACCGATGAGTGAATCACCCGATCTAGAACGAAGGCCCCCCACTCCAAGTTGTACTCGTATTTATCCCTGGAGCCACTTATGACCTCGATGATTGCGTTAACCAGATCAGGAGGCTTGTCTCCAGCTGGGATGTCTCTCCACAGATTCATGCTAATCCCCGCATTTAGATGCGCCTTCAACATATAACTTTCTATTTTCAGAATACGAAAAATCTATATCCTGTTTACTTGAGCCCGCTTCCCCTCCTTAGCTGATCGTATTAGTGAAGTCCGGAGACCCGTGTTAGATATCTCCAACTAAAAAGGGAGGTCGCGAAACCCTTAAATACCCCCCTGGCCCTTCAAGAGTCCTGAGCCGTCCCTCCCTAGGCCAGAGGCTCTTAGGGATGACGCAAAGTCGCATCGGACACTGAAGCCTCTCACGATGATAAGGAGATCCATCCCGTAATCAGGTTGATGGCATTGCTCGCCGAACAACTTGAGAAGGTTCCGCTGTCGCGCTTTCATTACCTCCTACTCCTGTTGATAGGCCTGCCTTATTGTTTCGTCTCCATGGATGTCCTCCTCATCTCGTTGGTCCTGCCGTTGTTGAAGGAGCGATGGGTCTTACCTGGCGGCCTCACGGGCTTTCTCGCGGGGTCGGCCTTCATCGGGATGTTCATCGGCGCCTCCCTCTGGGGCTACGTGAGCGACATCATAGGCAGGAAGAGGGCCTTGGAGCTGACGATCGTGATGTTCACGGCTTTCACTGGCCTGTCCGCCCTTTCATGGGACTGGCCCTCGATGATCCTCATGAGGATCCTGACCGGCGCTGGTCTGGGTGGGTGCATCCCCATCTGCTTCGTGTACCTGGCTGAGTTCATCCCGGCTGAGAGCCGAGGGAGGTTTTTGGTGTTGCTCGACAGCTTCTGGGCGTACGGCTGGATATTGGCGACATTGCTCGGCTACCTGGTTATCCCCCCGTTCGGCTGGCAGGCCTTCTTCCTCACAGGGGCAGCCCCTGTCGTGATTGTGCCCATCGTTCACCTCGCCCTTCCGGAGTCCGTGAGATACCTCGAGGAAAAGGGGAGGACCGAGGAGGCGAGGTCGGTTCTGGAGAGGATAGGGAGGATCTCTGGCATGGAGTTCGAGACCGAGCCACTCAAAGGCCTTAAGCCCAAGGAGGCGGCCAAGGTCCCGATCGGTGAGCTGTGGTCTCGCCGATATCGAAGGAGGACCATCTTCTCTTGGGTGATGTGGTTCTCGATGGTCTATGGCTACTATTCCCTGGTCCTCTGGGTCGTCGGGTTCATGAGGACGTCAGGTTACCCCCTCCCATCGGCCATGTTAAACGCCTTCATAACGTCCTTCGCCCAGATCCCCGGCTACTTCACGTCAGCATGGTTGATCGAAAGGATCGGCAGGAAGCCGACGTTGGCCACTTACCTCACCATGACATCCCTCTCCACGATGGGCTTCGCCCTCTCCAAGGACGTCCCTCAGCTGATCACCTCCCTCTCAGCGATAAACTTCTTCTGCCTCGGGGCGTGGGGCGTCGTCATGGTGTACTGCACCGAACTCTACCCGACGAGGATGAGGGGTACGGGGTACGGCGCGGCGTCCGGGTTCGGGAGGCTGGCTGGGATAATCGGGCCGACCGTGGTGGGCTACCTGCTGGACTCGTATGGGTTGTTCGCGACGTTGGGCGCAACCGCAGCGGTCTTCCTCGTAGGGGCTGTAAATGCAGCTGTTCTGGGCATAGAGACGAGGGGGAGGACGCTGGAGGAGATAAGCGAGTAGTCGGCCCCTCCTAACTCGCTTGACAGCCCCCTGATCGAGATGGCGAGGGAGCCCTCATCTCCATATGCTCCCGCCATCGCGCTAGGATAGGGCGAGGAGCGAGAAGACCTTGGCATCCTCGACCAGGTTCTCTATCTTGGCGTACTCGTTAGGCTGGTGCGCCACCTCGTCTATCGTGCTCCAGACGACTGCGGGGATGCCCACCCTCCTGAAGTAGGCTGCGCAAGTCCCTCCACCTATCCCCCCGACCTTTGGCTCGATCCCCCTGCACCTCTTGATCGCCTCCTTCAAGATGGATACCACCTCAGAGTCCGCCGATGTCGGCTCAGGTGCATCGCTCCTGATCACGACCTCTACGTCTATCTCCGCGCCGTACTCCCTCCCGACCTCCTCGGCCAACCCACGGGCATCGCTCAGCACGTCATCTAAGCTGTACTCCGGCAGCACCCTGCAGTCGAAGTAGATCACGTCCTCCCCGGGGATTATGTTGATGGCATCGACGTTCCCCTCCTTCTTTGTGGGCTCAAACGTGCTCTCGGGGGGCTCGAAGGCCTCGTCCCTCTTCGAGTACCTATCGTGCAGGAGCCTGTCCAAGGCCAACGCGTACCTCATCCCAACGCGGTGGGCGTTCAGGCCCCTCCCGGGCATGCTTGCATGGACCTGCTTCCCATGGGTCCTTATCCTAAGCCACAGAGCGCTCTTCTCAGCCACCTCTATGAAGTCCCCCTTCCCGTTCCCGCCGTCCGGCACGACCACCAAGTCGTCCTTCCTGAACAGCCCCTCCTCTATCAGGTATCGGATGCCGTATCTGCTCCCCTGCTCCTCGTCGGCCACGAAAGCCAAGGCAACGGTCCTCTCGGGCTTTAACCCCAGTTCGCTCAGGGCCTTGATGGCGAAGATCGATGCGACGAGGGACTGGCCGTTGTCCTCGCTCCCCCTCCCGTAAACCCTTCCTCCCTTGACTACGGGATCAAATGGCTTAGCCTCGGTCCACAGGGAGATATCCCCAGGCGGGACGACGTCCATGTGGGTGACTATCCAAAGTATGCTCCTTGAATCCTTACCGTAACGGTAAGCCACTATGTTAGGCCTTATCCCGGATGGGACCCTGTCGTCCTTGGCATCGTGCCTCTCTATCTTGTCGAATCCCCCCTCCTCCAGGACTCGCATCAGCTCCTCGGCCTTCCTCGCCTCCCCATCTCCACCGTTTTCAGGAGCTATCGCTGGTATCCTGATGAGCCTCACGAGGGTTCGGACCATGTCCTCCCTTAACCCTTCAACCTCTGAAGAGATGTCATCTAGCCTCAACATCTATCGCCATCGACGAGCCTCAAGCTCGATTAGATTCGATGGTCCAGGAGCTAAAATATGTTACGATAACCTTATCTAAATACCTCCGAGGAGACCCCGTCCGAAAGGGCGGGAGGGATCTGAAAAACCTCAAATATTGGAAAAAGCATATGTGCCTTTTTGAAATGGAGCTCTCCAAAGTCGAGCTGGCTCGGCCTGGATGGGCACCAGTCAACGTGCCTAATGTGGGGGTGAATGGTTTCGACCATTATGGTTCACCCGCAAGCCCCCTCCGATAGGGAGGGGATAGTTGGCAGATAAGGTCAGAAAGCCATTCTATATGGATATGGCCACCATGAGGATGCTCAAGAGATGCCAGGGCAGCTTTAAATGGTTGATCGCAAGAGCTGAACATCCCGCTAGGTCAAACCCTCCCCACCAGATGAGTATCGCAAGAATCGAGACAATTAAACTTTTATAGTTAAATATGCTGATATCCAAACGAATGCAGAGGTCAGAGCCTTGGAACCGAGCAAGAAGCCATTAAACGTGCTACAAAGGAGCGTAAACAACAACGTGATCGTAAAACTTAAAAACGGCATCGGATACAAGGGCAAGATGGTTCAGGCAGACGGTTGCATGAACATACTCTTAAAGGGCGCCGTTGAGTTTCACGGTGAGAATCAGATAGCGAACTATGGGGACGTATTTATACGCGGGAACAACATACTTTACGTCTGCATAGATGCCGGAAGAATGTGATCATGGAGTTTATAGGGACTCTATCACAAGCCTTGGTTCTTCACCTTCAGCAGTTTTATTGGAGAGATGGGCTTTGAAGGCTTACATCTCCATTGAGGAATCCAACTTAAAGCCCATAGAGGAGCTCAACGTTGAGATGGTCGAGAGGAAGGGACGGGGCCATCCGGATTACATGGCGGACGGCGTCGCTGAGTCCTTCTCCCGGGCCTTAAGTAAGTACTACAGAAAGAGGTTCGGGCGGATTCTGCATCACAACGTCGATAAGGGCATAGTCGTAGGCGGGAGGTCCCATCCAGTCTTCGGTGGGGGGGAGGTCGAAGAGCCGATCTACATACTCGTCGCGGGTAGAGCCACCACCAGCGTTCGCGAAGGAGGGAACACCGTATCGGTCCCGTTCGGGACGATATCGTTAAGGGCTGCCAAGGACTTCCTCAGGAAGAACTTCCGCTTTCTGGACGTCGATCATGATGTGGTCATCGATTATAGGGTTAAACCAGGATCGGTGGATCTGGTTAAAATCTTTCAGGCTGGAGATAAGGCACCGCTCTCCAACGATACATCGTTCGGCGTGTGCTTTGCACCGCTGAGCCAGACCGAGAGGCTCGTCCTAGAGACCGAACTCTACCTGAACTCCCCTAAACTAAAGGACGCCCTTCCCGAGGTCGGCGAGGACGTGAAGGTCATGGGCCTGCGCAGGGACAAGAGCATCGACCTGACGGTAGCCGCCGCGATGATCAGCAGCTTAACGCCAGACGCCGATCACTACCTGAGCGTGAAGGAGGAGGTCAAGGACAGGATAGCGGACCTCGCGACCAAGATCACGGAGTATCCGGTCAAGGTCTTCGTTAACACAGGCGATAAACCTGAAAGGGGTTCCTTTTACATAACGGTCACGGGGACATCAGCGGAGCAGGGTGACGATGGCAACACGGGAAGGGGGAACCGGGTGCATGGTTTAATCACACCATGTCGCCCCATGTCCCTTGAAGCTACAGCTGGTAAGAACCCTGTGACCCATGCTGGTAAAATTTACAACGTGCTAGCGAAGTTGACTTCTGAGAAGATATATGACCAGGTTAAGGGTGTGAGGGAGGTCTACGTCAAGTACCTGAGCAGGATCGGCATGCCGATAGACGAACCTGCCATGGTGAGCGTCCAGCTGAACCTGGAGGACGGAGTGGCCTTGAGCCAACTCAAGCCTGAGATAGAGGGCATAATCGAAGAGGAATTGAGCGGCATCAGGAAGGTCACGGATATGATCGTCAACGAAGAGGTCATGTTATTTTAGGTGTTCCGATCCTCCCCCTCCTGTACTCATCGACCATATCACTCAACCCCTTGATCGCCCTCGCTTTCTCAGACTCGATCGCCTTTGAGATGGCCTTATCAATATCGCTCGTCTTGGCATATGGATGCCCTCCGACCCATTTTACCTCAACATCCTTCGATGGGATGACCGGGATGCCGCACTCCCTCAGTTTCTCCTCAGCCTGGAACGCCATGGGCGTACATGCGACCACCGCCTTCACCCCCCTTTTAGCTAACTCCTCAGATGTCGAAGCCCCCCCTCCGCTAGCGTTCATTAATAGGACAACGTCCCCAAGCGTTACGTTATAGAGCCTGAAAGCCCTGTCCAACCCGTCCTTGGTGAACGCCTCGATCGGTTTGAGCAAGGTGACCTCTCCCCTTGACTCCAGATCCCTATACCTCTTCGACTCCTCGAGCTCCGCCTTGTACCGCTGGATCTCCGATAGGGCCTCGTCAAGCCGCTTCCTGAGCTCCTCGTTCCTCCTCATGATGATCCTGTACTTTCTCTCCTTCATGATCTTCAAGCCAGCATTGCTCCTCGCCCTCTCCAAACGGGCTAGAAGCAGAGCGACCTTTTCCTTTAGCTCCTTGACCTGCGACTGGAGATCCGCGTTCAACTTCTTCAAGCGCTCAACTTGGCCTTTCTGAAGCAACAGCTTCCTTCTAAGCCTCTTAACCTCGGCCTCGGCCTCTTTACCTCTCCTTAACTCCACAGCCTCAGGTTCCTCGGCCCTCATCTTCGGGGTTAATTCTTCCACCGCCCCACGGATCGAACGCCCCCTTATGACCAACTCCTTCACATCGTCCACATCGACGTGCGCGTCCACCTCTCTGATGTACCTCTCGATCTGATCAAACTTGCTCTTATAATGTTGGAAGGCTTTGATCGCTGCGAAGAGGGAGTCGATCTCGTGGGGGCCTCTGAGGTCGATGTTAAAACGCTGAGCGTGAGCTTGGGCCACATCCCGCTTCTTCATCGTCTCCGCGGTCGAGCTGGGGACGAACAACACAGCATTCAACTTTTTTGCGAGTTTTTTCACGAACTCCGGCGCCGGGACAACGTCCGCGGCCACGATAACTGGCTTTCCGAGCTTCATCACCTTCCTGATTATATCCCCTCGCGTCAGCCCCTTCCGGCTTTCGATATGGATCGGCGTGGAGTCTAACGTCAGGATGGCCAGGCCGCAAGTCGTCCCTGGATCAACTCCGACTATCAGCTTCTTCGGCCGATCGACCTTCAATGGCCTGCGCCTCCCACACATCCCCCTCGGCATAAACTCGATACGCTCCCTAAAGACCGGTCTGACCTCTACCTTTATGTACGATCCCCTGCTAGGCTTCACAAGACCATAGAGGCCCTCCCTCGGAGCATAGACCGTGAACTCTCCCCTCCTCAGCCCAAACTCAGACCTCACGATGAAGAGGTCGTAGTCGAGGTTCGCCCTCCTCAACGTCTCCTCAATCCTCCTAGTGGTGCTCAAGATTGAGGACTGGATCCTCCGGCGGTACCTGGTCTGACTTGACCCCCCTGGGCCTAAGCTGACGTTCCTCGAAACCAGGATCTTCGTCTCGTCCTCAAAGAACCGGACCAAGCACCCAGCCCCAAGGTCGGCGAGCCTTGCCGAGGTTTCGGCCTCGTCTAGCGGAGAGAGCCTTGGCGGAGGCTTAAGCTTGTATTTAGATGCCATCTCCTGTAACGTTGCAGGATCTTCGGGTGTTCCAGTGACCTGGACTATGCTGGTCTCGATCGGTAGAGTCGAGGCGAACCTCTTCAGCCCCTCCGCATCCTTCTCTAATTCGTAAACGTTATCAACCGCCAGCACGTTGGGCTTGTACTCACGGATTAAATTGATCAGATCCAGCTTGGAAACGCTCTCAAACCTCTTAGCTACGATGCCATTTTGTAGGATGACCAAAGCGTACTTCGGGGCAGATCCGGATGAGGGCGACTCCTGAGGTAAGATATCCAATCCGAACGTCGTGCGTTTAGGTCCCTCTTTCAACGTACCTTAGGCCCCTTACTACGCCAAACCTTTATCAACCGTCTACAACCGTATTAAAAAGGCGATTTTATTCAGCCTCGCGCCTTATTTAGATATATTAGTTACAATGTATACTCCTTTCCATATTCTACCATCAAAATTTCACTCTTCGCGTCCCTCATAAACTTACTAAATAGCTCTTGATGAGTCCCATGTATCGGGAAGATCTTCTTCGGGTTCACGGTCTTGAGGACATGCCTAAGCTGGAGTGGCATGATGTGCCCTGAAACGTGAGCGTGATATTGAGGCAAGCCGTAGTGCTCCAGCCAGTTAACCAGCTTATTAAAGTCGACCTCCATCTCCTCGTTGAACGGCTCAGATGCGGACAAGATGTAGCAGCTCCCGAACATCGGCTTTATATCGATCAGGCTCTCTAAATCATAGAACGAGGCCACCAAGACGATCTTATCCTGCATGTCGGCGACGCTGGAGGAGTCGACGACATTGCCTGACTCCAAGGCCTCCTCCTCCCATTTAGCGTATCTCTTCTTGGACTTTCGGAAGATCAAGATGTTCTCATCCGTCAATTTTGGGATCCGTAGATGAGGGTCCTCGCTTAACTTCTTCATCAAATAAGCCTGCTTAAGGGTCACAGCCAAGGATCGCCCATTCCTCTTGGCAGCCGTGTAGAACGACCGCAGCCTATCTACGTCCCCCCTCGCAAAGTCAGCCAGCACAAGCCCACTGGTCTGCTTCACCAGGTCGTTTATTTTCTCCAGCACCTCTTGTTCAGATGAAACCTCAGCCTTCGTCATATTCGTATGCTCTGTGATGACGGCCACTGGCTCAGCTTCCCTGGCTCTCTCAACGAAATCCTCAGTGAGTTCCGGCCTCGCACCGTGCATCCTAAAGTCCCCTGTATAGACGACCGATCCGGAAGACGTGTAAACAATGAGCCCATAAGACCCTGGGATGCTGTGATCGACGTGAATGGGCTCTACCTCCACCGAGCCGATCTTCAAAACGTCCCCTGTCCTGAAAGTCCTAAACTTGATGCCGTCGAGGTCGCGCCCAAAGCCCGCCCTTACATCGCTAAGCGCCCTCAGGATCGTAGCTGTGGTCTCACCGCAGTATACGGGGATGTCCTCCTTCAGAAAGGCTATATACGCAGAGTGATCCATATGAGAGTGTGAGAGGACCACTCCATCGATCTCAGGCTCTGAGTCATCAAATTTGTAAACGCCAGGCAAGTTCGGCAGCAGCCCAAACTCAAGCAGGCTCCTCTCGTCCCTAGGTGAGAGAAAGGGCTCCGAATAGTATCTGTCCTTCAGTGAGAACGACATGCCGTAGTCTAAGAAGATCTTGGTGTCCTTGTCCTTT
The DNA here is from genome assembly GCA_964611975.1 of uncultured Candidatus Bathyarchaeia archaeon. Taxonomy (GTDB): domain Archaea; phylum Thermoproteota; class Bathyarchaeia; order RBG-16-48-13; family JAGMEO01; genus CAZTBK01. The sequence continues at coordinate 32,044 of CAZTBK010000002.1, read as the reverse complement.
AGGAGTATCTTGTTGCCACCGACCTCGTTAACCCCACCGTAGAAGGCCAGCGTCGTCAATTTAATCAGTTCTTCCGTCGTCTTTATCCGTTTTGATCCTATTTAAATGGTTGGAAGAGGAGTAAAATCCCCCTTATAGTTTGCCCACATGATTGTAAGATCGTGCACATCGCTTGAGCGCCTCATATTTAATACGGCGCTTCAACTTGTGGGGCTGTCAAACCAACAGCCAGGGGTTACCTATTCTGACCCTTTTCAGGTGTCTTTCGGCCCTTTTCTTACATTCAAGGGCGGTCTTCCTTAAGGTATGGGGCATATCCCTCATCATGAAGTCGGGATGGAACGCCAGCAGGGAGTACGGTATATCGGGGCTAATGCTTGAGATGAACTTCGCTATCTCCTCTACTTCATCAGGGGTCACGTATCCTGGCAAGAGCAGGGTCGAGGCTCTGAGGAAGGGAGGTCTCGACCTTTCCCTATGTAAATCCCCCAGCATCTCGAAGCACTCATAGCTTCTCTCGTTGTCCATCCCGGTTATGACCTTGCTTAAGTTAGGATCGTAGAACTTTAAGTCAAACTTTATCCCTCCACCAGATGCTAAGCTTATCGTGGCGAACCTCTTCAGCAAGCCCTTATTGAAATTTCCGTTCGTTTCCAGACAGAACCTCAGGATCCTGTCATCAAGCCTCTCCCTTGCCTCCTCACAATAATCTATGATCTTGTCCATCTGGACGGTTGGATCCCCGCCGAAGAAGCAGACACAACTCACTTTATCGTGGATGTAGCTGATGAACTTCTCCTTGCTGATCCTGTACCTTTCTTTCTCTCTGAGCATTTCAAGGAAATGCCAGTTCTGGCAGAACGGACAACTTGAGCTGCAGCCTATACAGAACACAGAAAGGTTATAATATCCGTATTCCCTCCCTCTGGTGTAGGAATACTCGGGATACCCAGCGCCTGAGGCTCCGCAGAACTCCATAGGGACGCAGTTCGTTGGATGAGGATCGTAATAGATCTCGGCTATGAGGTCTTCAGGTCTGACCAGCCTCCCGCCCTCATTTTTCGTCAGCCCGCAGAACCCCACCCCGCCATCCGGTATTCTGCACTCATTGCCGCAGAGATCGCATTTTATTCCTTCGGACGGTATTGGATACTGCAGAGAGAACAAACCTCTCAATTCCTTGTGTTTTTGCTCAGCGATCTTCAAGGCCTCGTCCGGCCTCTCTACGATGCACTCCCTACATAACCCTATGAAGGAGGATATTTCCTTCGATCTCCTTCCACATAACCTACAGGTCCCCATCGAGCTCACGTTGACATAGCGACTCTGATCGATCCCCATAAATGGATGGGGATGAGCCCTTTAAAGACGATCGATGGCATATAGTTAATAGTTATGGAAACCGGTTCCTAGGCTAAAGGGTCGAACGGACCAAAGCGTGAAGAAAAATCATCTGCCACTCACCGATCAAATAAATCCTTTAATTTAAAAAGGCTTTATTAAGTGTAAGAAAAATGGCTATGATCGAGGTGATGGCGTCTAATGTCGTGGTGGGAAGAGTGGAGTAGGCGCATAGAAAGGGAGGTCGAAAGGGTCTTCAGGGACATCGATAGAGAGCTGAGAGGGATGGCTCCCCTCTCGAGGCTATTGAAACCAGGCTATGTTAGGCCCCTTATGGACGTGATCGAGGAGGACGACTCCATCAAAATAATCGCTGAGGTCCCAGGCGTCAGAAAAGAGGATATAGATCTCAGGATCGCAGAGAACTACGTTGAGTTGTCCGCCCCTCTTTCAGAGGATGTGAGAAAATACTATCATAAAAGGCGGATCATGGGTTACGCTTTCAGGCAGGAGATGCCTATGAAGATCGCGTCAGAGGGCGCTGAGGCGAAGTATAGCAATGGGATATTGGAGATAACCGTGCCAAAGGAGAGGGCTGAGAGGAGAGGGACCAAGATCAAAGTTGAATGATCGAAGAAATGCCTGAGCTAGGGTATGTTAAAGGATGAACGAATTAGAAAAGGCTCTCCTTGAGATGGAGCCAGGTGAACTCATAGATGAGATACTTGAGTTCATCAGAAGAATCGTTAAGGAGGCCGGAGCTAGCGGCGTCGTTGTCGGGCTGAGCGGTGGGGTGGACAGCAGCGTTGTAGCTGCGCTATGCGTCCGCGCGCTAGGTGGGCGTTCAGTGTTAGGGGTCATAATGCCAACTGCGTTCACCCCAAAAGAGGACGTGAGGGATGCTGAGGAGCTAGGCAGGCGGCTTGGTATGAAAACTGCCCTGATCAACATTCAAGAGATAGCGGAAAGCTTCTTCAGGGCGCTAGGGTGCGATAGAAAGGACTTGAAACAAAAGGTCCCGATGGCAAACATCCACGCCAGGGCTAGAATGATCATCCTATACTATTACGCCAACCTGAAGAACTATTTAGTCGCCGGTACAGGGGATCGGAGCGAAGCCCTGATCGGATACTTCACGAAATACGGGGATGGGGCAGCTGACTTTCTTCCCATCGCACATCTCTATAAGACCCAGGTCAGGAGGCTGGCCAGAGAGCTGGGGATACCTGAGGGCATCGCCAGTAAGCCGAGTAGCCCACAGCTGTACCCAGGTCATAAGGCGATAGATGAGATACCTCTCTCCTACGAGAGGATGGACCCGGTGTTGGTCGGGCTGTTTGATCTATGTTTACCGCCTGAAAGGGTGAGTGAGATGACCGATGTACCCATCAATGTCGTCAAGGAGATAATACGCAGGTTCAATTCGTCCAAGCATAAACGTATGTACCCGCCCATGGTTCGCGGGATATGGTAATTTATTCTTGAGCAGTAGTGATCAAGAAGGGGGCATTGGAAAACATTCACTTTGTGCATTGGGAATGTTACGGGATGTGCGCCCCCTCGCTATGATGGCTTTTGGGCGGAACGGTCTCCTCTGTCAATCCTTATGGCCTTTTAGGGGGCATCGAGTTAACCGAAGATTTCGAGAGGATTTTAATGTCGGACATAGCCTTGAATCAAACCATTCAATGAAAGCTGATCAAGCTTCTATCTTGTCTATCAAGAGATGAGGAGATCGTTTACGTCGATCATCAACCGTTCCTGAGGACGTAAGAGGATGATCGCTTGGTGAGCTACCCACGGCTGTAAGCCTGTGGGCTTCCTGCTTCAATGGCGAAGCTTGCTGGTATCTCTACCAGTAGAGACTTCATCTCAGCAGGCGACTTAGGGCTACCCCATCCCCGTATCTTTATCGAGATCGGGATACTCAACCGATCCACATCCAATCAGGGCTTTTAGTCGATGGGCTGGAGGGATTTAGAAAGATATATTGCCCTTGAGAGGAAGACCATAGACATGTCAGCATCAGACGACCTGCCGGCGTCGATCTGAACACTCTGGAGTGGGCATAGAGGGCAGCTGGAGCGAGGATCCCAATTGACGTTTTTCAAGATTTTTCTAGAGGATCTAAAAAGGGAGGATAGAAACGATATGATCTAAGGTCAATATACCTGAAAGGGGAAGCCAGTTCCCAGTTTACGGGACATGACGAGGGCGTTCTCTCCATCCGCATAATAGCCTATGTTCCTCCTGACCGGTCTAAAGCCGAGCCCTTCATAGAGGTTTATCGCTGGAAGGTTGCTGACCCTGACCTCTAAGAAGCACTCCCTTGCGCCATAATCCAGCATACCATCCATCGCCCTCATCATCAGGGCCTTCCCTATCCCCCTCCTGCGGTACTCTGGTAAGACCGCCAACGAGACGACGTGCCCCTTCCTGATTATCCCTATCCCACCCATATCTGGAAACCCTAGCTCTATCCTGCACATAACGTAGCCGACAACTTTACCATCGGCGACGGCCACGAGAAAGGTCTTTGGAAAGCGGCGATGCAAGTCCAAAAAGAAGTTAGGCGTGTAGTTTTCCGGGAGGCACGTCAGGTTTATTCGCATAACCTGGTCAAGGTCACCCTCTCGAAAGGTCCTCAGCAGAAACTGCTTGAGCAACCTTAAATCCCCATCGTATTCTTAATTTAAATATAAGATAAAAAGCCTTTTATGTTTAACAGAGTCGCGTTCACAAGGGTGATTTCATAGTTGTCTGGATGGCCTCCTCCTCAATACATCCCATATGGGGTCTTCGACGAGATCAAAGCATTGGTTGAGGAGGAGTTCACCATTCTAAGCTCTTACATCGAACTGGGGACCCCAACGTTCATAATAGCGGCCACGGAGACCAAGGGTCGGTTCAAAAGGTTGGCCATGAAAATGAAGCAGAGGGGATACCTCCCGACCCTGAGGAGGGAGAACGGACAACTGGTCTTACGAGCCATCCAAAAACCTATTACAAAACCAGCGCGTACAGAGATCAACGCCATCCTATTTCTGGTGACCCTTCTAACGGTCTCTATAAACGCCTTCGTCTCATGCGCTGACCCGGTGTACTCTAGGGAACTGGCGCCGGGGGTCAACATCTTCCTTGAGACGGCCTTGGTCACGGCCTGCGTCTTCGCCATAATAGGGCTGCATGAGTTTGGACATATCTTGGCCTGTAAGATGAGGGGGTTGGACATAACCCTGCCATATTTCATCCCTGGTATACCGATCCTGTCCTCTCTGGGGACCTTCGGCGCGGTCATCATGCAAAGAGAACCGGCGACCAATAGGGATGAGATGTTCGACGTCGGCGCGAGCGGTCCGGTAGTCGGATTTCTAGTTTCGGTGATGGTCGCGATCATAGGCCTCCAACGAGGTTTTTCCTTCATCGTTTCTGAGGCGCAGCTGGAGTATTTTGCACAGAAGTATCAAGTTTCTTTCATGTACATCACCCCACCCATCATCATGAGCCTTCTGACAGGCCTAATCCGTCCATACCCCGAGGGATTCACATTATACCTAGGTCCTGTGGCCTTCACCGCCTACATAGGATTTTTGATAACGTTCATCAATCTACTACCGACATGGCAGTTGGACGGGGGCTGGGTAAGCCTCTCAGTACTCGGGAGAAGATGGCATAGGATCATTTCGTGGGTCTCCGTAATAGTGCTCTTCTTCCTAGGTTACTGGGTCATGGCCATGCTCGTTCTGTTCGGTATGTTAAGAAGCAGGACCGCTATGCCATTGGACAGCGTTTCGAGTTTAAGTCTATCCAGAAAGGTCCTGTCCATAGTCCTGCTGGGCATCCTCATACTCTCCGCGACCTACACTCCCTAGATCTGAAGGGACGGGAGAGTCGTAGAGCCGTGAGGGACGACCAAGACCTTTCCCCTTCTCCCAATCATCTTAAACGCTAAGCGGAGCGCTTCATTAACGCTTCTGGCCGTCTTCAATTTAAAGACATCCCTACTGTAATACTCTGGCATCACAGAAACGAGGATGACCTTGACCCTGCTGAGCGCCTTTAAAAGGTAATATGCCCCCTCCCCGCCAGGGACGAAGCCCCTTCTGATCATCCTCTCAACATCCTTTAGAGATCGAGCACCCCTCACCCAATCGTAGAACTTCTCATTCCCGTATCCTTCAGAGCATTCCGCGACCAAAATCACGACTCCCCCATCTTTTACGACCCCAAGAACGTTGTTGACCACCTTGAAAGCCTCGTACAAGCTAGCGTCCTTGCCGTATCCACCTGGACTGACTATAACGACATCAGCAGCTCTCTCAACCGGAACCTTGTAAACTTCGTCTATGAACCCTGCCCCCTCTAAGAATGCCTTGTCCATGTCTCCAGCGAACGCCTTTATGATCCTCCCCTCGGCGTTCGTAGCTACATTGAGGATGAAGTGGACGCCTGCGAGGTGTGCAGCCTCCGTCATATCCAGGTGGACCGGGTTCCCGTCGATGTTTCCAGGCATGGCCTTGGGGTCAACGAGGAGCGAACAGTTGTGTTGGATCGTGGATAAGCCGGAAATCGCGGGCAGGACGCCTGTTCTTCCACCACGGTATCCAGCATAAGGGTGAAACCCTACGCTTCCGGTCAAAATCCTCAGGTCCGCCTCCGCGAATGCCCTGTTGATGTATACCTTCGTCTTTAAGGTCGTCTTACCGATGTAGAGGAGCCCCCTCCCTCTAGGATCATGGTTTATTACCCTCACCCCATCTGCGGTCCCCTCCCCGAATAAACGTTGGAGCCCCTCAGTTCTAGCTGGTTTATACAAGCCGTGCCCGGCGATTACCGTGATCGTCTTGTTCTCAATACCCAGCTCGTTCAGCCTTTTTAGCAGCGTGAGGAGCATAGCTTTCCTTTGAGTCGGCTCTATTTCGTCCTCGACAACGATCGCGATCTTACATCCAGCCTTAACCAAGTTCCCCAGCTTTACACCTCCGATAGGATTCTCCAAAGCCCTGTTAACCTCGGCATGTGGATCCGGAACCACATCCGGCTCCTTAGCGTCAGCGACGCCGAGGAGGTTCTCAGCTGGTACCCTGACGACGACCTCTGTCTCACCATATGGCAACCACAATTCCACTATTAGATCCCTCAACCCTCAATCGATGCCACTCAACGTTACCCCTAAAAACTCGTGATCGAAGACCTCAATTAATAAGCAATCGATGCACTCACACTTATAATGTGCTCTACTATGCCGGATTATGAGGCGCCCGAAAATGAGTTGGCAGAAGAGAAAGAGTGAGTTGAAGAGAGATCTGTGCAATGTGATCGTGAGAGTTGAAGCCCTTAAATTTGGGGCCTTCACCCTTCCGAGCGGTAGGCTCACCCCCTATCATGTCGATTTACAGCTAGTCTCCGGTTTCCCAGAAGCCTTTAAGAAGATCATAGATATGTACGCTGAGGTGGCGAGGAATGAGATCGGGCTGGGGAGCTTCGACAGGGTAGCTGGCATCCCCATCACCGGCATCTCCTTCTCTTCCGTCCTATCCTACATGTTGTCCAAACCGTTCTTGTATGTTCGTAGGGAGATCAAGTCCCCTGGAAGGGAAAGAAGGGTCGAGGGGCTGCTGAACCCAGGAGACACCATCCTCCTTGCGGACGATTTTATAGCTACAGGTGGAAATTTAGTGGCCGCGACGGATGCCTTAAGGTCAGAGGGTGGGTTGGTTAAGGACGCGATTGTGCTGATCGACAGAGAGGAAGGCGGAGAAGAGGCGTTAGAGAGGGTCGATGTGAAGTTACATTCCCTTTTAAAGATATCCGAGGCCGCCAAGATAATGTACGACATGGAAATAATTACGAGGGAGCAGCTGGACATCATCCTCAAGCAGGTAAAAAGGAATATTGTAAAAAATTAATCATGTGATTGTGAAATGCTCACCAGAGAAGAAGCTGCTCGCTTGGTTAAGAGCAACGTCGGGGAGAAGAAAATCCTCTACCATATGCTTGCTGTCGAAGCCATGATGAGAGGCTTAGCAAGAATTCTGGGTGAAGATGAGGACCTGTGGGGTCTGACCGGTTTACTCCATGATATAGACTATGAGAAAACGAGGAATGAGCCGGAAAAACATGCAGTAGTCGCAGGAGAATTGCTAAGGGGACTCGTCCCGGACGGCGTTATAAGGGCGATAAAGGCGCATAACTTTCAATATACAAAGGTTAAACCGAAAACGAAAATGGAGAAGGCGTTGATCGCATGCGATGCCCTGTCTGGGTTGATAATCGCGTGCGCTCTGGTGATGCCATCGAAGAAGCTGGAAGAGGTGAAGGTTAAAACAATTATGAAAAAGTTTAAGGACAAGGACTTCGCTCGGGGAGCGAGCAGGGATAGGATAATTCTTTGTGAGGAAATAGGTGTGGAGAGAAAAAGGTTCTTCCAGATCGCTCTCGATGCCCTTAAGGGGATAAGCAGTGAGCTTGGACTATGAGTGGGAAATGGACTTAAAGCCTGCCCCTCGTTTCAGCCTTGGAGATGGCATTATCCGTAGTATATCAGTTTCTCTTTTATCAGCTTGTCCTGCAGTCGGTGGACCGCATCGTATACCTCTTCCTCCTTCTTGGCGCCTGTGATGACGAGCTTTCCGCTCGCGAAGATGAGGATGACGACCTTTGGATCATCCATCCTGTAGATCAGACCAGGGAACTGCTCCGGCTCGTACATCGTTCTGCCAAGTACGTATGCCGATCTTTCCAGGTCGATCCTGCCTCCGAGGGCAGCGGCCGCCACGATGTTCTGGACCTCGATCATGGGCTTGCTTATTATGAGGATGCCCTTCCTCTTCAAATCCTTAATCACCATATTGATGGCCTTCCTGGCATCCTTCTCGGAGCTTGCACCCGTGCAGACCATCTTTCCTGAGTTGAATATGAGGGTCGCCGTCCTCGGTTTCCTCAGCCTGAACACCAGGCCAGGGAATTGCTTGGGCCTGTACTCTATATCTGGATAGGCCTTGGCGACAGAGAGCAGGTCGATCGTCTGAGGTAGGGTGGCTGATGCCACTACGTTCACTATATTTATGTCTGCTTTAATTTTCGGCAAGACGTTCGTCACGCATATATACTTTATTCTTGATGTTTATAAAGGATCTTTTTCATCCTTCCTCCATTAAGAGAGCCCCTCATTGGGGATGGCGTATAAGTGAACGGCCTGATGAAATTTGATCTTCAGCGGAATCGTCAGGAAGGGATACAATATACCCTGCCTTTTCTTCTTTAACTCTATCGGCGGGAAGCCCCCTTGCGATAGCAAGGGGTAGTTCACATAGAGAAAATTTCTGGTCCGAAAAACGTTCTGCCCCATCGATTTCGTAAGGAGGTTAAGATGATGAGAGGAAACGAGGGTCTGACATGCCATCTCCCTTTCTGCATTCGAGAGGAACAAACGATCAGTACAAGCAACGATAAGGTCGCTGAAATGGGAATAGCGCACCTAAGGGTATCCCCTTTCCCCCTCATTAAGGATATGATGATCATAATTGCCAAGAGTATGACCGCTACCTTTCCCAGGTATCCCTGTGTAATTAACAAGAGCCACCCTAGGAGCGGTATCTTAAATATCACTCTTCCTATGACATGATCTGAGGGAAGCCACCCACGGTAAGGGGTTTCACTTAGGGGCCAAATATAGCCTGGATCTGGATATCGATTGTTATCGCCCTTTGTCAGAAAGTACGTCTGATTATCTACATACGCTTTATCAATCACGCGGTGGATGATGGCGTGATCCCAGTTTCCTGGCTCATGAAAAGTGATCACATCCCCAACCTCAATTTGATCCCCTCTAACCCCTTGGACGATCACCAGATCCCCTTCATGATACTCAGGAATCATGCTCGTCCCTATGACCGGGGAGATCGGGGCCTCTGATCCTAATGCCACCCTTAAGCCGAACGAGAAACCATAAGATGCCAAGTATGCCAAACAGATTAAGATGAGAGCCTCAAAGATGCCTCGGTGCCTTTTTATAAAGTTGTGCGCCTTAAGTAGGTGCCTCCTCAGTTCTGAGGCCGATCGCATTGCTGACTCGCCTATCTAATTTCGGCCTCGCCACCTCTATAAGGGCTTATTTAGGTCCTCCGCCCTTCCGATCAACCTCTTTTGCCCCTCATTGACCTCTATGATGAAGATGTCTCTATCCTCTAACCCATGAAGTTTGCCCTTGACTGCCGCGATGATTTCCAAGAGACCCTCGTTTCCGATCTCTTTTGCCCCCATCCCGCCCTTTTCCTTATCTATAAAAATCTGTACCCCGAATGGTTGGCCGGCCCTCAATTTTCTCTTGGTGTACTTCTTAAAAGTCTTGATGTCTTCTTTTCTGAGGTACCCTGCCTCAACGTACCCAATATATCTCCCATCAAGCAATATCTCATGCACCGTCCTATATCCCACCTCTGAACCTGGTAGGGGATCGGAGACCTCGATCATCGGCACTCCCCCATCAATTCACTTTTTATACTTCAGTTTAAAATTCTTTTTACTATGCGCTTGAAATTTTAGCTTTTTGGATTCTGATGGAGGGCGTTACTATACTTCGCGGTATCATGTCAACGCTCATCACGACTAAGCTCCTCACGTCAGAGCCTATCGCATCTATGTCTTTAAAGAACTCCATCATGTTTACTCCTATGTTCGTGCTCCTGATAGGGTAAGTGACCTCACCATTTTTAATCACGTACGCTTCTGCCATCAGCCCGGAGAACTCCCCTGTAGCGAAATTCGGCAGATCATAGGTCGCTCTGAGAAAAACGCCTTCCTTTACCTCAGATATTAGGTCTTCAACCTCTCCATGACCAGGTTTGACCACGAGGTTCCTGGTGGATATGTACGGTCCTTTTCTGTAATCCCAGAAACCGATTCCAGGAGGGGCACGGACGCAGTTTCCCGTGCTCTTTCTCGCCTCCTTCCCCGCTGAGTAGCTATCGTACTCATAACTCTTCAAGACTCCCTTTTCTATGATCGTGTTTCTTTTGGATGGCGTCCCCTCAGCATCGATCTTTAACGAGGCCAATCCTGCTTTGAGGGTCCCATCATCGAGGATTGTCAGCTGATCGCACCCGATCGCTTCGCATAGTTTCCCACACAGGTAAGACCTCCCTCTCTGGACGAACTCTGCGTTCGTTGGGACCCCGAGCGCTCCCGAGATCATGTATCCGGCAGCAAAGCTATCGATCACAACAGGCATGCTCGCGGTCTTCAACCTTTTAGCTCCGAGCGATCTGATCCCATGTTCAGAGGCCTGTCTTCCGACCCATTCCGGGCTTATCCCCTTAAAACTCCTGGAGACCTGCTCCTCATGACCAGATGTCATCTCACCATGCTCTCTGATAGTTACGTCCACGCTGATTCCGATCAATGTCGACTGATCCTCACAGGAGACCCCTAGCGAATTCACAATGGAAACCCTCTGCCAACCAGCGATGACGTTCACGTTTACGGAGTAGACCCTTTCATCGATTTTGGAGGCCTCGCCCGCTCGAATGGCTAGGTCGACGATGTCTGGCGCGTCAGCCTCCATCAATCTGCCATCGCATATGCCACCAACGTCTTGTGCGGGCTCAGGTTCAGGTAACGACGTGAAATCTGGGTCAGGCGTCCCAGCCCTCGCTTGCTTCACGGCTTTATCCACGATTTCACGTATCCTTTTCTGATCAAAAGTAGTCGCGTACGTCATCCCCACGCATCCCTTGTAAAAGGCCCTTATCCCCACACCATAATCCTCTGAGAGCTCGCACGTCTTTATCGATCCCCTTTCCATAGCAACCGTGATCCTCCTAGTTCTGGTCAGAAAGGCCTCGGCCTGCTCAGCCCCACGCCTCAGGGCTCTCTTGACCACGTTTGAGCCGACATCAATCAAACCCGTCGTTTCTACCTTATTCGATCAGATCACGCCTCCAATTACTATGCTTCTCACTCGAATGTGAGGGCCGCCTGTTGTGATCCTGACGAGCTGTGATCCCTTACCGCATTCTCCGGGTTCAAATTTAAGGTCGCTTCCGATGGCATCTACGTTTTTTAAGACCTCCAAGGTCATCCCTGACAGGGAGACCCCCCTGAGGTGCTTTGTGAGCTCGCCTCTCTCGATGAGGAACGCGTCCTCGCATCTGAACGTGAACTGACCTTTTGCAGGTTCAGTATACCCATAGGATAGCCCCCTCGCATAAACGCCCATCTTGACGTCCTCAAGCATCTCCTCAAACTTCCAGTCACCTTCAGCAACGTACGTGTTGCTCATCCTGACGATCGGTGGAAACCTGTATCCGCATGCTCGAGCGCTCCCATTCGCCTTGGCGCGCATCCTGCTCGAAGTTTCGATGCTGTGCATAAAACCCCTTAAGAGCCCATTATCGACGAGGACCTTTCTCTCGGCCCTCGTCCCCTCGCTGTCGTAGGAAAAGCTGCCATATAGGCCCTTCAGCGTGGGATCATCGACAATAGTCATCGTTTCCGATCCGACCGCCTTCCCCACCATGCCCTCAAGGATAGAGGCGCCAGCTATCACGCTATCCGCCTCGCAAGCATGGCCAAATGCCTCATGGGCGAATAAACCGGTCAGCTTTTGATCAAATATGCAGTCAAACTTTCCGGCAGGAGGGGATTTAGCGCTTAGCAACTTGACCGCCTTTTCAGCTGCCCTCATCCCAAGGCCTAGGGCCTCGTCCGTCTCGACCCCTTCATATCCACACGCCCCTCCGACCGCCTCCCAACCACGCTCCCTTACGCCCTTTTCGGACGCGTAGACCACTGCTGACCCGTAAACATAGCTTATCTCCTTTTTAACGAACGTCCCTGCAGAATTGCAGATATAAACCGAGCCCATTACGTCGGTGTAACTGGTGCTCACGCTTGACACCCGCGAGTCAGACGACCTGGCGTCACGGTTCAGTTTCATGCAGAAACCGATCTTTTCTTCGATCGGGACATCCTCTGGCCTTTTTCTCACAGGGATTTTAGAGACCTCTTTGAAAGGCCCAGGAGGGTGGAGCTTAAACTTATTTTTCGCCATCTTGCCGGAGGCCTTTGCCATCTTTACGGCCACGTCGGTTGCCTTACGTAAACTCGACCTATCAAGCTTATTCGTGCTCGCGAACCCCCAAGCCCCTCCCATGAAGGCCCTTATCCCAGCTCCGACGTCAAGGGACGTCAAGACGTCCTTAGTCCTCCCATCGATGACCCTTATGAACGTCCTCCGCGTGTCCTGAACTCTTACATCGACGAACTCACCGCCCATCTTAACTCCGTAGTTTACGACATCGATTAAGGCGTCCTCCAACCCCCCTCGGTCCTCCCCTGATGCCTCTTTAAAATTTCCGGTAACTTATTGGAGACACATATACGAGAAAAATCTTTAAATCCTTCTAACCTTTGGGCTAATGATTAAAAAATACAGGGATTCGAAACACAAAGCTGATCAGTGATGTGCAACTGGTCTCTTTATCAGAAAGCAGGCATAGTAAAAATCATGTATGCCGTTTATAACAAAATGAATACTTGACCTTCTTCACATCGAGCGGGGGATCATTATATGAATGGTAATGTCTTTTCATTGTTGGCAAAGCCTGTTCAGAAACTCAT
>CAZTBK010000002.1:0-18981 GCA_964611975.1 uncultured Candidatus Bathyarchaeia archaeon | reverse complement strand
ATTATATGAATGGTAATGTCTTTTCATTGTTGGCAAAGCCTGTTCAGAAACTCATTTCGGAGAGGGGATTCGCTGAACCAACAGACCCTCAAAGGGAGGCCATCCCAGCGATCTTGGAGGGTAATAACGTCCTGTTGATCGCCCCTACAGGGACTGGAAAGACCGAGGCTGCCATTCTGCCGATCCTCAGTAAATTCATTGAGTCGCCTGAGAGGCCTCCCGGGATCAAAATTCTCTATGTGACCCCCCTAAGGGCTTTGAATAGAGATCTTCTTGAGCGGCTGGAGTGGTGGTGCAATGGGTTGGATGTAAAAATAGCCGTGAGGCATGGTGATACGGACGTCAAGGAAAGGGGGAGGCAAGCAAAGAACCCTCCTGACCTGTTGATCACGACCCCTGAAACACTTCAGGCGATTCTGCCAGGCAGAATCATGAGGAGGCATCTGAGGTCCATCTTATACGTGATCGTCGATGAGGTGCACGAATTTAGCGAGAATAAGCGCGGGAGCCAGCTGTCCATCGCGCTGGAGCGCCTTCGATCCGTAACTGCCAGGGATCCACAGCTAGTGGGTTTGAGCGCCACGATAGGTAGCCCTGAGAGGGTCGCCAACTTCTTGGTCGGGATCGGTAGGCCATTCAAGGTCATATCCGTGCCCGTCGCCCGTCATATGATCCTCCGGATCATCTATCCAGAGCCTACGAACGAGGACTACGAGTTGGCAAACATCCTGTATACTCATCCTGAGGTGGCTGCGAGACTGAGGGTTATGCGCAAGCTCATCGAGGGACATAGGTCTGTCCTACTCTTCACGAACACTAGGGCTATAGCAGAGGTATTGGCGAGCAGGTTCAAGGTCTGGGACATCGACTTTCCCGTCAGCATACACCATGGATCATTAGCGAAACCGGCTAGGATAGCTGCTGAGCGCGGCCTGAAGGGTGGTAAATTGAGGGGGTTGGTCTGCGTATCCGGTGACTCTAGGGTCCTACTCAGTAACGGTCAGTGGACGCCGATTAGGACGCTGGCATCCCACAAAACTCCACTTGAGATTTTATCACTGTCCAGGTCCCTTAGAATCCGGCCAGCGTCAGCTCGGTCAGCTGAGGAAACAGGTATGGGCCAGCTCATCCAGGTCACTACTAGATCGGGATTTAGATTGAAGTGCACTTCCGATCATAGGTTCCTTACCATCGATGAAGATGGTAAACTGAAGTGGATATCCGCCAGGAATTTGAAACCTGGTCTGCCTCTCGCGTTAGCTAGGGCCTTTCCCTATAAGGAGCACTCTATCAAACTTTTCCAATTCCTGCCGGAAGACATCTACATACGAATCTCGGATCACTTGAGGAACGATATTAAGACCATATTAAGGGATCGCTATAGGACCTACGTAAATATCGCCAGGCACTTACAGGTTTCAAGAAGTAAAATTCGCGGCTACCTGAGCCGTGGAAATGCTATTCCATACAGTACATTTAAACTACTATTGCGCGAAGCGGGTTTTCACCTCAGGGATGTGTACCATGAAATAGAGGCTGTTGGATGCAGAAACTACGTGAGTGGTAGCCTTCCGTGGCGCATTAATGAGCGGGTCGCTAGGTTTATAGGGTTTCTATTATCAGATGGGTCCATCTCTAGAAGAGGCATAATACGCCTCCATAATAGCGACCTGATATTACTTAGACGTTACATCGACATCTTGAGAAGTGAGTTCTCTCTTATATGTAGAACGAGGAGGGACTCAGAAGGTGTTTGGCATGCCCGCACACACGCGACATGGTTATGCAAGGCCCTCAGAAACATGGGGATCAAGGGTGGAAAGAATGCGTCAAGCGTGAGAATCCCCCCAATCTTCTTCAGTCTCCCATCTAAGCTTGTCTTCGCCTTCTTAGCAGGGTACTTTGATGGCGGCGGATGCATCGAAAGAAGGGGGCAGAGAATTTATTCAGCCTCATTTATCGCCTTCAGCGAGGGGATGGCGCGGGACCTTCAATTACTCTTGCTGAATCAGGGCATACTTTCGAACCTTCGGAAGGAAGAATCTGAGGGAAGAGAGGGGCGCACAGAGTATACGGTTGCGGTGAGGGAAGGCCGGCATTTGAGAACCCTCTTAAAAAAATGCCAATTTTCGCATGGACGCAAGTTAGGTGTAACCTCAGCAGGCGATGGTTGCTCGCAGAGGGATTGTATGCCGAACATTGGGGAAAATCTGAAAAACGTGAGAGAGGGAACTAATTTGACAACTTATGGGGTGCAGGAAAAATGTGGGATGAGCCCTTACAAGTGTGAGAAAAACGAAAGGGCGATCACTAGAAGGGAGGTCAGCAAACCACCTTCCGTTTACAGTCAGTTTGCCGATATACCTAATTCCGTTGAGGCAGCCTCCGATATTTTCTGGGACTGCGTCAGAAATGTAGAGAAGACCCACAGAGTAGAACCCGTTTATGACATATTTGATGTCAATCCCTCATCTAATTTCATCGTGGATGGTTTCATAACCCATAATTGTACGTCGAGCCTTGAGTTGGGGTTGGACATCGGTAGGGTTGACCTCTGCATACAATACGTTTCCCCTAGGCAGGTCACTAGACTTCTCCAGCGCGTTGGGCGAAGCGGACACAGGATCGGGGGCGTCGCTAAGGGCGTGATAGTTACCTTGGACTCCGAGGACACGCTCGAGGCCATGGTCATCGCGAGGAGGGCATATCTGGAGAGCCTGGAGCCCGTGAGCATACCTGAGAAGCCATTTGATGCTTTGACGCATCAGATCACTGGCATGCTCCTTCGTAGGAGGAGGATGCCGTTTCAGAGGATATTGGAGATCATCAGGAAGGCTTACCCATACAGAGACCTGACCGAGGAAGACCTCGTCAAGGTCCTGACCTACATGCACACCAGATACCCAAGGCTGGCCTGGGTTTCGTTCAAGGATAAGTTGGCTTTAAGCCCCCGTGACAGGAAGGGGATGTATGAGTATTACTACGGAAACCTCTCGATGATCCCTTATGAGAAAAACTACTTGGTGATAGATGAGACGAACGATACGCCTATAGGGATCTTGGATGAGGCGTTCGTTTCTGAGTATGGCGAGATCGGGACGAAGTTTATTGTCCGTGGAAACCCTTGGAAGATCGTTAACGTGTATGGGGATAAAATCTACGTCAAACCTGTCGAGGACCCAACTGGGGCCATCCCCAGCTGGGTCGGGGAGGAGATACCTGTCCCATTTGAAGTGGCACTGGAGGTAGGTAAGATCAGGAGGTTCGTTGAAGAACGAATCAAGAAGGGCATCGGGCTGGAGGAAGTAGTGTCCGATCTCTCTAAGACATATCCGGCCGACGCTAGAACCATTTCTAGGGCGATCAACGAGATAGTCGAGCAGGTCCGCTTAGGGTTTCCCATCCCAACGGACAGAAGGATCACCGTTGAGGACTGGGAGGACTATGTCATCATACATGCGTGCTTCGGTTCGATGGTCAACAGAACCATAGCTAGGCTGATAGGGCACATGCTCTCAGAGAAGACAGGGTACACGATAGGCGTCCAACAGGATCCGTACAGGATAGTCCTCAGGACGTTAGGGGTGGCTTCCTCCACCGATGTCATACATGTATTGCGTGAGCTAATCGATATGGACATCAGGGATGTCGCGATTAAGGCCTCGGCGAAGACCGGCCTTTTTAAGAGAAGGCTAATCCACGTGGCTAGGAGGTTTGGCGCATTGTCCAAGTGGGCTGACTTAAGTAGTGTGAGCATCGGCCGTTTGTCGAAGAGCTTCGAGGGCACGGTGATCTATGATGAAGCCATAAAGGAGACGTTCGACAAGGATCTTGACATAAGGAATTCCGCCCTCATCTTTAAGCGCATTCGTGATGGCGAAATAGAGGTCACCCATCTGAGGACCGATGGCAGGATCTCACCGATAGCCCGTGTCGGTCTAGAGAGGATAGGTAGGAAGTCGGATTTGATCTCGCCTGAGAAGATGAGGCGCATCCTGATCGACTCAGCTAGGGTGAGGTTGCTGGACGGAGCTGGAACATTTCTGTGTACGAACTGCTGGAAGTACGTGGAGACGATCAGGGTAAGAGACTTACCTGACAAGCCTCGCTGCCCAAAATGCGGCTCTGATAAGATAGGAATGGTGAAAGCCTCAGAGTGGGATGTCTCGAGGATATGTAGGAAGGTGAATAGGTCCATGACGATGAAGGAGAGGAGGGTTGTAAGGAGGGCCAGGGAGACGGCCAAACTGATATCTAAATATGGGCGCATAGCTGCGGTGATCTTGGCTGGGAAAAACTTAGGGCCTACGGAGGCGAGAGGCATCCTAGAGAAGGAAAGGGCCTTAAACGACCACCTATTTGAACTGGTCGTTGAGGCCGAGAGAAAGGCCCTAAAGAAGAGATTCTGGTAGCTGTATTAAGGATAGAGGTGGATATAATAGAGCATTATGGAGGACTCGCTAGATACTATGGGCGTCGGTATGCTAACGACAAAGTAAAACTTTTCCTTTACATTTAATCGATTTTCCTCGCTTTAAAGCAAAGATTTATATATATCTTCCTTAACATGAATGAAAAAAAAGGGTTAAGGGAAGAGGGACTTTGACGAAAATAAAGGGAATATCCACAGTTGCTATAGTAGCGATAATAGCGGCGATAGTCGTGGTCGCCGGCCTAGCGTGGTACCTCACTTTACCACCAGCACCACCGCCTGGACCTAAATACAAGGATACGCTGATCTGGGGGACCACGGACTCTGTCGAGCACACGATCGATCCTGCTCAGGCTTACGACTTCTTTGGATGGTGCATAATTCAGCAAACCGGCCTCACTCTGGTCGAGATCCGTCCTGGATCTGAGGCCGGGCCTGAAGACATCATCCCTGCCCTAGCGACCGACTGGACGGTCAGCGACGATATGAAGACCTGGACCTTCAACATAAGACACGGCGTCAAGTTCGAGGATGGAACCGAAGTTACAGCCGACGATGTGAAGTATAGCTTCGATAGGTCAAAGAATATTGCCTGTCCGGAAGGGTTCCAGGTCAGCATGGGGACCTTTGAAGTTCTTATAGACAGCGTGGAGGTCACAGGCAAATATCAGGTCGTCTTCCACCTTAAGGTGCCTTGTGCCTACTTCCTTCAGTATCTGGCTTGTCAAGCATTTTCCATCGTCAACCCAAAATACGCCCCATTCGACTCGTTGACCGAATACGTGGAGGGAGATGCTAGAGCGAGCTACGCAGTCGACTGCGGCAGATACAAGTTGACAAAGTGGGTAAGGGTTGCAGGTAAAGACGTGGAGATGAAGCTTGAGGCGAACCCGAACTACTGGAACGCGAGTGGAGGATGGCCGAAGACGAAGAACATCATCATAAAGATGTACTCCGATCCGACAGCGCTCAGGATGGCCTTAGAAGCTGGGGATGTAGACATAGCGTTCAGGCATCTAACAGCGACCGATATAGCCGACCTTCAAGGTAACCCGAACGTTAAGGTCTGGGAGGGGAAGGGCGCTGCCATACAGTACATGATCTTTCAAGAACATATGCCACCATTTGATGATGCCAGGGCTAGAAGGGCCTTAGCGGCTGCATTGAACAGACCGGCTGTATGCGAAACCGTGTTTCTCGGGCAGGCTAAGCCGCTGTACAGCATAATACCGGAGGGCTTGATAGGTCATACAGAGGCATTCAAAGCTCTAGGAGACGCCAACTACGAGCTCACTAGGAGCCTACTTGCAGAGCTTGGTTATGATGAGGACAACAAGCTTAAAATCGATCTGTGGTATGAGAGTTCTGGACACTATCCACAAAGCGCTGAACAAGCCCTGATGTATAAGGAATCATTTGAAGCGAGCGGGGTCATAGAAGTGACCCTCCATCCTGCGGACTGGCCCAGTTACAGGGCAAATAGAAACGCGGAGATCATGCAGGTCTACATATACGGTTGGTACCCAGATTACATCGACCCAGATAACTATGCTTGGCTCTATTTCGCATCGTGGCTACATCATAATTACATCGAAACTGATAATGGTAAGGCAATGAAGGCTCTATGGGAGCAAGCAGGATCGGCGCCTGCTGAGGAGAGGCCCGGTTTATACGCTCAGATCGATGAGCTGGCTGTGCAGGATTGCCCGGTAGTCCCGATATTCTCAATCACACCCTATGCTGTAACTAAGCCGAACGTTTACGGCGTGGTCATGGACATCACGCAAAGCTGGCGCCTCTGGTTAATGTACGCGATAGAAGAATGAGGTCAAAACTCTCCTCTATTCTTTTTTTGAGGGGGAGTGATGCGATCATGGGTTTACGATCATACATCCTCACTAGGATATCACTTACCATACCTATGATAATGTTGCTGCTAACCTTCGTCTTTTTGATTGTGAGGGTCCTGCCAGGCGATCCCGTCCTACTTCATTTCGAAAAGGCAGCTAGTCAAGAGACCATAGAACAGATGAGGCAAAGATTGGGGCTCGATAAACCGTTACTGGTTCAATACTTTGAATACCTGGCTGGGTTAATGCGCGGCGACCTAGGGAAGTCGATGCAAGATTTCTCACCTGTTGGACGACAGATATTCTCCGCCTTCCCAGCAACGCTTGAACTTACAATCTACTCCATGATCATTGCGGTCGGCTTAGGGATACTCCTAGGCGTGAGGTCATCCAAATCATATAACTCACCTCAGGATCACCTGATAAGGCTCTTCGGGATAGTCATGTACTCCATCCCGATATTCTTCTTAGGTATGATGTTCCAGATGATCTTCGGCGTCTTCCTTCACTGGCTCCCAACTGGTGGGCGGATATACCCCGGTATGGAGCCGCACGGGTTGAACATAGGGGGCTTACACATTTCGACGGGCCTGTATACGATCGATAGCCTTCTTGAAGGCAACATATTTAAGTTCATTCAGGCCTTGAGGTACCTCTTCCTTCCTTCTTTAACGCTGGGCCTCGTCCTCTGTGGCGTCTTCATTAGATTGACCAGGAGTAATATGTTGGAGACGCTGCGTTTAGACTTCGTGACGGCAGCGAGGGCCAGAGGACTAAAGGAGAGGACGGTGCTCTATGGCTACGCGTTTAGGAATGCCTTCCTTCCAGTTCTTACTATGATGGGTTTGCAGTTTGCTGCCCTTCTTGGGGGTGCCATTCTGACAGAGACCACGTTTTCTTGGCCGGGATTGGGGAGATACCTTGTCGATAGGATAAACTTTAGGGATTACACCGCCATTCAAGGGGATGTGGTATTTTTCGGGATCCTCGTTGCGCTGACTAGCCTCATCGTGGACGTTCTATATGCGTATCTCGACCCAAGAATAAGGTTATGAGGAGAGTGCTGAATGGAATGGAAGCTGAACGGGCCTCACGCGTACGCATCTCATTAGGGCTGGCATCGTTGACCAGTAGGGGCATGGCAGGTTGGATGGTGATCGTAGGGTTGGGCATTGTAATCTCTATTATTGTAATGACTTTAATCTCTTCGTGGATCTCACCACATGATCCATCTGCCCTTAACGTCGGTCCAATAAGGTCCCCCCCTGGTGGGGAATTCCCCCTAGGTACGAACCACTTGGGCCAAGATATGCTGAGCAGGGTCCTATGCGGTGGGTCGATCATGATTCAAGTTGCCGTCCTTTCAGTACTTTTCTGTCTAATGATAGGTGTGCCCATCGGTCTAGTTTCATCCTATATTGGTGGTGCGCTTGACAGGGTATGCTCCTTGATCATGGACAGCATCTATGCGTTCCCTGGACTGGTTCTCGCTATCACCATATCTGCCATGCTTGGGAGAGGGGTCATCAACATGGCTCTTTCGATAGCTGTCGTGTACGTCCCATCTTACTTCAGGATAGTCAGAAGTCACGTTTTGACCATAAAGGAGTTGCCGTACGTCCTCGCTGCCCGAGCTATAGGTGCTAGGGGGCGTACGATACTCCTACATTACATTCTACCGAACGTGATCCCCTCAATAGTCTCCGTGGCGACTGTGAACTTCGCCGATGCGATCCTCACGGCCGCGGGCTTGACATTTGTCGGTCTGGGGGTTACGAAGGATGTACCGGACTGGGGATGGGACCTGACCGACGGGAGGGTCCTCCTTCCTAGCGGCGCATGGTGGGTCATAGCATTTCCGGGCATCATGATCATCCTTCTCGCGCTCGGCTTCACGCTCATCGGAGAAGGACTAAGTGAGTTGTTGAACCCGAGACTTGAGCGGTGAGGTGACGTCCCTGCCTCTGTTAGAAGTCGATTCGTTGACCGTGGAATACAGGACGAGGAGAGGGGCTATCAGGGCTGTCGATGGCGTTTCCTTCTCTCTGGATAAGGGTGAAACCTTAGGTTTGGTCGGTGAATCAGGCTCAGGAAAGTCCACACTTGGGCACTCCTTGATACGTCTTCTCCCTTATCCCGGGCTCATCGTGAGCGGCCACATTAGGATATATGGGAAGGACATCTTGAACTACTCTGAGGAGGAGATGCGCCACATCAGAGGGGAGAGGATAGCGTACATCTTTCAGGATCCCATGACCTCCTTGAACCCTGTAAAGAAAGTCGGAGATCACCTCATCGAGTTCATACGGACCCACAAGCCTGAAATTAGCAGGGAAGAAGCGCTTAGACGCGCTGAAAAAGCTTTGAAAGACGTAGGCATTCCACCTGAGCGCATGAGTGATTATCCGCATCAGTTCAGTGGCGGGATGAGACAGCGCATTATGATCGCCTTGGCGATCGCCCTGAACCCAGATATAGTGATAGCCGATGAGCCCACAACCGCTCTTGATGTGATAGTCCAAGCGAAGATCTTGGACCTGCTGGAACGCCTGCGCGATGCCTATGGGATGGCGCTCATCCTCATAACTCATGACATAAGCATTGTCCTGGAGAGGTGCGAAAGGGTCATCGTCATGTACGCTGGAAAGTTCGTTGAATGTACAGATAGTATATCCTTATATAAAGATCCAAAGCACCCCTACACACAGGGGCTTCTTCGGACGGTCCCGAACATAGAGCTTGCTGACCAGAAATTAGAGGGAATCCCGGGCTCCCCTCCAGATCTGTTGGACCCCCCTAAAGGTTGTCGTTTCTGGCCCAGATGCCCATATGCCATGAAAGTATGTCGTGTAAAGGAGCCACCGATGATAGAACTCGGAGGGCGATCTGTCAGATGCTTTCTTTACGAGGGCATGGGGCGATGAGTGAGATCGTTAGCGTCGAACACCTGAAGAAGTACTTTCCTGTCCAGAAAAGCTTCATCGAGAGGTTGTTTACGAGAAAAACGAGTTACATTAGGGCAGTGGACGACATCAGTTTTTCGATAAGAAAGGGCGAGGTCTTCGCCTTAGCCGGCGAAAGTGGATGCGGGAAGACGACGACTGGGATGCTCCTGGCGATGCTCCTTAAACCCACGGATGGAAGGATCTTTTTCGACGGCATGGATATCGCAAGGCTTAAATCTGAGGACGTCAGACTGCTCAGGAGGAGGGTACAGATAATCTTCCAAGATCCGTACGCCTCCCTTAATCCCAGGATGAGGATAGGTGAGGCTGTAGGCCATCCACTAGAGATCCACGGTTTGGCGAGGGGGCTGGACAAGGAGAAAACGGTTTTGGGGATGCTTGAGAAGGTAGGTTTAACCCCCCCTGAACGGTTCTTCGACTTATATCCGCATCAACTGAGTGGAGGAGAGAGGCAGCGGGCTGCCATAGCCAGGTCCATCATCTTGAAACCCGAGTTTATAGTTGCGGACGAGCCCGTCTCCATGCTCGACGTCTCCCTAAGGACAGTGTTAATTGACCTCATGATGGACCTAAGGAAGGAGTTCGGGCTCACCTACCTTTTCATCACCCATGACCTAGCGGTGGCGAAGTACATATCAGATAGAATAGCCATAATGTACCTCGGGAAAATAGTGGAGATGGGTAGCAAAGAGGAGATCTTCTCAAACCCCTTGCATCCTTACACGAAGGCCTTGATGTCAGCCGTCCCCATTCCGAACCCTGAACGAAGGCGGAGGACGATTAAACTTAAAGGAGAGGTCCCATCCGCGATACACATACCATCTGGCTGTCGCTTTCACACACGTTGTCCTTACGCCCTCGCCGAATGTTCCTCAGAGGAGCCTCGCTTGATAGAGGTAAGGAAAGATCACTATGTGGCGTGCCACCTCCTCGGAGAAGATGGAGTGATGGTTAGATGACGTCACTTCTGATTTTGCATATTTTTGCATATGGTTGTGTTTGCAAACGTCCTCTTCCTGACGGCTATGCCCGGCAGGCATCGCCGAAGATACAAGATATGAGGGGAGACCTAAGATAACTATGATCGTTGAAGACGACATCCTACCTGAACCTGATCGATGAGTTAATCGCCAAACCTCCAACTTCGATTATTTAAAAGGCATTATATATCGTGATTTAAATGCTCTCTGTAATTGATCTTTACATTCTTAGAGAAAAAGTTTTTATTTAGCAACAAATAAACGTAAAGTTTTTAAACAATTACATGAAGTATAATAGGTCAAACATAACAAGGGAGAAGGAAACTTTGAGTAAGGTGAAAGCGATCTCTACAACAGCGATAGTAGCGATAATAGCAGCGATAGTCGTGGTCGCCGGCCTAGCGTGGTACCTCACCCTGCCTCCACCAAGACCTGAGATCAAGAACCCAGGCACCATCATAGTGGCCACCATAGGCGAACCAGAGACCTTGGATCCGGCATGCGCTTACGACACCGCAAGCGCCGAGGTGATATTCAATGTCTATGAGACGCTGATATTCTTCAAGGGAGAGCACACGGATGAGTTTGAGCCTAGGATTGCCTCTGAGGTTCCAACGCTGGAGAACGGTCTAATTAGTGAGGACGGCTTAACCTATACCTTTCCGATAAGGGAAGGCATAAAATTCTCAAATGGCGATCCAGTCACACCTGAAGACGTGGAATACTCGCTAGAGCGGGTGATGGTGAGAGACGTCATCAGAGGCCCTGCGTGGATGCTTCTGGAGCCGCTGTTGGGCGTTTATACAACTCGTGATGGGGATGGGAACATAGTCGTGTCTTATGAGGACATAGACAAGGCCGTTGAAGTAAGCGGGAACAACGTCATCCTCCACCTTGCGAAGCCCTATCCCCCGCTTTTGTGCATCTTGGCTCAATCCTGGTCGTCTATAGTCAGCAAGAAATGGTGCATAGAGCAGGGCGACTGGGATGGAACAGGTGAGGACATGGCGAGGGTCAACGGGGTGGCCAGGACTGAGACGCCTCTTGTGGACAAGATGATGGGATCCGGACCCTTCAAACTGGACTACTGGGAACACGGGGTGGAAGTTGCCTTGGTCAGGAACGATAACTATTGGCAAGGACCGGCCAAGATCGAGAGAGTCGTCATAAAGAAAGTTGATGAGTGGGCCACGAGGAAGCTGATGTTCACCGAGGGCGACGCCGACATTGTGTACGTCCCTCCCGCTCACTACCCGGAGCTGGAGGGCGTTGAGGGAATAAGATACGTCCCAGACCTGCCGGAATTAGTCTGCATCAACGCGTTCTTCAACTTCAACATAAGTAGTGAAAGCCCATATGTAGGAAGCGGCAAGCTCGACGGGGAAGGAATTCCGCTGGACTTCTTCTCTGATATAAACGTGCGCCTTGCCTTCGCGCATTCGTTCGACTGGGACACCTATATCGATGAGGCGTTGCTTGGGTATGGAAAACAGCCTGCCACGTGTGTAGTTGAAGGATTAGCGTACTACAACCCAGACCAGGAGAAGTACTCTTTCGACCTATCGAAAGCGGAGGAGTACTTCAAAAAGGCCTGGAACGGAGAACTGTGGGAGAAGGGGTTCAAGATGACGATCACGTATAACATAGGCAATGAGCCGAGAAGAATAGCGGCTGAGATGTTCGCCGAGAACGTCCACTCAATTAACGACAAGTTTAACATAGACGTTCTGGCTGTTGAATGGCCCACCTTCCTAGGGCAACTCAGCGGGCGCACTTTTACTATATGTATCCTAGGCTGGTTGGCCGACTTCCCTGACCCGCACAACTTCGTCTTTCCATACATGCATAGTGAGGGAGATTTCGCATGGTCCCAAAGCTATAGTAATCCAACCGTCGATGCCTTGATTGAGGAAGGGGTAACCACGGTAGATCCAGCGAGGAGGCGTGAGATCTACTATGAACTGCAGCGCATATACCATGAGGAGGTCATAAGCCTGCCGCTGTACCAGCCTGTCGGACGCCACTATGAGCGGGACTGGGTAAAGGGCTGGTTCTACAACCCGATATTCCCAGGAACCTACTTCTACTATCTGGAAAAAGCTTATTAAATCCCCCCTCTTTTTTTGGGGTTGGTTCAATTTGACTCTCAGAACATACATCTTTAGGAGACTCTTAATGGCGATACCTGTCCTAATAGGCGTTACCCTGCTCATCTTCGCAATTACCATGTGCTTCAGCCCTGTGGAAAGGGCCTCTCTCTATGTCACAGACCCAAAACTGCTTAGGAATATCGATGAAATAATCGCAAAGTATCACCTGAACGATCCATTTTACATTCAATACTTCAACTGGATGAGCGAGGTCCTACATGGTAATTTAGGCTGGTCTGAGTCAGTTCATATGCCTGTTTCAGACGCCATCATTAATTTTCTTCCAGCCACGCTGGAACTCGCCCTGTTCTCTGCCCCGCTAATCATATTCATAGGTATAAAAATGGGGGTATTATCTGCGGTGCACCAAAATGAGCTGATAGACCATGTGACTAGGGTTATGGCAATAGTTGGGTGGTCCCTCCCGACTTTTTGGTCCGCCATATTGTTGCTATCGGCCTTTTACGGCCATTTAGGTTTGTTCCCTCCCGGAAGGCTAGGGGAGGCCGCCAGTGCGTACGTGCACTCTCCTTACTTCATCAGATACACGCGAATCAACACGATAGACTCCTTACTTAATGGTCAGTTTTGGATATTTGTGGACGCCCTAAGGCACTTGATATTGCCAGTAGCAAACCTGGTTCTGTTGAACACGGCGCTCATCATGCGGATAATGCGCTCAAGTATGCTCGAATCTCTTAGCAAGGGCTACGTCATGATGGCTAGGGCAAAGGGTTTGGATGAGAGGACCGTGATTAACAAGCATGCCAAGAGAACCGCATTGATCCCAGCGATCACCATTTCAGGGATGTTGTTTGCTGGTATGGTGTGTGGCATGGTCATAACTGAGACCGTCTTCTGCTATACGGGCATAGGATATTGGGCGGCACATGCGGCAGGGCAGCTTGACATACCTGCGGTGCTCGGCTTCGCCCTCTTCGTTGGGGTAATCTTCGTGTTCGCAAACTTAGCTGTGGATATATTATATGTGTACATTAACCCCAAAGTTAGTTTAGGATGAATGGTGAATGTCGATTGAAGGTTAGGATATTGAGGGGGGATTTATCGCCTGCGCTAAAGGAGCTTAAATTCACGATTGATAGGATTAAGAAAAGCCCCCTATCTCTCATCGGTATGACAATAATCCTGTTCTTCGTGATAATAGCTATCCTAGCGCCAGTAATAGCTCCTCCTCAAGAGGGGAAGGATCCATATAAAATACCAAGGGATGGTTGGAGCCCTACACCGAGATCGCCCAGCGAAAAGCACCCCTTCGGGACAGCTGAGGGACAGTATGACATCTTCTACGGGTGTATATGGGGGACCAGGACAGCCTTCCGAGTAGGTCTGACAATCGTGACATGTGCTTTCTTAATAGGTGTGGTGTTAGGGAGCATATCTGGCTATTATGGTGGGATAATAGATGAAGCGCTTATGAGGATCACTGAGATATTTTTCGCCCTCCCAACGCTGATCCTCGCGATGGCGCTGGTCGTGGCTTTCGGCCCAAGCTTAGAAAGCGTCATGGAGGCGCTTATAATAGTCGGATGGCCCAGTTATGCCAGATTGATGAGAGGTGAAGTGTTAAGGATCAGAGGAGAAGATTACGTTGAAGCTGCGAAGGCCGTCGGTTGCTCAGACCTCAGGGTAATCATAAGGCACATTCTACCTAACGCCATATATCCCCTCATCATAATGGGATCTCTGGATATCGGAAGCATGGTTTTGTCTGAAGCGGCATTAAGCTTCCTTGGGCTTGGAGCTCCATATGGTTACGCGGACTGGGGGCAAATGATATCATATTCACGAAACTGGATAATAGGGACACCTGGAAACCCCTATGAATACTGGTACACATTCACGATACCAGGGATATTCATATTTCTCTTCGTCCTCGGGTGGAACCTTCTAGGGGATGCGTTCAGAGATATCCTGGACCCTATGCTGAGGAGGAGATAGTATGAAGAAGATAGTTGACGTTGAAGATCTGAAGGTAAGGTTCTACACATATGAAGGTATAGTCAAGGCCATCGAGGATGTAAGTTTTACAATCGAGAAGGGGGAGACCCTTGGGATAGTGGGCGAAACAGGATGCGGGAAGACGGTCACGGGCCTTTCAATTCTTATGCTGGTCCCACCGCCAGGGAAAATTGAGGGCGGAAAAGTGATGCTTTCTTTGCCCTCTGGCGAGCAGGTCAACTTGTTAACGGCAGGGGAATCGACTCTCAGGGAGGTCAGGGGGGACAAGGTTTCAATGGTTTTCCAGGAGCCAAACGCTGTTCTAAACCCCGTCTATTCTATCGGAGAGCAGGTCTCTGAGGTATATCTGCACCATAGGGGGGATGAGATGCTCCGCAGAGCTTTAGACAGCATAAACAAGGAGATAAATAACAACGACAGGAACATCTTACGGATGTTTACGCTAAAACTCGAAAGAAAGGTATACGAAAAGATGCTCAATGACCCAAAGGCGGTCTCACTGGCCATCCTTAACAAGATCCCAATCCTCAGGAGGCTTTGCAGTGCGAGGCTCAAAAGGGAGGTCAGAAAGGAGGTGATTGAGATCCTGAGGGAGATGGGGATGTCCGACCCAGAGAGGGTGGTCGATATGTACCCTCACGAACTGAGTGGTGGGATGCAGCAGAGAGCCGTCATAGCCATGGCTTTGGCATGCAACCCAGCCCTCCTCATAGCTGACGAGCCAACCACGTCCCTAGACGTGACCATCGAGGCGCAGATACTGGACCTTATGAGAAGGCTGAAGAAGCGCTTCGGTTCCTCGATACTGTACATAACGCATGACATGGGCGTCATAGCTGAGATGTGCGATAGGGTGGCCGTCATGTACGCTGGATCGATATGTGAGGTGGCCGACGTTAAGGAGATCTTTAACAACCCGATGCATCCGTATACGAGGGGGCTCATATCCTGCATTCCAAGGCCAGGCAAGGAGTTTAAGTCGATAAGAGGGACCGTGCCCAACTTAATCGATCCCCCATCTGGCTGCAGGTTTCATCCAAGGTGCGACTTCGCTATGGACATATGTAAAAGGGAGAGGCCAAAGCTAGTCGAGGTCTCGAATAAACACTGGGTGGCATGCCACTTGTACGATGGTTCGATGGAAAAATGAAGACGATACTCGAAACGCTCGGGCTAAGGAAGTACTACCCAGTCACTGGAGGGATATTTAAAAGGAAGATAGCGGACCTCAAAGCAGTGGACGGTGTGACCTTAGATATACGTGAGGGGGAATGTTTCGGGTTAGTCGGAGAGTCTGGCTGCGGCAAGACCACGTTCGGTAAGACTATAATCAGGCTTCTCAAGCCGACCGCTGGTCACATATACTTCGATGTACCTGAGAGCGTAAGGTCCAGGGTAAGGGAGCTCGAGAGGTCTGACGATAACTCACCGGAACTGAGGGATCTAAGGAACAAATACGACCTTGCCACATACAGCGGGAAAAGGCTTAGAAAGCTCAGGAGGAAAATGCAGATAGTCTACCAAGACCCCTCCACATCGCTCGATCCGAGGATGCTCGTGAAGGACATCGTCGGCGAACCATTGGTCGTCCAAGGCTTGGCCAAGGGCCTTGAGGTGGAAGAGAGGGTCCTGGAGATGCTGCGCAGAGTCGGCTTGTCTGAGATGCACATGCGCAGGTATCCCCATGAGTTCAGCGGCGGTCAGAGACAGAGGATAGCCATAGCCAGGGCGTTAGTGATGAACCCCAAGTTCGTCGTCCTGGACGAGCCGACATCTTCGGTTGACGTATCGGTTAGGGCTCAGCTCCTCAACCTCTTTCAGAAACTTCAAAAGGACCTCGGTCTGACGTACCTGTTCATCAGCCATGACCTGAACGTCGTTGAGTGCATCAGCCACAGAGTGGCCGTGATGTACTTGGGCAAGATCGTTGAGATAGCTCCAACAAACGAGATCTTCCGAAAACCCGCGCATCCCTATACGCAGGCCCTTACATCATCGGTCCCCGTCCCGGACCCGGATGCTAGAAGGAATAGGATAGTCCTGAAGGGCGAGGTCCCCAGCCCGATTAACCCCCCATCTGGCTGCAGGTTTCATCCAAGGTGCGGCCAGGCGATGCCGATCTGCAAGGAGAAGGAGCCACCGCTGGTAGAGATTGAGAAAGAACATTACGTTTCATGTCACTTATATGTATAGCCTATATAATCACTTAGCGATGAGGACAGCTCCTGACCTCTGCTAATTATTTCGAGAGTTCTAAGCACGCCTTTATTTTTTCAAGATATTTTTCGCCCTCGAAGATCCACCCTTTGGACTTTGAATACAGCTCCGTTGGCAACCACCTTAATAACCTTCTTTTGCTAACCCACTTCCCAACAAAGTGAAGCCAACACTTTCTAACAGCGCCTCTCTGAACTAGATCCCTGTCAATGATATGAAAAAGCTGTCCAATATCCCCTGTTGGTACGAAAATAATCGCGATCAATCCTTCAACATCACCAGTTACGCTCCATCCCTGCCACATCGGTAGTTCATTAAAGGCAACTGATAGAGCCTTAACAACATCAGAATCGCAGTCGACAACGATGAACGCTACTTCATCTAAACCTATCCTATATGATCCCATGATCGGTCGCAACACGCCTTGGTTCATCAATCTGTGTACTTTCTGACTTACGTAAACACCTGTGATCCCTAACCTTCGTCCAATTTCAGCAAATGGAAGGCGCGAGTTGAGCACAAGTTGATTTATGATCTGGAGGTCAAGCTTATCTATTTTAGGGCGCGCCTTCGGCTTTTTTCCCTTCATGGCCTCCTCGTACAGTACGTAATACCAACCCCTCTCAAAGAGAAATTCTCTCAGCCATAGTCCCCACTCATCCCAGTGCACATCCCATCTACCGTTCTGCACATCATAGTAACGAAGATTAACGTTATAGTACGAATCTTGAACTTTACACATAGCGTAGTTCTCTGTCAGGCCAGGTCTGCGCAGTTGATGTAAGAATTGATGCATATAATGTTCAGCGTTAAATGGAGCATTGAAGCGAACAAGCAGGCTCATAGGCCCATAAGCCTTATATATTCTGGTGCAATAGGGGATGTCCCAGAGTGCATTGATGATCAAATCCTCTTTTCCAGGATGGACCTTAAGTAACACGAAGTACTCATCTAAACCTATCTGATTAACGTCTACCGAAACACTGAACCATAGATTTATCTTCCTGCTTAACTCTTCGAACATTCTCCGTGTAGTTGGTAATGTGAACCCCATCCTTTGGGCTATAGTGCTCATAGAAACCCTAGGATCAGATATCAGGATCCTCACGATCTTGAGTTCCCTATCGCTCAACTTCACCATCCTAGGCTTTAACGCGAGGGTCTCTATGATCGTCTGATATTCTGAATCGTTGATGTACGGTCGAAAACGACCGATGCTGTTAACTCTTGAAAAGACCTCTTTAATGAAACCGTTGCCAACGATGCTCTCTCGTCTGGAGTAATACCCTAATCCGTCTGCATTTTTAGACTCCTCCCTCAGACCATGCCTAGCGAATGCCCAAAATTTTCCTTCGTCGGTATTCTCTAAAATCCGATAAGCGCAATAGTCTGCCTGTTCATAGATCCATCCTATTTTATCTAGTGCTTTATGGGAAAAAAGGCGCGCAGCTTCCCGGGCGAGTAATCCCTTTCTTAAGGCATCGAAATAAAGATATGGTGGCTGTATGTTAATGACGTTAAGGATGGGATAAAACTTTACCCCCCACCACTTAGTTCTCCTATTTTCAGAATACCACGGGTCAAAGAACGAAACTATTTCTGGCCTCTCAACGTATTTGCCTATGCTCCCCCTCCTAAACCCTGTGAGCTTCTCCATCATATCGACGTCCTTGAAAAACTCTGCTTCAGCTTCCTCTAATTTACCATTTAGCTCCCTGTCAGGTGTCCAATCTTGATCAAGAAGTAATTTTAATTGCCCTGTAAGTAGTTCATGAATTTCTCTCTTGCCTTGGCCAAAGCTCTCGATGTCCTTTATCCATTCTAGTTTATGGAGGGCCTCTGAAACCTCTGCTAAATCATTAAGGAAGATGCTCTTCGCAGTTAAATTCTTATACTTTGAGATCGATGCATCAAACACATTGGATAAAGCTTTAGCAAGTATGCATCTGCCGTACTCCTTGGCTGCCTTATCCACGATCTTGTTTGACGTCATCGCAGCCATTAACGAGGGGTTTATTTTGGTGTATTCCTGTAGCTCAACTATTCCCCTACAAAGGTGAAAAATCACCGCATCTTTCTGCCCCTCATTAAGGGGGATAACATCAACAGCGCTTTTCAGGATGGAAGATAATTTGATTAGATCTAAAGGAGCCTTTATGAATACCTTCCTAAAGATATCTTGAAAAGCTAATCTTTCAGCTTCCCTCATGCATTTTTCAATCCATATCTTCACGGTGCTCCTGTTTTATACTTTTCACTTTACCTATTTAAAAGATGCTATGTCCAAAATATCTTCCCCTATGGAGTTGGGAAAAAAAGGCTATAAAATAATTATTTCTTTAAAATATCCTTAAATTGAAAATAATTCTTTTTATTATTCATTTTTTTATGGCTCTTTTTCTGACT
>CAZTBK010000001.1:59750-74425 GCA_964611975.1 uncultured Candidatus Bathyarchaeia archaeon | reverse complement strand
TTTAATCAAAAGCCACGTGTGAAGCTGATTATGGCGCAATAGCCGCTCATTAAGGCTCCGGCCTATATCTCATCTCCGATGGCTAGTCATCCAAGTGACCTTCTGTTAACTAGGTTATGAGTATGGGGATTCAAGAATGCGATTTAACGAACCTCCGAAAAAGGATAACCATGTTGGGCAAATCAGCTACAGAATGAAGTTTGCGTTTAAAATTTTTATATGACCGTTTTATTTCTATTATCTCCCCTAGATAAACGCCAATAATTGAGCGGTTTATAGGTCTTAAGCCGTATAACTTTATTTCCATAAGGGCTGGAATCGCAGGCATACAGCCAATCAGTTATGGTGTGCACATTGACAAAAGGTACGCCTTCCTTTGGGAAGAGGAACAAGACGAGGGTCATACGCTGCCGTAGGTGCGGGCGTAGGTCGTACCACGTAAGACATAAGGTGTGCTCGGCGTGCGGCTTCGGGAGGAGTAAGAGGATCAAAAAGTACAGCTGGCAGACGAAGGGCGTGAACAGGAAGAGGCGCCTCATTTAAATAAAGGAGGAGGGGCCATGGCGACCTGCCCTCGATGTGGAGCTAAGCTAATTCGAGACGTTGTAAGGAAGGGAAGCAGGAGAAAGTTGTATAAGAACTACCGTTGCCCGAAATGCGGAGAGAGGATCTAAGCAGAGGATCCAATATGCGTAAGAGGTTCATCGTAAAAGGAGGGTTGGACGAACCCGAACTCAGGAGGATCCTCGATCCCATCCTGCTTGGCGTCGACAGATCTACCCATAAGGTTAAGTATAGGACCATTAAGGGAGTAGTTGAATACGTATCCATTCCCTTGGGCTCAAGTTTGAGGAGGTATAAGGACCTGGGCATATCGGATACGCTCAGGAAGATCTCCATATGGAGCCGTGACAGCGCTGACGAGTTGGAGCAGATGCTGAGGTCGAAGGGCGTGGAGATGGTCGAGGTCATCAAGGATGGGCCAAAGAGCCTGGAGCTGAAGGAATAGGAGTGGGTGAAGTTGAGCCCTATAACGCCACAGAACGTGCTCCAGCATGAGTTGATCGGACTTAAGGCTAACGTCATCGAGAGCACGCATCCAGGCTACATTGGAGTGAAGGGCAAGATAGTCGATGAGACCAAGAACACCATAGTGATATTGGATGGTGGTAGGAAGAAGCGCGTGCAAAAGAGCGTGGTCGTCCTCCGCATCAAGCTCCCAGATGGCTCAGCGGTCGAGGTTGACGGAAAGGACATCGTGGGCAGACCTGTAGATCGTGTGAAGAAGAAAGCGAGAGTAAAAACGATAAAAAGGTTTCGAAGGAATAAAGAAAACTAAGTAACTTAATTTTAGGAGCGCAGGGAGGCTAGAGCTGTGGGCGAGCGCAAGCGGGTCACAGTGATAGATGCATCTAACCTCATCCTAGGGAGGTTGGCCAGCAACGTGGCTAAGCGCATCCTGAACGGCGAGGAGGTGATCGTGGTGAACGCCGAGAAGGCCGTCATATCAGGCAGTAGAGAGAACGCCATGGACGAGATGAAGAAGCGTTTAGGGTTAAGGACCCTCGGCTCTCAGAAAAAGGCTCCTAAGCGCCCGAGGAGACCAGATAGGTTCGTGAGGAGAGTCGTGAGGGGGATGCTCCCATGGAAGAAGCCAAGGGGGAAGGTGGCGTACAAGAGGTTAAAGGTCTTCATAGGCGTGCCGGATGACCTCTCGGAGATTAATTTTCAGACGATTCCGGAAGCGAAGAAGAGTCTGCGTCCATCCATTACGGTAGGGGAACTCCTCAAATCCTTTGGGTGGAGGAACCCATTGGAGTTTGAGTCCTGATCTTCACGATATAGAGTTTCTCGTTCTTTAAAGAATGCAAATTCTCTAAAGACAAGGCTTATCCTTGATGCGCTGTCCTGAAACTCATAGGTAGCTGATGATTGAGCGCTGCTAAAGGATTGAGACCATCGATTTCCTTGGTGGCAACGGCGTTATGCGCTGGGCTTTACGCGATAGGATCTTACATGACCGCATACGTACCTTCGCCCTGGGGTTTCGGCCAGTTCAGGCCTGCCGTGATCGTACCCTCGTTCTTCGCCGTTATATTCGGCCCGATGCCCGCTGGTGTGGGCGCAGCCATAGGCACGCTGATCGCGGACTCCATAAAACATGGGTGCCTCTATGAGGGTAGCTTGCTCGCAGCTGTCCCGGGGAACTTCCTTGGCTTCTACCTGTTCGGCCGTATCCTCAGGAGGAGGTTCACCTGGGGGAGGTTCGTCTTGGCCTCAAACCTCACTCTGACCCTAGCCAACTTTATGGTCGCTGCCCTCTATATATTCATCTTTAAGGTCCTTTACCTAGGCCAACTAAGCGGTTTGTCCCTTGCTGACTTAGCGTCCCTCGTAGTCGGGCTCACGATCTGGTGGTTCGTAACCATGCTCCCATTCGTCTTGCTGGTAACTCCTCCCA
Source organism: uncultured Candidatus Bathyarchaeia archaeon (assembly GCA_964611975.1). Taxonomy (GTDB): domain Archaea; phylum Thermoproteota; class Bathyarchaeia; order RBG-16-48-13; family JAGMEO01; genus CAZTBK01. The sequence goes on along the minus strand of CAZTBK010000001.1, from coordinate 71,964 downwards.
TCATAAGGGTAGCGGCCATGGCCTTTCCAGCGATCGTGCCGGAGGACGTGAGAGCGCGTTCCCTGAGAGAGGATCTACCGAAAACGACGTTCGGCCTAGCCATGTTAATTCCAGGGATGATCATGCTGTTAGCGGGGTTGGCAACCTCCTACACCGTCCTGGGCGCTTACTTCAGAGAGACCTTCGGAGCGCAAACTGAAGGACTAATCAAATTCATGTTCTATGGGAGCGGGGGGATACTGTCAATGTCGGGATTGGCCACCTTAGTGGCAAGAGAAAAGCGATCTAGATGATGGAAAGCAGCGACCTGAACGTCAACCCATCGACATATCAAGCCTGCCTTCTTTCTTTTTGCTCTTCCACGTTCCCGTATCTATTGGTTGTATGCCAAGCCCAAGCACTGCAATGAACTCCACAATAGCTGGCCAAACCCAATTTACTGGGGTGTTCCAGAGAGGCGGATCCGAAAAGGAGGCGAATTATGTAAAGGTCGATAAATGAACTATACCTTAACATACAATGTTACGCTAAGAGAGCCCCCTGTATATTTAGGGGCCTCTTGAAAGGCTCCCTCAGCACGATTGGTGGATCAGAAACGCTATGAAATAGAGCGTAAAAGCATGAGGCATGTTCTGGTAGACGAAGCAGAAAAACTTGAAATGATCCCATTGCTTATTTATCTTCAGAGATAAAAAACAATAGAGGATTCACGTCATTTGGATGATGGTGTACTCAGTGGAACGTGGTGATAAAATAATTAGTGCGATTTTGCTTCTTCCCGCTGTAGTGTGGTCTCTTGATGGAATAAACACTCTGTTAGAAAACGGTTTATACAGCTACACATTTCTATTCCCATTCCCCTTCAAAATCCATACATTTACCCTCCTCTCAGCAACCACCTTCTACCTGACCGCTTTCCTCATAATCAAACCTCACAGACCGATCAAAAACTTCTTGATCTCTTCCTCATTTATCTTCCTTTCCATGGCAATCTACGAGTTCGTCTATTTCATTTTTATGATCAATACCTCCATGCCCGCTCTGCCTCCGCCATCATCAGTACCACCGCCGTTACCCTTTCCGTTATCAGCTATACTCGGGATTCTCACTGGGCCGGGAAGCATACACGGTGTGCTCCTTGGAATCATCTTACTATACTTCCTTAACCAACAATTCCACTTCCTTACCAGCGACAAAGGAAAGACTCCTCTTTTCCTCATGTGCTTCTCCGGTTTCATCGCGGTCATGCTCGTCCTCAATCATATGGGCTTCTTCACGCAAATGCACCTTTACCTCAGTGGGCAAACCACTAACGATCCACACAACCCACTATGGATTATATCAAAAATCCTCTGCACATGGATGTTCCTCCCACTCCTAGTTAGCTGTAGATTCAGACGGCTGAGAGGGTTCCTCTAAGAAGCCGAAGTGTCCCCAAGGCGCATGAGCAGAGAGATGAGCCAACCTTAAAATCCCTCGATAAGGGGGTCTCCTGACCTCAGTCAAGAAGAGGATATCAACACATGGTAACCAAATAACTCATCAGCCAGATATAATTCTATGAGCTGATAACCGTTGACCAGAGTACGAGCCTCTGAATTTTTAAACTGAGGGCTTAAACTCATGCTCTTAAAGAGAAAGTTTTGAACATTTCTTTTGCAAAATGTAAGAGAGAATGAGAAAATGGGTTTTTGGGTTACTCTTTGAGTATTTCTATGGCCTTTTTGACTGCGAATCTTATTCTTGCTGCGCAGGCGTAGTCGTGAACCTTGGTGTAGTACTCCTTTAGTCCCTCTTTTGTCTTCAGGTCCAAGCCAGTTAGTTGCCTACAGTTCACGTAGCCAAACCTATCCTTAAACTCAGTCACGTACTTGTTAACCATGTTCCAAACTGGTTGCGGGTTCTCCTCCGCGCTGGTCCTTCCGTATCTCATGCCTATCGCCATAGCCACGCTGGAGACACAGCCGCAGAGCAAACCGTTCAAAGAGACTCCTGCGCCTATACCCGTTCCTATCCTAGGGATCAACTCGGATCCTACGCCCAGATAGTCCTTCAAAGCTAAGAGGACACTTTCGCAGCAGTTGTATGGCCGTCCTGTGGGAAAGTTGCTGGGCCGATCACAGAAATATCTTACAGCCTTTTCCTGCAACTCCTTCACTCTTTTTTGCTCAGACAACTCTCTATTACCTTCTTTAACGTTCAGAAATCCAAATCGTTCATCATGCAACTTTCTCGTGTAGGATTATTTCTTCTCAGCCATAAGTTTAGCCTTGAGTTCTGGCAGAGTAAGCCTGTCGACCATCCAGTTCTCCGCAGGGACCTCGTGGATTATCACCCAAGTGTAGTGTTGTGGCTGTTTCGCTTCCTTGACTATAAGATCAGTGACTTTTCTTGACAAATCAGCCTTCTGTTCGGCAGTTAAAGTACCTTTTCCAAAATACATTTCCACTAAGGGCAAAATCATCACCTCAGTCTACAAAGTTGATCGGATGAAAAATAAATGTTTACTATCTACGTATAAAGTGAAAATTTAAACGGCACCCTGGCTAAGGTTTGTTGGTGCTCTCCGGAATAGGTTTAAGTATCGGTTTAAATTATCGGCGTTAAAGACTCTATTTAGCGCTTCTTTTTGACGTAAAGATAACAGGAAACAGTGAGAGGACAATGAACGGCGGCGAGATTTTGGCTGATGGAAATTTTTAGTACGCCCATTTAATAGAATGCTTAAAAATAAAATAACAGTTCACACTATCGATATTTCTTGATAGCCATAGTGATGGAACGTGAGACTTGAAGAGCGCCTACCTCAGAATTTGAGAGATAAGCTGAAAGTAATAAAAGCAAAAGCAAAGCCACTTCTGGCGAAAATAATAGATGTTTTCCCTGAATACACTATACATGACATTAGGCACTCAGAGAAAGTGATTGAAATTCTCGATTGGCTCGTTCCAGATGAATTGAAGAGTGGCATGAATATTTCTCTTCTTAGCCTCGGCCAGTATCTCCTCGCCCTTTTCCGGCTCCTTCCAAAGGGCATCTAAAAGCTCACGGACCTCCTCTTCATTCCTGGTGATTTTGCACACCTTCTGGACGGTCGCTCCTTTTGGACAGCCCCGCTCCCGCAGCTTTTTCGTTGAAATCGGCAGCCTTTAGCAACTGCATCCTAGCCGCATAGGACGCTAAGCTTATGGTGGTTTCGTCTTTGAGTCTAACGATCTCTCTTGGGTTGAAGGCGCTGGCCGCAAACACGCCGACCACACCTGTTTCACCTGCCTCCCATGCTCTTAAGCAAGTGCAGAGTAATTCTTCTGGGATCCATGCCTTTGTTTCAGTGGTTTTGAGTCCAGAACTTCGCACCCGTGGTAAACCTGTCGATGAACCATTCAACCACCGCTTCCGCGCGCCCGTAGCCTTCACAACATCTCTAAAACTCTTCGGCTCGTGATCCCCTAAGGCAGCCAAAACAGGCTCCCTAGCCATGCCCATACGCCCACTTCCACCAGAAACCAAGGAAAAACCGATAATTTAAACCTTCCTCCGAAATAGAGAACGTACGGAAACCCAAAGGGGAGTTTAGGAACATTATTCGCTAAAAATATCCACAAAACGAGGAGAAAAGGCTAAAAAAGATGGTGCTCCGGGCGGGATTTGAACCCGCGTCTTCGGCTCGACTGGCCTCCCTCAGAGGTGGGATAAGGCCGGAATACTTGACCTGGCTATACTCGGCAGAGGGAGGGCCTGCCCCTGTCCCACTCCTTCTACCGGAGCCCTCCGGAGCATGAGAGATGTAAATTTAGTCATTAATAACGCTTATTGGTTTAGCTGACAAAAGGAGGCTGAATGGTGGGCCCGCCCGGATTCGAACCGGGGGCCAGTCCCCAGGTGGGAACACCCTCCCACCTTACAGGTTATGAGCCTCGATGAGCGCTCTCTGTCGCTCTAACCTTTTCAGGACCCTACTGAAGTAGGATCAGACTGAGCTACGGGCCCAGTTAGTGTACGAAAATATAGAGACGTAAGGGATGATTTAAGCTTTTTTTCCGACGGCCCTCATGATATTATCGTCGGCGGAACTGGCCTTCTCTTCTCATAGAGTTTGAGTTGATCTAAGGTCTCTATGTATTGGAGGGCATCTGAGCGCGCCTTACAGTACTCCCTGAATATCCTTCTCTTCCCATCCTGTATGAATGATACGCCGGTCATTATCTCCTGGAGCATCTCGGAGAGGAAGTCCTTCGCGATATCAGCTCTCGCTTTGTCCAGTTCCCCCTTCTTGATTTTGACTCTCACCTTCAACGTGAACCTCGGATCATCCATTTTCACGTTGAAGGTCCTCCTTTTTTTGCTGTACCTCGCGTAAACGACCAAACCATGCATCACCAAGGCCTAGTCCTACCCTAAACCATGGCCACCTCCTTTATAATCTTTGCTACCTTAAAGGAAATCTTTCTTTAACTTTTATAAATAGAACCTTTACTTTGAGCAAAAACAAGAGCGTGGAAAAACAAACATATAGCAGTTCAAATTTAAATATGACGAGCGACCTCAAAGAATATTGCGCCGCCGAAGAGCCGCCGTACGTGGTGCGGGCGATAGCTCAGTTGGTAGAGCAGCGGACTAGAGGGAGAAAAAGTCCACTAGGCTGATGCTGTTAACCCGTTGGTCAACGGTTCGAGTCCGAAGGCGAAGACGGCCGCGTCTCGCCTGACGAGTTCGGCGGCGCCACACAAACCTCTCTACAATATGCTGTCACTAGTTCCGTTACAAGTTTTATGGGCTAGTTCTCTTGGCGTCGCCATGCATAAGCCGCCAAGAGAACTTTAAATATTCATATGGATTAAAGACTCACGAAAATTAAGATGCTCATTTTACTCCCTTTTGCTAAGAGAGTCCCAAGAATAGCCCTGTTTGACGATCTCCTCCCAGCAAGATCTGCAGATCGGCCTTTTCCTGTTCCTATAGAAGATGTAGAGCTGGATGTCCGTGTTTCTGCACTTCCCGTTCCATGGGTTCATGCAGTGCTCGATGCCCCCACCATCCAGAGATCTATTGACGCTTCTTCTCTTTACGCTCTTCCTCTTTCTTCCCTTACTCATCTTCAACATCCTCAATTCCATTAGCCGTTATCTGGAACGTTGTAGCGTTCTCCGGCAGACAAGGGCTGTCTATTATCCTCGCGATCCGGACGTTGGCTCTGCTCTTCCTTATGTACACTCTATGGGTTGAGGCATGGGCCACTATGTTCCCACCAGCAGGTCTGTTCGGGTCTCCGAAGAACGTGGCTGGATTGGATTGAATCTGATTCGTGACTACGACAGCGCAGTTGTAAATTTCAGCTAACCTCAAAAGATCGTGTATGTGCTTGTTCAGCTTCTGTTGCCTCTCAGCTAAACTTTCCCTTCCTATGTACTCCCCTCTAAAGTGGCTGATCAGGCTGTCAATGATTATAAGCTTAATTCCTTCATCCTCCACGAGCTTGGAGGCCCTGTTGACAAGCAGGATCTGATGGTCGCTGTTGTAACATCTGGCGTATATGATGTTCCGGAGTACTTCATCAGGATCTAAGCCTCTGGCCTTAGCTATATCATAAATCCTTCGAGGATAAAAGGTCCCCTCGGTGTCTATAAACAGGACCTTGCCTCCGAGGCCCCCCTCTTCTGGGGGGAGCTGTTCAGTCACGCAGAGTTGCATACATATCTGGCTTTTACCAGCACCGAACTCACCGATGAATTCAACGATGGTCTGGGTCTCAACACCTCCGCCCAAGAGGGCATCTAGGCTTTTGCTTCCCGTCGTTAATTTTCTAGATTTTTTCCTTCTCTCGTAGAGCTCCATAGCGGTGATGAAGCTCAGGCCTAGGAGTTCCCTAGCTCTTCTTGAGATCTTCTCGGCCTTCTCCTTGCTCAACCCGGTCTTCTCAGCGAGTTCCCTGACCGGAGTGACGGCTATTGACTCCACGCTAGTAAAGCCCTTTTCCATGAGCTTTGCTTCGGTGCTCTCCCCTACCCCTTGGATATCCCTAACTCTAAAACTCTGCAACCCCATCCACCAAACATACTATCAACTAATCGAGCAACCAACGGAGGAGGTCTTTATTTATACAACTAAGATACTCGAGGGGGAGGGGGAAGGGAACGATCTTTCATGATTCACTTTAAGTGAGCGCTTCATCACTCTCATTCGCTCCCTGTGTTCTGGTATAAAGTTTAATGGGCTAGAAATGCTAATTGACGAGAAAAACAGAGGCATATCAACTTAAGTGAAAGTAGGTTGTCATTAAAACTGGTCAGAGCATCCCATTTAAAGGCCCAAAGAACCTTTTTATCTTGGGTCTTTAGAAGATCATCATCTAAAGCCCTCTACATTCTAACTATTATGGCATGGGGGATGCCAGAGATCAGCATAACGGACTCAGGGTGAATAAACCCCTCCTTAACCGCTGCTCCTACCGTAGCTGGGCCGATGAGGTTCGCGCACGTCGCCCTTTTTATCGCCTCCATGACATCCTCTACGCAGGCTAAGGACCCTCCATAAAAACGCTCCTGAACCTTAAACACGATCCCCTTATCCCTTAAAGTTCTTCCCAAGAGCTCAGCATCGCAGGCCGCCACTAAAATATGGTCGCCCTGCCTAATCACGTTCATGTAAACTTTGCCCATCGAGACGCCTCTGCGCTCTTTTTTGTTCTCACATCCTCTTCAGGGCCTCTATGCCGAGAATGTCCAGCGCGTTCTTCAACGTAACTCTGACCGCGTCCACAAGAGCCAACCTAGCATCTCTAAGTTCACTTGGCTTGGCTCTTATTACAGGGAGGCGTGCGTAAAAGGAGTTAAACCTCGCAGCGAGGGCGTTTGCAAACTCAGTTATCGCATTCAACTTCAGGTCCTTACATGTATTGATGAAGACCTCTGGGAAGTAAGCTATCATCCTCACCAAATTATGCTCTACCTGGTCTCCGAGGAGGCTATAATCAGGGCTCTCGCCTCCTCCAGCCTTTTTCAGTATGTTGCAGGCCCTGGCATGCGCGTACTGAATAAAGGGTGCGCTGTTTACCTCAAAGTTCAATACCTTATCCCAGGCAAATGTGATCTTCTTCAGCGGATCCACGCTGAGAAGCGTATATTTGACCGCACCTAACCCTACAGACTCCGCGATCATCCTCCTCTCCTCCTTCCGAAGCTCTGGTGAGCGCCTTTCGACTTCCTCATATGCCCTTCTCACGGACTCATCAAGGACCTCATCTAATGTTACATATCTCCCACGTCTCCTCGACATCTTATATCCTGGCAGGTCAACGAGCTCATACGCATAGTGGATAAGATCCTTGGCTTTCTTCGGTGAGGTCAAGATGCTGAGGGCTATGCGCAGTTGAAGCTGCGGCAGGGTTTGCTCGACGCCGATGACGTTTATGGCCCTATCTGCTCTATCCAGCTTCCACAAACTATAAGCTATGTCCCTCGTTGTGTATAGCGTCGTCCCATCTGACCGCTTCAGGATGAGCGGTGGGATGGTGTACTCCTTAGGTAGTCCCAGGGCGTCCCTAAGGTCCATCGCTTTCACGGCCTGTTCCACATCCAAGGAAAGGGCGCCTTGAGATTCCATAACATATGGAGTTTTAGAAAGCCCTTCCACAGCTTCTGAGACGGCCCCGCTCCAGACCACGTCGCTCTCCCAATCCCAATGGTCCCATCGAATCCCGAATCGATCGTATGTTTCCTTAAACCCATCTATGGAAAAGCCTACCACTCTACGGACCAATCCCTTGATTTTTTCGTCTCCACCCTCATAGAGGCGCATGATCCTCGTTATCTCTTCCTCAGGGTTCTCATCCTTCTTTATCCCATCTAAAAGTTTATCAAATAATTTTGGTTCCTTCTCCCGCAGGGAGGATGCTATGGCAACCCAGCTGTCCAGTTCTTCTCGTATTTTTTTCGTCTCCTCTTCTGAACTAGGCTCACCTTCAAGCTCCTTTATCCTCTTCTTCAGTTTTTGGATCTGGGTTAAGCAGCTTGTGGCCGCGTAGATGAAACCTATCCAGTGATCCCTTTTTCCGACAGGTTCAGGCTGCCCAAGCCTCTCGTAGCCATAGGTTGCAACCGCTACTTGGCGGCCAACATCGTCTATATAGAAATGGGTCTCCACTTTATGCCCCCTAGCCTTGAATAGGCGTGCTAAGGAGTCTCCAATGACAGAGTTCCTGGCGGTGCCTACGTGTATGGGCCCAACAGGGTTTCCGCTTGTGTGTTCGATGAGTATTTTCAGCGGTTTTTTTGTTTTTACGTATCCATAGGCATCGGCTAGCCCTCTTGCGGATTCTATGGTCAATTTTGAAAAAACTGAATAGTCGGCATGGAAGTTTAAATAACCGTCCCCTGCTACCTCGACAGATTTCACGAGGGTTGTTTTTGTCATATCAACCTCGTTGACAATAGTCTCTGCAAGCTCTTTCGGCTTCTTCTTTAGAACCCTTGATAGTTGAAAGCATATAGTGGATGTCAGCTCTCCAAGCTCCGGGTTTAGAGGCGGCTGCAGTACGATAGGAGGAGCAAGAGATTTCAGGTTAGTTCTGAGCAAGGCTTCTCTGAGGCTTTTTTTACATTCTCTTCTCAGTTCTTCGTAGGGATTTTCTGAAATCAATTTCCTTCTCTTCCGCGCTCTTAACCTTCAAGAGTCGTCAGGGATTGGTGGACCCGCGGGGATTTGAACCCCGGACCTTCGGCTCTCTGTCTGGTGGACCGCAGGCCAACGTCCTATCCGAGCTAGACGACGGGTCCGCAAGATCTGGTGGTCACCGATAATGATTTACGTTTCACCTTTTATTTCCTTTCTCTAGAGGAGTTCACATCTCTTCGTGTCAGTTGTGCGGTAAAAACTACTGATACTTCCCCTATTTCACTGCTTTCTTCAGAGGACGCCCATTTGCTCTAAAGTCGATTATCTGGGCCTACCTGAGAACACCTCGACATATATGACCAACTCGTATCTAAGTTAATAGGGTGCCCCTTCTCTCGTTAGGATAAATAGTGCAAGTTGCGTCCCTCTGGGTGGTTTTCTCACACCCCGCCCGATCTGATACAACGTCTCTGGAGATCATGTGCGTCCAAACTCAGGGTTATGCCCTGAGTCGTTCTGGAGATCAGCAGAAGCACGTACCCAATTCAGATGGTGCGCCTTTGTCCTCGAACGCCCGCTAACCTTCCCGTCAATGGCATTATAATTAAACCCTAACAGAGATGCGGGAGGATCAATAAACCATCATCTTCATCTCGGAAGCAGGGAGGACTGAATTAAGAACAACGGATAAGGCGAATAGTATACATGATCCCGTATCGTTGAAGAAGGCTACAAGGCAAATTGGCATCATATTTGGCCCATGAGAAGTTTTTCACCCAAGGTATCACTTTACCTCACTACTTTTAAGTGCTGTTCTCCAGCCCCTTTTGGTCTCGCAGTTTGGATCTAGACACATATTGAAAGGTCGCTTACCCTTTTTAATAACCCTTATGATCATGGTGCCGCACTTTTCGCAGACCTTGCCGGTCTTGATTATTTTCGCATTATGGGGCAAGGGATAGCTGTTTGTGCATTTTGGATAGTTGGAACATCCAACGAAAAGCAGGCCAGTTCTCTTAGATCTGATTATTCTCAGCTCTCCACCACATTTTGGGCATGTGCCCAGCCTTCTATTATCCTCCCTAGCTCCCAGAAGCCCCTCCAAAAGTTTCCTACCGATTCTTCCCTCATTCTTCTTAAACCCCTCGAGTACATCCCTCAAAAATTCCTTCGCCTCCTTCACTACGTCCTCCCTTTTCTTCCTTCCTTCGTAGACCATCTTCATTTCTCTTTCAAACCGCCTCGTAAGCTTTTCAGATAACATCATTGGACAGGCCTCCTTCAACACCCTTACCACGGTTTCACCTAACTTTGTGACCCGTATGCTCTTTCCAGAGATATAGTTTCTATCGTAGAGCGTTTGCAGTATTTCCGCTCTTGTGGCCCTAGTCCCAAGCCCCCTCCTCTCCATTTCCTTAAGGATGGAGCCCTGAGTGTAACGCCCAGGGGGCTGAGTTTCCTTCTTAAGCAAATCTATTTTTAGAACGTCTATCACTTGACCGACTCTAAGCTCTGGAAGCATCTGCTCCTTAAATCTGGCGTATGGGCTATAGAACTTTGTCCAGCCTGGCTCCACGGTACGTTTCCCAGTGACTTTAAACCTGTTGCCGTTCAAGTTTAAGCTCACATTTATGCTCTCCCTTAAAGCATCCTCAGCGAAAACCGCTAGAAATCTTTTCACGATTAAATCATACACCTTCCTCTGTCTTGCGTTAAGCTTCTTCAGCTCCGGAGGCTGGAAAGTCGGATAGATCGCAGGGTGAGCAGGGTCAGTCCGCTTACCTTCGTTAGGGGTCAGCTTGACTTTTTTCAAAAGCTCTTCTGCAAGCACCCCGTACTTCGGTATCTTGGCCAAGGTCTTCAAAATCCTCTCATAGTTTATGCTTGGAGGGAGCTTTTGCGAACTGGAACGAGGATATGAGATCGCTCCTTGAGTGTACAAACTTTCGGCTATCTCCATCGTCTGTCTGGGCGAGAACCCAAATTGGGCGTAAGATTCTACCTGTAGGCTCGTGGTGTTAAAGGGGACAGGCGGCCCTTGCCTATACCTCCTCTTCTTTATCTCTTCTACGACAGCGCTCCTTCCCTTACATGCCTCCAGAATTTCCTCCGCTCGTCTCTTATTCCAGATCTTATCCTTCTCATAAGTTGCGATTATGGAGATGTCGCCAACTCTAGCATGAAGCTCTAACTGCCAGTAGGGCTTCGGTTTAAATTCTCTTATCTTCTGCTCTCTTTCTAAAAGCATCGCGAGCGTCGGTGATTGAACCCGACCAGAGGAGATGATCGTAAATCCCCTTTGAGCATGTTTCTTTAGCGCGAGGGTTAGCGCCCTGGTTATGTTTATGCCGAACAGCCAGTCAAGCTCATGCCTCGTCAGCCCACTTTCAAGCATGGGCCTCAAGATGTGTGGAGACATGTTTCTGTAGGCGTTCACCAACTCATCCCTTGTTAGGGTGCTGAACATCATCCTCTTAGCGTCCCTAACTCTGCATAGAAACCTTAAGATGTTGAAGAGTAGGACCTCCCCTTCTGCATCTAGGTCAGCCGCATCTACGAACTCTGAAGCTCCCCTCGCTAACCTCTCTATATTTTTGTAGTATTTTTCAGTCCACCTTGTCCCCCTCTTTTTGTACGTTGGAACCCATTCGTAGGAGAAAACCGGGTAAGTCCATCCTTCGTTCTCACCGCCGTTCGCAGCGCTTAGGGTAAATAGATGGCCAACTGCTGGCACACACACGTGTTTTTTGCCGTTCACGGTGAACACGTAGTAAGGAGCTTTGTTTTTCACTATTTTCCTCAGCTCTCCGTCCGCGAGGGCCTGGGCTATTCGGAAAGCCGCATCGGGTTTTTCTGCTATGATCAGCGTGTAGCCCAACATCTTCGCCTTTCTGTGTAATCCTTTTTCTCTTTCAGGCTGAGGCTTTAAGGTTAAGAGTTATAGGCCAATGATATTTAAATCGACCTACGCCATATGAGCAGCAAGCTGAAGGTTAGAGGCGCACCCATGGGCATCTTCATCTTGTTGATAACTATCATTTTCTCGTTTTACGTAGCCTTAAGTATGGGTTCAAACAATGAAACTATGGCGCCTCTGGTTGGTTGCGGTTTCATTAAGCTCGGTGTTTCAGCTCTCTTAGGCGCGATCATGACGTTTTGTGGCGCGGTCTTTTTTTCTAGTAAGGTAGAGGAAACCATAAGTAAGGGTCTCATCGCTGGACCTATAGATGCTGTAGATGTGCTGAGTATGGCCTTCTCTGTAGCCCTATGGCTGACCATGTGTTCTCTCCGAGGGTGGCCCGTATCTACAACGCATTCCGTGATCGGCGCTGCGATAGGCCTCGGATTGGCTAAGTGGGGTATGAAAGGTGTCCTTTGGGATAATGTGGGCATCATAACCATCTTATGGATCGCGTCACCACTGATAGGTCTTCTTGGATCTGCTATCACGTATGAGGTTATCAGGCGCATCTTACGTAAACACGTAGCTGGCTTAAGACGACAGATGACAGTGGCTAGCAGATCGGCATTAATCCTCCTATTTTTGACGTGTTTTACATCCATCTCGAGGGGAGGGAATGATGTTGCCAACGTGACAGCC
>CAZTBK010000001.1:0-59740 GCA_964611975.1 uncultured Candidatus Bathyarchaeia archaeon | reverse complement strand
GATCCGTTTACAATAAGGGTGATCGGCGCGATCGGGATGTCTCTTGGCTTGTTGACGCTTGGAAGGAGGGTCATAAAATCAGTCGGACTGAAAATCATCAAGCTTGATCCTGTGGCTGCGCTGGGTATCCAATTGAGTACGTTCCTAGTAGTGTTTCTTGGGACTTGGTTGGGTATGCCGCTATCAACTACTCATGTACTCGTCGGAGCTTTAGCGGGTTTAGGATTAGAGAGAGGAGTATGGGTGAACGTTAGGAGACTAAGGAGAACGACCTACGTGTGGTTGGCAACATTTATCATGACAGCTACAATCACGATCGTTACACATCACTTGATCGTGAATTTTCAGTAGGCGGTCCGGCCCCTCAATATAACGTGCTGACCATGATGATTCTAATCAAGTCGCACGTGTCCTCGCAACTATCAGCTACCATCTCAAGATGTTTTGCCAATTCTATCCAACACACGAATGATTTAATGCTCCATTCAGAGCTACACAGGGTCTTGAGCGTGTTCACATATAAGCTATCCACCTCTTCTTCGATCGTCTCGACGTATGTGCATTCCTTTGAGGCCCCCTCATAATCTTCATAGAACAATTTTACACAATTACTTAGGGTATGCACACAATTGTTAACTCTTTCAGCCAGCATCCTAAAGCACCCCTTCGATCTCTCAGAAAGATCCTTGGCAGAAAGGGCTGCCAGGACTCTACCAGCATCTTTAGACCAATCAGCGACCTTGTCGAGCATTTCGATGAGTCTCATGAAGTCCTCTCTGCTCACTGGCGGCAGCATCCCTTTAGCCAGTTCCTCGGCCATTCTCCGTCTGAGCTTATCACCTTCTCCTTCAAAGGAAGACAACCTTTTAAGCCTCTCTTCTACACCCTTCTCATTCCCTACGAGCTTGGCATCAACAGCCCTCTTTAACTCATCAGATGCTGAAACGCAGACCTCCACATGTCTCTTAATAAGATCTAGGACCTCGACCTCGCTGCGCCTTCTCAATCTCAGGAATTTCACTTTTCAGGTGCCCCTCAAAGCTATTATAAAAGCCCCTTAAAAGCACAATTAAGTTTAAAATGGCCCTATTTGAGTTAGAGGATTGAGTGATGAGAGAGCCCATAATAGCGGTGACAATGGGAGACCCCTGTGGGATAGGTCCAGAGGTTGTGGCCTTATCATTACAGGACAGGGGTGTTTGGAAAGTATGTTCCCCCGTCGTGATTGGGCAGAAGGATGTTTTTGATAAAGCCATCGAGGTTACAAACGCGAGAATAGAAAGAGTTGATATGGAGAGAAAAAGTTCCGATGAGGAGGTAAAGATTATTAGAAGGGCGAGATCTAACATCGTGAAACATGGTGTGATAAGGGTTCCTTTTGTATCGATTGGAAATGTGGATATAAATGAGTTCAGGGTCGGTGCCCCTTCTAAAATATGCGGGAGGTTGTCTTTCGAGTTCGTTAAGGAGGCCGTCCGGATGTGTACCTGTGGCGTCGCGGACGGGATAGCAACAGCCCCAATAAACAAATACGCATTGAGGATGGCCGGGATAAAATACATTGGACATACAGAGATGCTTAAAGGCCTGACAGGATCTAAAGAGGCTATCACTATGTTTCAAGTAAAGGGATTGAGAATATTCTTTTTAAGTCGACATGTTTCATTAAAGGAGGCGATAAACCAGGTTAAGGAGGGAAAAATATTGGAAATGCTAAAGACAGCGGATCGCTATCTAAGAAGGCTTAAGATAAAGGCTCCACATATAGCGGTCGCTGCCCTTAACCCTCACGCTGGTGAAAAGGGCATGTTTGGAACGGAGGAGATAGAAGAGATAAAACCAGCCATCGAGAGGGCTCGATCGATAGGAATTATGGCAGAAGGCCCCTACCCTGCGGACTCCGTTTTCTATAGGGCTGCAAATGGAGAGTTCGACGCAGTGCTGGCTCTTTACCATGACCAAGGGCACATCGCATCAAAGATGTACGACTTCTACAAGACGATAAGTATAACCCTAGGACTGCCCTTCATAAGGACCTCTGTTGATCACGGGACGGCTTATGACATAGCTGGGAAGGGTATGGCCAACCCTACGAGCATGAAGGAGGCGATCATTACGGCCGCCAAATACGCTTTGATTGTTAAAGAGGCGCATCTATCTACACAAGGTTAAGACTACGAAGGCCCTTGGAGAGTAGGCCATGACGCATTTAACTTTGAAAAAACTTAAACCGGGACAACCTTTTTCATATCCTTACAAAAAGGAGGGGGCAAATATGAACATCCTATCGGTGATTCTTCGTATAATTCCTGAGCTGGCAAGGCAGGTGCTAGCTTTATTCATAGTAGTTGACCCGCTCGGTAACATCCCAATAATCATCTCCCTCACCAAAGACCTATGTCCCTCAGCAAGACGAGAGGCCTTTCGAACAGCCACAGTTGTTGGGCTGGTGCTTCTATCGACGTTCGCTGTGGTGGGAGACAAGATCCTAAGCTTCTTCAGGGTAACCCTCAGCGATCTCATGATCGCGGGAGGTGTGCTCCTCTTCATCATCGCCGTAAGGATCATAGTTTCAGGAGGTCGGACAGGACTCGTTAAGCCCGGTGAGAGCGTTGGAGCTGTTCCGATAGCTGTTCCACTTCTTGTTGGACCAGGAGCTATCACAACGACGATCGTCAGCTTGAGGTCGAGTGGGGTGCTAATAACCCTGTTGTCTATTCTCATAGTGTTCTCTTTGGTCGGAGCGGTATTCTATTTTATTGAGCCGTTACACAGGTTCTTGGGTAAAACAGGATCTGTCGTCATCGAGAGGGTGATGGCGATGCTCCTTACAACTATAGCGGTCAGCTATATTTTAACCGGGTTAAAGGAGACGTTCCCACTAGCTTAAGTGGTCTTACCCGGGATCAAAGCGCATTCTTGATCTCTTCGGCAACCTTATCAAGATTTTTTTCTTTGTATCTACTCTTTGGCCAAGTATCTAATTTGTCGCCTCTATACCTTGGTACGAGGTGGATGTGAAAGTGAAAAACGGACTGCTGCGCGGCCTCCCCGCTTGCATGTAGGATGTTCACCCCATCAGCTCCGAGTCCTTTTTTCATAGCCACTGACATCTTCTTAGCTATGACCGCCATTTCCTTCAAGTAATCTTCTGTGACATCGTAGATGTCTGTATAATGTTTTTTAGGCACGATTAGAGTATGGCCTCTGCTAATCGGGTTAATATCTAGGAAAGCCAGGACCCTCTCGTCTTCATAAACGATGTTCGCTGGGACCTCTCTGTTTATGATCTTACAGAAGATACATTCCTTCATATTTTAAATTAATAGCATTAGAAAAAGATATCATTTTCGTTTACGCTAGACCTCTCACGCTATTAAACAGACGCTAGATGGAGCTTCTACTCACGCACGTCATGTTATGTAGTTTACTTTTAGTTTTTCGGCGTAATCTACAGCTTCTCTAAACTCTTCTCGCGTAATTCTTCTGCTTATTTCCTTGTATTCCATAGCTTTGAACTCTGGTCTGTACTGGTCCATTAAGTTTACTATGCACTTATCCCGAATATTCCCAGCTATCCATTCTAAGACGGGCTTTGTACAACACTCCAAATGATTCGGCAGAATCAGATGTCTCACCGTTAGTTCTGCCTGTTTTGACGCCAGTACGTGGTTTCTTGAGCAGACCTCAAAGTAGTTTGGAACCTTTGAGAGCCTCTTGGCGCATTCATCGTTCCCGTATTTGAAGTCAGATAAGTATAAGTCGACCACTCCATCTAATATTTGCATAGCTTTCTCTGACATGTAGAAGTTACTGTTCCACACGACGGGTATGTTAGCTCTGCATAGCTTCAGCGCCTTTAGGATGTTCAAGAGGTTCGGTGTGGGCTCGCCGCCAACAAGGTTGACGTTCCTGCAGCCCTCCCTCCTCTTCAATTCCATCCTTCTAGCCATTTGTTCTGGTGTGACAAATTGACCACTTTCATACCATTGTGATATACCCCAGTTCTGACAGAATTGGCAGTGAAAGTTGCAGCCCATGAAGAATATGGTGTGCGATGGGCTGATGTAAAATTCTTCCCCCCAATGTGTGAAGTCGGTGGAGATCAGGCACTCATCTCCAACTCCACACTCTCCAACCTCTCCCTCCAATCTGTTCACGTGGCACTTCCTCTCGCACAGCTCACAGCTCCTCATAAGCTCTTCAGTCATAAAGATTTTCAGGTCCAGCAGTGAGAGCTTCGGGCTTTCCAGATCCTTAAGTTTAATCTCTCCACGATCCAGAGCATGCCTCATTTCATAGAATTCACCCATAAGCCTGGAGTGCCACTCCATCATCTCGTCTAAGCTCAATCCTCCGCTGAAATCAAATGCAATTTTCTTCACGATCTGGAAGTTCACATCCACATCGTTGTTAACGGCTTTAACGTATCTCGGCAGGATCTTTTTTACCAAGGGGTCCCTCAAGGCTGATGCTACGTCTGGTCGAATCAAGTACATGGTTCTTATACTTCCTTACGTATAAAATAAGGGTTGTTCAGGCTTTGGAGGATGAGACTTTGAAACCATCTAAGATGAGGGGCTCGCATAGAGGGCTCTATGAGCTGTCCCATGAGAAGCTCTCTGAAATCGATCGCGTGATCGTTTCAGGCGATATACATGGCGACTATGAAAGCCTTCAAAGAATTCGCGATCTGTTCGATCCTAGTCAAGATTTCCTGATATTCCTCGGCGATTACGCAGACAGGGGGCCAAAAGGCATCGAGGTCATAGATGGTGTACGGGAGCTTGTTAGGAAATATCCTGATAGAGCCATCGCGATGAAGGGTAATCACGAGGACTACAGTAAAAGTGGGGCTCCATCATTTGCACCATGTGACCTGATGCATGAGGCCTACGAGAAGAGAAATGGCTGGCCATCCTATTTTGAAGGTGTGTTGAGGCCATTTTTAGATGAGCTTTACCTGGCCGTCCTGATACCCGGTGAAGTGCTTTTCGTTCATGGTGGGATATCAAATAAAATTAGGAGTGTCAATGACTTAAGGCGCCCATCTAGACAAATAGAGAAGGACGTCCTTTGGAGCGACCCATTTGGAGGCTACGGTGAGCGCCCTAACATGCGAGGGATAGGGATCGAGTTTGGGAAGGACGTGAGCGAGAGGGTCTGCCAAAGGCTTGGCATAAAGAGGATTGTAAGGGGCCACCAGCCTAGGAAGGCCAGGGGTGGGCCTTACGTGGAGCACGATGGGAGGGTTATAACGATAAGCTCGACAATAATATATGGGGGGACCCCGTTTGTCTTGGCCCTTCCATCTAAGGAATTGGATAGAGCTTTCAGGCATTTGGAAGGATATGTAGTTAGCTTAAGGTGATGTCAGCGCTTAAACTTTTAGCTGATGGAAACACGCGCTTAAGGAAACTGTGGATAAAGACGGCCATCCCCTCATTGAAAGATTTTGGTATGTTTATATTTTTGTTCATTATACTTTTTCCCTTCGACTATAGAACAAGCCGAAGTTATATCCATGAAGGCCCAGCTCATAACCCGCCTAGATGCGACTTGATGACGTCCTTATGACCGAAGCAGCGTTAGGCGAGGATTGAGCATGGCCGTCGAAGAAGGAGGCTGCCACTTACAAAAGCTGGTAGTTCGCGCATCTACCTTAAGAGTCCCGGAGCTGTGAGGATCATGAGGAAATGGAAAATCCGATATCCCGTCGTCTGCGTTCCAGAAAGGATGAGGATTGAGGATCTGGTCGGTTTTCAGGCCAGGAAGGAAGTCCCCCATCTTGTATGGTGCGGTGGATACCTATATGAATATGAAGAGGAGTGGCACCACGAGAAGCCATATGTGCATTACATAACCACGGTAAACTACTGCGTGCTACGAGAGTACAAAAGATACGCGATAATGGACCAAGGGAGGGTTTCTTTCTCAGACACGCTTCAAGGTATGAGCGGAAGCGCGGTGCCCATATTGATAGAGAAAGCTGAGGAAGGCCATCCCAGAACTCAAGGTATTCTAAAGTCGATCAGGTTAAAGGAAGGCTTAAGCGATGAGGGCTGATTGACTAAGGTAATGGCAAATCTAATCCTCTATATTCAAAAGTGAACGAATTTTAGCCCATTAAACCACGAAACATGCCAGCCTTTTATGGCTAACTTTCTGCTGACTCTGGAGATCTAGGGCCTTCTTTTTACAGAATTTCTTGACAGGGCAATCCTCACATCTCTGCCTCTTACAGTACTCTAAATTGAGCCTCACCAAGGCTGATTCATAAGGCTTGGGATCTCCTAAGCCCAATCGCTTAGCGACCTTGACGGCCATGTTTGAGGGTTTTGGGTCGGCGTTCTTCCATATCCCCCTAAGCTCTCTGAGAAAGATGTTGATACATACTGGCCCAACCCCCTTGAATTCTCTGAGCCTTCTCTCCAGATCTGTCGGATTCCTTGACCTTCTATGGATCTCCTCAAGGCCTCCATATTCCTCCTTAAGCTTCCTCACGATCTCTAGGAGCCTTGAAGCTGTGGAGAAGTCATACCTGACATATCCCCCTAAATCCAGAACTTGAACAAGCCGATCCCAACCTGCGTTCAAAATCCTCTCCGGGGTTGTTAATTCCTCCCTCTCGAACCGTCGATAGGTCTTCTTCGCAATCTCCGCAGATATTCTTTTAGCGAACAACAGTGATGCTAGAAACCACTTGAACCTGTCCTCGGGCCTAGATAGATCTAACCCAAGCTCCTCCGAGTAACTCCGTAGCCTTGAAAGCTCAGATTCAACATTCATAGCCATCAGAATTTACCTGATAAACATTAATTCATTGTAGAGATCGATCACTTAAAATTCTTTATAAAGTTACTTAGCGCACCTTAAAATTCCTATAGGAATATTTTTTTCAGTTAAATATTAATACTTCTGATATTCTCCTCTATAAAAGAGGCCCTAGCTACGGCTCCATGACAACATTGTACCAGGGGTTCCGCTATGGCTGAGAAGGGCTACGACATCGTGATGGAAGGCGTCACCTACACCTATCCGAGGGGCAAAAAACCGGCGCTTGAGGACATAGACCTAAAAGTGAAGAGGGGCGAGATAGTTATGGTCACAGGTCCTACCGCAGCTGGTAAGACTACGCTCTGCCAGTGCTTAAATGGTTTGATCCCCCAATATTATCGTGGGAAGTTTAATGGTAATGTGTTAGTTAAGGGCATGAATACGAGGGAATATGCGATAAGTGCTTTGTCACACGTCTGCGGCTTGCTCTTTCAAGATCCTTCGAGCCAACTGATCGCCCCAACCGTTGAGGATGAACTCGCCTTCGGCCCAGAGAACTACCATATCCCACCAGAGAAGATAAGGGTAAGGGTTGAAGAGGCTCTAGAAGCAACTGGACTTAAGCGATATAGGGATAGATCTCCCTTCTCCCTTTCAGAAGGGGAACAGCAGACATGCGCGATAGCATCTATCATGACTATGCGTCCGGATATATTCGTGTTAGATGAGCCAACGTCAAACCTCGATCCTGTTGGAAGCAGTAGAGTTCTCCGCCTCATAACACAGCTTGCTAGAAGACGTGAGAAGACGATGGTCATCGTCGAGCATAAGATGGAGGAGATGCTTCCTCTTGTAGACAGGATAATCGTGATGAATGAGGGGCGCATAGTGGCGGATGGTGAGCCTCAGGTAATCCTAAATAAAGTAGAAGCCCTAGAGGAATTGGGCCTCAGACAGCCTCAGGTTAACTCCTTAGCCTTGAGGCTTAAAAAATCAGGGATAGAGATCGATCCCACTTTCCTCACATTTGAGGACGCTGTTAAAGCTTTCTTAGGCATTCTGAGGGGCAGGGAAGGGGCGTGGTCTGACCGGGAAGGGGTAAGGAAACTCAAATCTATCCTCAATAAGCCTGCGCGCCCTATCATCGAGGTTCGAAACCTCCATTACTCATATGAAAAGGGGAGCGTTGCCTTAAGGGGGATAAACTTGACGGTACGCGAAGGTGACTTCATGGCCATCATAGGGCGAAATGGATCAGGTAAAACAACTTTGGTGAAGCATTTCGTTGGTCTGTTGAAGCCAACTGAGGGCGATGTCTTCGTCTATGGTGTGAACACTAAAGCTGCGACTGTGTATGAGCTTGCCCAGAAGGTTGGTTACTGCTTCCAGAATCCGGATCACCAGATATGTTGCAAAAGCGTGAGGGAAGAACTAGAGTTTGGACCTAGAAACCTAGGGTTGCCGGATGATGAAGTTGAGAGGAGGGTTGATGAGATTAGCAGGGAAATGGGACTTGAGCGCCTCCTCGATAGGTCGCCGTACTCCTTGAGCAGAGGCGAGAAAAGGAGGGTGGCTATAGCTTCTGTTCTCACGATGGGACCTGAAACCCTGGTTGTAGATGAGCCAACGACCGGACAAGATAAAAGGATGGGAGAGGAGATGATGAAGATTCTGAGGTCCCTTCACTCCAGAGGTAAGACGGTCATCTTGATAACTCATGACATGGAGCTTGTCGCTGAATATGTGGATAGGGTGGTTGTGCTTCGGGACGGTGAGGTCATCTTCGATGGTGCTACGGCAGATGCTTTCTCTCAACCAAAGCTGCTGGAAACAACGTCTCTGAGACCGCCTCAGATCACGAGGCTAGGATATGCTCTTAGGGGATATGGGATTTCGACCCCTGTCCTGAGGGTCGACGAGATGTATGATGAATTTGTTACCATTCTTGGAGGTTGACACATGGCCTTTGATTATAAACCTGGGAATACAATCTTTCATAGATTAGATCCAAGGACGAAAATCCTTTTTTACATAGTCGTAATGCTCTGCGTTCTCCTCTTTTCTGATCCGCTTTTCATCGGTTGCGTCTTGGCCGTGATCTTTATGGTGCTAAAGATCAGCCAAGTTGAGTGGAGCAAAATCTGGGGATTCTTAAGGACGGTCGCTTTTCCAACTGTGGTTTACGCCCTCTTTACCCTCCTTTGGGGGTTTCACTCGAACGACTACATACTGTTTGACTTCTTCTATTTTCCAGTGTCTGTAGACGGAATCGTATACACGCTTGGGAGCACGATAAGGTTTCTCTGCATATTGCTCTCTCTTAGAGCGGTCCTCATGGTCACATCGATAAAGGACATGATCTTAGGGCTTGTGAAGCTTGGGATGCCCGTGGAGTTCGGCATTGCCTTTACCAGCGGTTTCGCATACCTTCCCGTTATGATGGATGAAACCGAAAAGATCAGGGATGCCCAGCGAGTGAAGGGCTGGAATCTCAAGGGAAACCCAATAAAACGCATGAGGGCCCTTCTTAAATTGATGATCCCGGCAATCATGCGTGGAATCAAACGCTCTGGTGACATAGCATTAGCGCTGGAATCTAAGGGGTTTGGGTACGATATTCGGGGAAGAACTTATCTAACTGAGGTAAAGTTCACTAAATTAGATTACGCTGTTTGTGGGGTTCTGGTGGCTGCCGCGGTCTTTAGCCTCGTCATCGGGCATTGGGGGCTCAGAATAGCGGATTATGAGACCAGCCTGGATTTATTAGTTCACGCTTTAGGGATTAACAGGTAAAAATGTGAGGTGGTGTCGATGGGTGAGAAAAAGATTGAGAAGAGAAGGCCTTTATTGACCGCTAGGCAGGTCGGTATGATAGCCGCCTTCGGTGGGTTAGGCTTTGCGTGGCGTGCCCTAGGCCTCGTAGTGCTAATTCCTCCTACGACCTATGTGCTGGGCATTAGATATACGCTCCTTGCCATAGTGAGCTTCGCCGGCGGACCATACGTCGCGATCGCATCAGGTTTCCTCATGGGGCTCCCCTCAGCGTACCCTTTGTACGATTGCGTGGCTTTTCCACTCATAGGGATAACCATCGCCTCAGTTAGTAAGAGGGCTTGGAGATGGATGGAGGAGAAGAAACACATCCGGGCATACTCGCTAATCCTCGTGGCCATAATACTGGCGGAATTCATCATATCTGCACCTTGGGGGGCCTTCGTAATCGCTATGTTTGGTGTCGCGCCCTTCTGGCCGTTCTTTTTGAGCACGGTGGCTGGGCCTAGCATAGTGCACATCCTACAGGAGTTCATACCTCTTGCAATTGTATTGCGGACCTCGCCGGAGTTCATGCGTCCTCGTTGGCTATGGAGCGGAGGGGAGGAGCTTGAGTGAGAAGTTCAGGTGGGACTACGTGGCGCTGGCGATCATGTTCGTAGCGTGCGCGGTCATAAGGTTCGGCTTCCAGAAAGGCACGAAACCCCTAGCAGGAGCGCATCCCTATGACTACATGCTGATGGTTTTGTCCCTCCTGATAGTGATCGGGCTAGTATGGTATTACTGGAAAAAATCAAAAGGCAGATTATCAAAATAATTAATAAAATCCTTTGATGAGTGGGCGATTATCCCATCATTTGACCAGTCGACGCATTCCAGCTCCGTTCACCACGTTCGCATATAGGATTGACATTATTCAACCGAGCATACCCAGTGTCCCCCTTCTATGATTTTACTTTCTGCAGGATCTCAAGCGTAAAGCATTTGTTAATTTACACCCAAATAGACTTGAGGAATCAGATGATGTGTCGTTTGTTCGGCATGCTTTCAGTTAAGCCATGTAATGTGAGTAAGTATCTCATTAATGATCCTTGTTCCCTTCTCGCTCAAAGTAATGCGGACCCAAAGCGTCCGCAGAGGGATGGTTGGGGCATAGGCTACTACTCTGACGGTGCCCCTGTGGTCATCAGGAGCAGCAGGCCCGTTTACGAAGAGCCAGAAAGGTTTTCCTCAGTCGTTAGATCTGCCAGCTCTAGGATAATCGTGGCGCACATAAGGCGGGCGAGTAACCCGAGAGGATTACCAAGGGATAGGATCATCTCAGCCGAAAACTCTCAGCCCTTCAACTATAAAGAGTACTTGTTTGCCCATAATGGGGTAATAAACATACCAGATGAGGTCGCGGAGAGGCTCGGTGGTTGGAGGAGGAAGCTGAGGTCGCTCAATGACAGCGAGGTCTATTTCTGGTATATCATAAAGGAGATTACTAACGGGGCGACTCTCCGAAATGCTCTGAAAGTGTTTGAGGGGACGCTATCAGACCTCTGGCATGAGAATAGGGGAAAGTATTCAGACAAGGAACGCCCATACGTAGGTCTTAATATTATACTTAGCGACGGGAAGCGCCTATATGTATACTGTAAGTATCAGAAGGAGGATGAGTCAGAATATTCACTTTGCTTCAGAGAACAGCCGGTGTTCCAACTCTCATATCTCTCCAGTCCTACACGACTGATAGTCGCATCGGAGAAAACAAACAAAGAAGATGACTGGCAAACCCTAAAAAGCGGGCAACTCATAACAGCGAGCATTCTGGGCGGAAAAGTGAAACTACAAATATGCGAGGTTTAAACTTTAAGGCTCAGAAAAATCCCTATACCTCTCATCTATAATTCGCTACTTTCTCCGCATTATTTAATGGGAATCACTCAAATTCGATTGTCGCTGGCGGTTTGTCTGTCATGTCAAACAAACATCTGACGACGCTCGGTATCTCATCGATTACTCTCTCAGAAATTTTTTTCAGTAAACCATATGGTACTCTCATCGCTCTTGCGGTGATGCCATCGTCGGATTCGACCACTCGAACCGTGATTATGTCCCCGTAAACTCTTTTGCCATCCTTTATTCCCGTGGCCTTGTCCTCATGCAAAACGGCGAGGCTCTGGAACGCCTTAAGTCTCCTCGTTTCTTCCTCAACTATCTTGGTGGCTTTTCTCAATATTTTAACCCTCTCGGGTGTCACCTCCCCTAGCACCCTGATGGCTAGACCCGGACCCGGAAAAGGCATCTTCTCAGAAACCTCTTCTGGCAGTCCAAGTTCTCGCGCCACCATTCTTACCTGTGGTTTATACAACTCTTTTAGTGGTTCTAATAGGCGAAACCCATACGTTCCCGGGTTGATCCCGATCTGCTCAAGGACGTTGTGTTGGGTTTTGATGCCTCCAACGGTTTCAACCACGTCAGCCTTTATTGTGCCTTGGGCGAGCCACCTCGCTTTTTCACTCTTCACAACTTTTCCAAGGATCGAGTAGAAAGTCTTCCTGAACTTCTTCCTCTTTCTCTCTGCGTCCCTTATCCCCTTCAGCGCTTTGAAGAACTCATCCTCTGCGTTAATCTTCCTAACTCTTATGCCGAGATTTTTTAGCGTTCTCAAAACTTCGTTAGACTCGTTTTCCCTCCTTAGTCCGTCGTCTATGAAAACCGCGAGTAAATTGTTCCTTACAGCCCTCTGAGCCAAGACGGCTACCGTCGTGCTATCTACGCCACCAGAGCAAGCTGCTATGACCATCTCATTTTTTGTTTTGTCTCTTATTTCATTTACAGACTTCTCAATGAAAACCCTCGGTTCAAACATGTTGATCACCCAAAATTACGTAACTATCTCACCTAGCATTCCCTTTTTACAAGCCCGTTTTATCTCTAAAGCTATTCTGCTTCCCATGCTCATCGGTCTTCGATATTTTACGTTAGCATATTGTGACCCAATTCCCATGTGAACGTTCGTTCCACCCCCATGCCTAGTTGCAACGTCTTGTGTTATGGGAATAAAATCGTAGAATTCTTTTCCCTCAGGGACATCGTAAACCCCTTCTTTAACTGGGACGCCCAAACCAATCGTTATATTCCTCATCCTTAACTGCGGGTTCTTCTGGTAGGTAAACAAGGTTTGAAGACAATATGCACCGATCATACCAGGGGGCTCCTCCTCCTGTGCGAGTTCAATAAACTTGTTCGCTATGGGGAAAACAAACCTTAACAGGGACTCTCTCAAGCTTATTGATGCGTGAGCTGTGACCTCGAAAGCTTCAGGGTAATCTGTTTTGGACCAGTCCATTCTCATTTGGTCCCTCGCTGGAAATCGAATAATTCCGTCATGAGTTGTTTCCCTCCTCTCATCTATCGATAGTAGCTCGTTCGCAAGCTTCCACGCGGGAACGAACTTTCCCAGTTCACCCCAGTCTTCCTTCGCGTTTATTGGTGAATAAAAGAAGTTGAAGTTTGCAGTCACACCAGGGACTATCTCCTCAACTCTCCCGATCTTCAAGTCGTCCTTATCTATGTGCCCCAGTATTATCTCCTCCCTGACTTTTCTCTCCAGCTCCGTAGAGTTCGCTGCAAAAACAAAACCCCTCTCATATCTTCTCGAGGCAAAGGGAACTTTGAGCACGAGTGGTCGTTCAATATCTTCTTTGAATCTTAGCCCGTCTTCTACCACAGAATACTTAACCTCCTCTGGGCAAGGTATCCCTGCTCTCTCCAAGTACCAATAATAGTTTTTCTCGATTTCCCTGTCCTCTATTTTTAGCAGTCTTCTCGACCCAACTATCGGAATGGCGAAATCGTTCTCTATTCGCTTACAGTGTTCCCCACCCACGTAGACGGAGAACGCCCTGTTTGGAATCTGGAGGCACTCAAGATCCTGAAGTTCGCTCTGGAACTTTAGAATGTCATCGTACCTGTCCAAGATTAGGATGCAGTGCCTCCATGAGCCGCCCTTTGGTATATCCCTTGGGTCATTCCTAACTATTACCTCCCTTCTGACCTCTGAAGGTAGATCTTCTATCGCCTCCTTTGAACCCCCAACTATAGGATTAGAAAGATAGACCTCCGCCCTTCCAGGTGTGGTGTAGATTATTCTCCTTATTCCATAATCCCTTGCACCAGCGGCTGCGTCTAAGGCAGAGTGCGAACCGAGTATCAACTCAATCGGCTCCTCAAACCTCTCTGCCATCTCCTGCATTTCCTCGCTCTCGATCAACCATGCTTCCCTCAGTTTGATTGTCTGTTCATTTTTTCCTCACTCAGAAACAAAGGCAAGCAGTCTATATACTCCAAGTTCTTCCTTGCTCGAGAGCTATCCTCCGTGGTCGAAGGCCCCTCAACCCAAATGCAAGCCTTCGCCACAACTTTTCCTCCAGCTTTGTTTACTAGGTCCTCCATAGCATTCATGTTTCCGCCTGTGGTGGTCACGTCGTCTACGAGGGCCACCTTTCTCCCGCGAATCCTCTCTGCATCTGTTTCGTCCAAAGCTAGCTTCTGGACCCCCTCTGTGGTTATCGATTTCAACTCGGTCACTAAGGGCTCCTTCATGTATGCCTTAACACTCTTCCTACAAACCACTAGGTAAGGGAGACCCAACCTCTTTGAGACCTCATACGCTAGAGGACATGCTTTCGCTTCCGCCGTAACTACCAAGTCTGCTTCATACTTGGACAAGCGGGAAGCCAACTCCTTCGCGGCGGCTTCTATGAACTCCACATCCCCCAACATCAGAACGTGGTTCGACGCGATCCAAACTCCATCCCCGACGCGACGTATCGGCAACACTCTCTTTAAACCACAAGTGCTCACCTCATAATGCTTCTTTCCATCGTATAGTTGGACAAGTCCTTCAGTCACCATCTAAACACTCTCCATAAATTTTCTGAAGGTTTTTCACGCAATGATGCCAACCCCGAAAAACCTGAGCGCTATACCTAAAGCTAGTGCAAGCAGAGAGATCATAACTACTAAATAATCTCTTCTCCTCATCTCTATGTCCTTGTAGAAGGTTCTATCATCTTTCATAGCGAACCCCTTCGTTTCCATAGCCGTACTCATCTGATCCGAGAGTTCCAGAGACCTGAAGATCAAGGGGGTCAGGATTGGTATATGATTTTTAACCCTTTTCACTAAGCCGCCTTTATCGATTTCCAGCCCCCTGGCCATCTGAGCCTGCTTTATAGTCTTAAACTCATTTTCCAACAATGGGACGAGCCTGCCAGACAACCCAAGCGTGAAAGCCACTTTGTAAGGGATCTTCAATTTTACAAAAGCTAGAACAAGCTCGCTCAGTGTGGTTGTCATAAAGAACAGTAAAGGTGTCCCTATCATCACTAGG
Organism: uncultured Candidatus Bathyarchaeia archaeon; assembly: GCA_964611975.1. Classification (GTDB taxonomy): domain Archaea; phylum Thermoproteota; class Bathyarchaeia; order RBG-16-48-13; family JAGMEO01; genus CAZTBK01. Next base: position 44,808 of record CAZTBK010000001.1, on the reverse strand, counting down.
ACCCTGAATAGCATGGAGACCCCATAGGCGAGACCCAGCCTGTCAAGGGTTATCGGTCCAATTGTAAATATCGCCTCAGTGGAACCAGAAGAGCTGAACAATGACCAGCGATAGAACGAAGACCAGAGGATGAAAGCCATGAAAATGGTTGAAGCAAGCAGTTTAACTCTCTCAAAGAACTCGTGGTGCACTCTAGCTAAGAAAATCAGTGAAGTCACAACTAGGAACAAGCCCACGAGGAAAACTGGACTGTTGAATAAGAGGCTCAAGGCCATTATGGTCGCGCACAAAAACATTTTTGACCTAGGATCTAGCCTATGAAAAAACGAGTTTGTTCTTGTGTGGTTGACTAATTCCATCTTTAATCCTCTTAGCAAGTTCGTCTACGGACATGCAGGCTGACTTTAACCCGAGCAGTCTCTCTACTTTAAGTATCTGTGGCGGTGACAAGTGTACACTCTGTAAGAAATTGAAATCAGAGAACAACTCACCCGGCTTACCCTGCCTCAACAAAATACCATTACTTAAGACAAAAACTCTGTCAGCCCACTCGGCCACGACATCTATATCGTGAGTTACCAATATCACGGTCTTTCCGAGCTGCTTGAGCCTACTCACCACATCCATTATCGCTAAGCAGGTGGAATAATCCTGACCCGTGGTGGGCTCGTCCATTATTAAAACATCGGGTTGCATCGCTAGTAAGGATGCGATGGCGAGCCTCTCTTTCTCGCCCATACTCAGCAAAAATGGTGAAGCGCCTGCTTTACTCTCTAAGTTAACACTTCTTAAACTCTCAAGTGCAAGCTTTTCTGCATCTTTAAACCCGATGTTCTTCGGTCCAAATGCTGTTTCTTCTAAAACAGTGTTAGAAAAAATTTGGTGATTCGGGTTTTGGAAGACGTATCCAACGGTTCTTGCTAATTCAGCGGTCGTGATTTTCGTTGTGTCTATTCCGTTAACAAGGACTGTTCCGCTCGTTGGTTTCAACAAACCGTTAAAGTGCTTGACGAGAGTGGTCTTCCCAGAACCGTTCGGCCCTATTATAGATACGACTTCACCCCTGTAAATTTCAAGACTCACATCCCTAATCGCCCAGCTTACCCCATCATAAGTGAAACACAGTTTTTCAGTTTCTATTATAGGATCCATTTAAATCACTCACGAGCTCTTCAACGGTCAAGGGAACATCTCCCATTTTCACCCCACTCTCTTCAAGCTTGTAAGCTAACCTAACCACTTGAGGTAGATTTATATCGAGCTCCTCCACCAGCTTCCTGTTCTTGAAAAAGCTCCTCGGGTTTGTGTCCGCGACCACCCCACCATCCTCCAAAGCTATTATTCTATCTACGAAGGAAATCACATACTCGCTCCTCCTCTCTATTAGAACAACCGTCTTTCCAGCATTCTTCAGTGAAACCAGAGTCGATAAGACGGTCTCTGCTCCTAGGGAATCTATGTTCGAAAAGGGTTCATCGAGGATAAGTATGCTCGGATCCATAGCGAGCACTGACCCTATCACAAGCCTCTGCTTCTCGCCCCCAGACAATTGATATGGGTTTTTAGCCCTTGCATTCTCTAAACCAATGAAACTCAATACCTCGTCGACTTTCTCCCTTATGGTGCTCGGTGGCAAGCAGACGTTCTCTAGACCAAACGCTATGTCCTCTTCAACTGTCATTCCAAATATCTGCGACTCTGGGTTTTGTAAGACTATCCCAACATCCCTCACCAGTTTGTTCAACTCCGTGGTCCTGGTGTCCTTCCCGTTAACAATGACCCTGCCTTTCATCTCACCGCTTTTTATGCAGTGTGGTATCACTCCGCTTAAGCAGTATGCCAGTGTGGATTTACCACAACCAGATGGCCCCGTCACCAGGACGAACTCCCCCCCACCTATCTCAATATTGACGTTCTGCAGGGAGAATCCTGAACTATCATACCGATAGCATAGATCCTCCGTTATCAACCCCTTCATTTTCACACCATATTGATGGGATTACCATCTGCCTTTCAGAAACCCTCTTGCCTTTAGAGGTGGAAGTAACGCTGCAACTATGACTGGAGTCCCTACAATTATGGGCGGTAAATCGCTCAACACGAGCATGTAAAGCGCTGGCCAGAACGGCGCCGCCCCAGCTAACTCGAAACCAACAGCCACTATGAATACCATTATTATTCCAGACAACAAGGAAACCATCGTGGCCTTCACCAACCCTATCAAGTTTTTGCAGCTTTCTGGTTTGATCAATAGACCGGGTATCAATCCAGTTAAACCAACACCCGTTAGGTCGAATATCGGTGTCGCTGCGTTGAAGTACCCTCCAAGAATCGCCCACAGGGTGTTGCCGATGGCGCCTGAGAGAAATCCTATCTTCGGCCCAAATAATATACCAAAAACACACGGCAGGAAAGCTAAGATTCTCCAGTGAATCGCGCCTGGAATTAATGGAACAGGTGCAGTCAAAAGAAAACCAACGCCAGTTATCGCCGACGTAGTCGCTACCAAGATTGTGATTTTAGATGAAGAGTATTTTTCTTTTGCCATATTTATGGCATTTACCTAAAAGTATTTAAGTTTTTTTAACATAAATATGTAAACAATCTTCAGTAAATAAGAAGCTAGCAAAAACAACTCAAGAACCGCAAAACCATTTATGTAAAAATTTTAGACCCTTAGAAGTTGTCGCCAGTAATTCTTGAGATCTCCTCATGTAGCTCCCTTAATCTCCCAGCAGCGGGGCTGTTAATACCAACATCTTTAACGAACCTCTTGAATGTTTCGTTAAAACTAATGACACGACCACCAGCAACCAGCTTGTCAGCATAGCAAACAATTTTCTCCTCCCAAGTCATGGGAATAAGATCCCTGTGGGGCAGACCAAAACTTGTGGCCTCATCGGCTGCCAGGCCAGCTCCGACGTGCCTCTCAACGATCCTCGCTACAGCCTCGGGCAACCCTAACTCTCTCACGATCTCACCGCCAATGATGCCGTGCCTGATCCCATGTGTCCTGGACCTCCCTATGTCATGTAAGAGGCTACCGACCTCAACTAGTCTTACGTTGATGTTAAAGCCCCTCTTAACGAACAGCCTAGCGATCCTAACGGCAAGAGAGGAAACAGTGATGCAATGTCTAATGACGTTATATCCACACCCAGCTTCACGAAGAATTTTCAGGCACTCAGCGCGAGAGGGCAAAACCAAATAGGACACCTGAAGATCCCTAACCTAACTCCTTCCTCAACAACTCGATCCTCTCCTCTAAAGCCTTAATGACCAAACTGTTAGCAAAGCGCTTTAGGGGTTTGCCACATTTTGGGCAGCGAAAAACGTCCTCAACAGCTTCCTCAAAGGTCACCCTGCCACAGCCTGGACTGAAACAAGAAAAGAAGTCATGGCTTTTCTCGTACTTCAACCTCCTCTCAAGCTTCTCAAGAACCTTCCTCTTCAAAACTCTGACGAACCCAGCAACTTGGCCTGGTTGTAGCTTCCACTTAAAAACAAACCACCCGCTCTTTTTATCTCTAAACTTCACATTCGTGACTATTGAGTGATTATAAAGTTTATACAGAACCTTACGGACGTCGTTTAGTTGAATTTCAGTTTTTCTTGATATCTCATCCTCCGTTGCTTCCTCTACTGATCCAAGAAAATTAACAACCTTAACTGCCCCATCTCCGCCTATAATACTCGCAACCTTTACCAGTAGGTCCTCATCCACAAACATCGCCAAAATGTATACACCTGTATTTTTAGACTGTCCTCTCTACTAATATAGATAGAGGAAGGAGGAACTTAAAGATTTATGACGCCCTGTTCCGTAAACTTACTGAATCGCCTAATTAGCCGTGAGCCGGTCAAAAACAAAAGGGCAAAAACATGAAAACCAATTATCAACTAACCAATAGGTTGCCAGAAGACGCTTCGACCATAAGGCATAAGGCCCCGTGCATGCAAAAAGACGAAGATTTAAGCAAAAAGATTTCCCATCAGACTTCTGATGACGGGATGGCACCCCTCTCCCCGAAAGTTGTAGTGCTCAGATGGGGGCATAGGTATGTGCGCGACTCCAGGTTGACCTCCCACATCTGCCTCATAGCGAGGGCCTTTGGTGCCTCATCGATAATTTTGGCAGATATAATCGACAAAAAGGTCAAGAAGACTGTCGAAAAGATAACGGAAAGGTGGGGAGGGAATATTGCAGTAGAGATGGGGGTGCCATGGAAAACCGCGATTAAGGAATGGAAGCGGAGGGGAGGAATAGTCTGCCACCTAACTATGTATGGAGAGAACATCGAGGGGAGTGATGTTTTAGAGAGGATCATAAAGACCGGAAAGGATGTAATGGTGGTGGTAGGCGCAGCAAAGGTTCCAAGTGAGATGTTCACTTTGGCGGATTTCAACGTCGCTATAGGCAATCAGCCGCACAGCGAATGTGCAGCCCTGGCTGTATTTCTTGATCGCCTCTTTAATGGAAAGGAGCTTAGCTTAGAATTCAGAGGGGCGAAAATGAGAATAATCCCACAAAAACATGGAAAAAAGGTCATCGTAAAGCGATCACCGTAACGCCTCTCCTCAAGGTTTTCCCACCCAATCTGCTTACCCGTCCCAGGACTCTACATACAAACTCAGGTTGTGCCCTAAACTTAACTTTCACCTCTCTGTCTTTATATCTAGCCTCGATGACGTTAGATGCGCGGTAAAGGTTTGATATAAAGGACATGGTTTTCCCATCAAGTGGAAGGACAACCGAGGCTTCCTCAAGCCCCTCTAAGTTTTTGGAAATTTCGCCCTTCAACGCTCCTATCCCCGTTCCTTTGAGTGCTGAGATTGGAACTAAGTTAGGGACGATGCCCTTCAGACGAGAGACCCTCTCACTGACCTCATCACTCTTCAGTAAATCGATCTTGTTAAGGGCCGCAACTATCGGGATGCCACCAGCCCCTATCTCCGTGAGCGTGTCAAGGCAACAAGAGATCTTTCTCTGAATTTCAGAGATCGTTTCACTGGCATCGACGACGAGGACAATTACATCAGAGAAAATGGTTTCTTCGAGCGTTGAACGAAAGGATTCCACTAATGCAAGTGGCAGGCGATCAATAAAGCCAACAGTATCCGTTATCAGGGCCCTCCTGCCACCGAGGTTTACAGCTCTAGTCGTCGTCGAAAGCGTAGTGAAGAGACCAGGACCTGTTGGTACGCCTTCTTCTGTGAGTGCATTAAACAGCGTGCTCTTTCCGGAATTTGTATACCCGGCTAAAGAAATGAGCGAAAAACCTAAGTTAAGCCTGCGAGTCCTGTGTAGTATCCTCTTTCTCCGAACCCTCCTCAACTTCTCCCTAATTCGTGTTATCTGCCTCTTTATGGCCTCATAATAAACATCGACCTCGTATCTTCCTAGGCCTAAAAAACCAGGCTGCTCTCCCATCTTTGCCAGCCTTACGCTCTCTTTTGCGCGTGGAAGCTGATAGCGAAGCTTTGCCAGCTGGATCTGTAGCTTGGCTTCCTTGGTAAATGCATTCCTAGCAAAAATTTCGAGTATTAACTGAAAGCGATCTATGACCTCTACTCCAGTAGCCTTCGCAAGATTGTAAGCCTGGGTTGGTTTGAGGCTGTTCTCAAATATTATCTTATCTACTTTGAGATCCTGAACTAATCTTGCTAGTTCGGTGACCTTCCCCGCACCTATCTGATATTTAGGGTCAGGTTCGCGAACTTGTTCGATGGAGCCGACGACGACGTACCCCGCAGATTCGGCTAAACTCTTGAGCTCGCTTAAGCTTGGATAATCCCCCCTCTTCCTCCTCTGAACTATGACCGCCCTCATCCCCTAACCTCCAACATCGCTCTTCCTCTTCCGAATCGAAACTACGTCACCCAACGTGAACTCATAAGGTTTTTGGGCAGATCCTCTCCTTATGATATGGGGGGAAGGGGGTTTCACAAGGAGCCTGATCCTCAAGAAGTGCTCGAGTTTCCTAACAAGCCTTTGATCAGGGACAATCCTATTCATTTCAACTTTTCGAATGACTGATACCTTCTCACCGATCCTTCTTCCTAAATCTTCACGGCTAAACCCAATTTTTTCCCTTGCCATTTTGACTAGTGAACCGTAGTCTTCCACAAGCTCCAGCTCCTCGAGGGCCTTCCTCTTTGCCCCTTTAGGTTTAAGCGGAGGAGGCTTTACGGACGGCTTTTTCCTCGCGATCAATGCCATTTTGATTCTTTCTTTTGGTGATGAAAACCTTGCGCACTCCTCGCATACGATGAACTTTACCCCATCGATTACCACATTATATGGCTCCCCGCATATCTTTTTACCGCATATTTCACATTCCATCTTTAAAGCCATCTATAATATCAGAATCCTTCTTCATTTTTACTTAATGATGTTTGTATATATCGCCGATTTTTATAAGGGATGTAGTAAAGGGGGAGTTAATATATATTGAAAAGATGAGGAGGACGCGTGAAAATGAGGAGGATGACCCCGCGCCGAGCCAGGCGATTTATGGAACGTATGGGGGTAAAGGTTAAGGAGGTACCTAACGTGCAAGAGGTCACGATAAAGACCGATAGCAGAGAGTTAATCATCAAAGACCCCGAGGTGACTATTATGGAGGTCCGAGGCCAGAAAACCTTTCAGATAGTCGGTGGGAGCATAACTGAAAAAACCTTAGAAGTTGAGGGGGAAATTCCAGATGAAGATGTTCAGTTGGTTGCAAATCAAACGGGTAAAACTTTAGACGAGGCGAGAGAGGCGTTGAAAGAGACAGGTGGTGATCTAGCGAAGGCGATACTCCTGCTCCAATCTAAGGCTCAAGTTTGACCCTCCCTAAACTCTGTAACGCACCCTTCGTCTCATGCCTTCCCTCTTTGAGGTCGCCCAATATCTCAGCGGTTTGTATTTAGCTGACTGACGGCCGTAATAGATCAATGAATCTGTGGATTTACAGTTTGGACATTTTTCCGGATGTCCACCAAAAGCTTTTTGGCAATTTTTGCAGTAGCTGAAGTTCCTTGTGTAAGCAAATGCACCTACGTCATACGAAAGACAGATTTTTCTCGTCATATTAAGGAGATCTTCCGGATCTTGCTCTGATTCCTCAAGTTCAATCAAAGAAAGATGCCCACCTAAGGTTAGTTGATGGAACTCGCCCTCTATTTGCAAGCGATTCTCAAGCGAGATCTTTGCTTCTAATGGAACGGCGACAAGATCTGTATAATAGGGAGCCTCTTTTGTCCCCTGCGTGCTAACGATCTTCCAACCGTACTTTTCCACGTCTAACTCTGCGAGCCTTTGAGCCGCCTCGCCGTTGGATATCTGAGAGACACCTATTCGAAGACCGAGCTTTTGCGATAACTCCCTGGCGTGTAGAGACATTTTTTCGATAATTTTTTTGGCGAAATAAGCGCTATCTTTGGATCTATAAATGTTGCTTCCTGTGTAGATCTTAACAGCTTCATTTAGGCCGATGAAACCGATGAGGCTAGATGCATTTTTTAATCTAAAGTAAGTTTTTCTTGCAATGCGATGAAATAATGAAGGCAAGAGTGATCGTCTTCCACGCTCCTGTATCGCGTGATATTTTATCTGCAATGCCTCTGCGGCCATCTCCATGCGATCTTTGAGGAGTTTAAAGAGCTTACCTTCCTCTTCCCGGGTCTCGCATACGAGCCTTGGCAGGTTAATCGCTATACTGCCTAAGTGTCCTGTCCGTAACGTGTCGATTTCCCAGTCCTTAGTCCACTCTGACGCTAATCTATTTCCAGTAGAGAAGTACACAGCACAATTCTGCCATCTTGGGATTAAATTCACAAAATATGGTTTTCCGTTTTTTGCGCTAAGTTCATGCACTTTTAACAAAAAATTCTCCAATTCCTTCCTCTTTAAAGTCTCATGTCTAATATTGAAAATTAAATTTGGAGCGAGAATGTGCCCATGGACGCTTCCCTCATGGAATATGCTCAATAAGACGTCTAGGAGCTTACGAGATTCATCGACGTAGTCCCCGTAATTACCTACCACCCTGCCACATGGTCCAATGGCCCTGGTCTCCTCAAAGTTATTGGGAATTAGTGGGTCGACTCCTATGGTCACCTCCACCGGCCTTCCTCTGCTAGTTGGCACCGTGTTTAGACTGTAGATAAAGAAGCGAAGCGCCCTCTTCATGTCATCTTCTGATAAGCCTTTCACGAAGGGGGCCAAGAATATATTGAAGTAATTGATGGCTTGCTCCCCGGCCAACTCTGCCCCTGACGTCTCTATTAAGTTATAAATCAGCGAGGTTGCGGCTTCAAATGTCTTTGGGGGGTCGAAGGCCGTAACTAGCCCTTGTTGAATTGACCTGAACCCCCTTTGAAGGAACGGTCTGAGGTCGTGTTGCAGATCACATGGTTTTAGCACCCATAAACCGATGTTATTTATGTGTATGGCTCCTGAAAGATGGGCATCTGTGATTTCTCTTGGAAGGACATTGAGGAGGGTATATTCCCTTAGCACCCCCTCACTAGCGGCCTCGCTTATAGCTTCGACACTCTGGTAAGAGTTGCCCGAGTCCTTTATGAGTTGAGTTACATCGTAAGCAGGGAGGCCGAGCCTTACCAGCTTATGTCTGTATTCCTGAAGCCCTTTTTCAATCAAGACGACGTTGACGAATTCCCTGATAAGTGATGATGTGAGGTATCTCACGTCTAGTTTGAGTAACCTCTCCTCTACCTCTTTGGCTATAGAATAGGCAAGTCGTATTGGCATTCCAGCCTCCTTAATCAACGCTCTAGCTATCTTATTCCTGTCGAACTCCTCCATCGTAAGCTTTGAGGTTCGAACGAAGACTCTGCCTTCCTTAGCGACGCACGCCTCTAATTTTTTGGTAAAGTTGACCAAAACCTCACCGAGGGGGGTGATCTTGTATTTTTTTGTCCTCTCGTCCACAGCTATCAGAGATGCTTGGCGCAGCTTCCTTAGGTGGTATGCGAATTTGCCAGCATCTCGAGAGGGATCTAGATTTGATTTACTCATAATTTCACTATAGCTTAGGTGCCCGTAAGCGTTGAGGAGCCTCAGGATTTGAAGCCTGAGGGGGGCCGCAGCGGCATCGAGTATCTCAGGGCTCTTTTTATACGCCAAAATTATTACCATCCACCAATGGAGCATTTAAACATACATATCATTATTATCATAACAGGCTGTCGGAAAAAAGTGTTTTTTCTTCTTCTAAGGTTTTGTAAATATTAAATCAGTTTAATAGTATATGTCAAAAGAGCAGTGTGGAAAAAAGGCTATAAAAAGAGTTTAGTTTGATGCGAGACTGCTTGAGTTATGCAAAGTCGGAAAATTAAGAATTTTTCCGACACCCTAATCATAAGAAACGACTATAAACAATTATCATTCTACGGGTGTCGGCTGTAAAGTTAATATACGGAGGGTGGTTATATTTTTTATGATGGTCGTTAGGGGGCCGTCGGCTAGTTTGGTCTAGGCTTGGAGGCTCGGGAACTTTATTACATGCTTAGGAAGTAGAGAGTCCTCTAGACTCCGGTTCAAAAGCTACATCAACAGTGGTGTGGCTGAAAGTCCGGGCGGCCCCATCACACGCATTTGCAACGATCAGACCTGAAGAGGGATTAAAGGCGCTATCGTGAATGGGGGTCAGCGCCATTAGCGGTTTAAAGCTCTGTGCCCCTCATCCTGCGCTCTTGTTTAAAGGCAGCTCAGAGAAGGTGCTAATTGTTGCAGATTTTCACATAGGTTTTGAGCACGAGTTGGTTAAGAATGGGATATATATCCCATCTCAGACATCTAAGATGCTAGCAAGGCTTTTGAGGATAGTTGACGAGTATAAGCCAGATACTTTGGTGTTCTTAGGTGATGTAAAGCAGGCTATCCCTAAAATTAGCTTAAGAGAATGGAAGGACGTCCCGTTTTTTTTCGAGTCTGTCTTGAGCGTTGTTGATAAGGTGTTAGTCATCGTTGGGAATCACGATGGCGATCTCAAGCCGCTCGTTCCAAGTCAGGTCCAAATAGTTTCATCAAGCGGCATGGTCATTGGAAGGGGTAGGAAGATAGGTCTATTTCATGGTCATGCTTGGCCCTCTTGGGATGTATTGGCATCGGATATATTAGTTATGGGCCATATACATCCTGTCCTGAGGTTTTATGATGGATACGGCTTCTCTATCGTCAGACAGGTCTGGGTTAAAGCTCGTTGCAATGGAGATCTTTTAGCTAAGGCTTATCTTAAGCACTTGAGAGTGAAGATCAACGAGTTATCTCCTAAGGATGTTTTTAAGGAGAAATTTGGGCGTAGTATAAAGGACCCTGAGCTGGTCATCATGCCCGCTTTTAACGGTCTGCTTGGTGGCTTGGCCGTTAATCAGGCAGGTCATAGGCCCATGGGCCCCGTTTTGCGCTCTGGCTGCGTTGATCTTGAAAACTCGGAGCTGTATTTTCTTGATGGCTCTTACGTCGGCGCGCTGGGAAAAATCCGATCCCGACTTTGATTTAGGTGGCCGAAATACCCATTATTAGCCAGAAAGCCCAACCCTTTTAAGGGTTGGGTGAATAGCGTTGGGGCGTGAACTACCCCCAGCTATCGCAGGGGGCTTCCCGCCGACGTAGTTAAATTTAGGGTTGCTTCATTCTCTACCGGAATGGAAAGGACGAACACGTTCTTAGTAGGCATAGTCTAGCCGCTCGGGGCTTGACGATGGTTATGCTAGGCTTTAGGATGGGGGTAACTTTGAGAGGGGAGGGGCGTATCTTCCTTAATGGTGTTTGATGAGATTTCATTACCATCCTCTAAGAAAAGTACCATGCTTCACATTTGGAGGTATAAGCTATGAAGAACAAATGACTACTGATAAGTCGTTAAGTGTAAGGGTGCCATATAATTGTAGAAGAAGCCTGCCACAATTTACATGAGGCAAATAAAAACCTAGCGAAGTCTTTGACAAAAAGAACGACTTATATCTAAGGCTTACGAGACCTTCAACAGCCTGAAGTATATTTAAATAAAAATCCACAATGGAAAATGTAGGATTTTACGATGGGGGACCTTATTTTTTAATTTCTAGAATAGGATGGCTAGAAGGTTTCCTGATTGATAACAGAGTTGTCTCTCCTTCAGAAACTTTGTGACGCTATGCGAAAGAAAAAGAAGTTAACGAAAGATCAGTTTTTGCTACTTTCTAAGATCTTTGGCGAGAGGTTTAACAATGCTTACGAGGCGCTAAGGGATAGGAGGGTTAAGAAGTACTGCTTTAAACCGAGTGGGAGGACCGTTTGGATCGTTGTCGGGAAGGAGAGAGATTATCAGGTAATCCCAGAAGTTGGTTTCTGCGCTTGTGATGACTTTTACTTTCGTGTCATCAATCATGAGACCTATCTATGCTACCATCTCCTAGCGCAGAAGTTGGCCGAGGCTCTTGGCGAGTATGAGAGGATCGAAGCCTCAGATCAGATCTATGACAAACTGATGGAAGAATGGAGGAAGGTGAAGGTCGTTAAAAAATCTCTTCCGATCGCTGAGATAAAGGACGTCAGGGAAGCCTCCTTCATCATCCTATCTAAAAAGAAGGTGTCTACTGCGCATCAGCTCCTTACAAGATTGAGGGTGATGGGTTTCGATCTGCTAACGCCTCATCACTTGGCCATAATCTTGGCGACTGATCCGAAGAAAAGATTCGAGTGTGAGAATGGCGTTTGGACGCTAAGGCGATCCTGATTCCTTATAAGGGATGGTGCGCCCAGAAAACCCTGACTTCAGTCGGAGATGAATGAGGCTTAAATACTTATCCGTCTCATGGTCTGTGAATTAAATTGAGGAGGACAGGCATAGCTGAGTTACCCTTGCATTGGGGAAGGGCCCCACCGTGGTTGTTTAAGCGAATGGTTAAACTGAGCAGGAGCATCTCTGAAGCCCTCATTCAGGAATTTGGCCATAAGGAGTTCCTGAGAAGGCTCTCTGACCCATTCTGGTTTCAGGCCCTCTCATGTGTCTTGGGCTACGACTATCACTCTAGCGGCACGACGACCGTTACATGTGGCGCCCTTAAAATAGCGCTGGATCCTGAGGAGCACGGAGTCGCTGTGTGTGGAGGCAAAGGTAAGGCATCATTACGAGCCCTGATGGAAATAGATCAAACAGGGGATAAATTAGGCCTTTCCACAGAGAAAATTAACTCATTAAAATACGCAAGTCGGATGGGCGCTAAGGTCGATAACACGGCCATCCAAGATGGCTATCAGCTCTATCATCACACGTTCATCATGACCGAGGAGGGCGATTGGTGCATAATCCAGCAAGGACTGGACCCAAGGGATCGGTATGCTAGGAGATATCATTGGCTGTCAGAGCACGTTAAGAACTTCGTGGTGAAACCTCATGACGCAATTTTATGCGATTCGAAAAGAAACATCGTGTTAGACATGACTGCAGAAGAAAGCGAGGCCTGTCGAAAAACGTCGATAGATATTGCGAAGGAGAACCCTAGGAAAGTCCTAAGATCACTCAAATCAATTCGTCCAGCCTATCAAAGGTCTCTAAAGAGGTGGATTCCGAACGCACAGTGGGAAGAGTACGTGACCAGCTTTCTTTATCTTCCCAAAAACCTAAACTGGGGCGTCTTAAAGAGGGTGTATGACTTCCAACCGAAAAACTACGAAGAGCTCCTAGGGATTAAAGGGGTAGGTCCGGCCACCGTCCGGGCTCTCGCCTTGATCTCCGAGCTGATGTACGGCGAAAAACCAAGCTGGAATGACCCTGTAAAGTATAGTTTTGCCTTTGGCGGCAAGGATGGCGTTCCATATCCGGTCGATAGGGATACTTACGATAAAACGATCAACGTTTTAGAGAATGCTGTAAAGCAGGCTAAAACAGGAAACAAGGAGCGCATTAACGCTCTTAAGAGGCTCAGCTTCTTTATGAGGAAATCATCGAGCGTTAAAAACTTAGATCACACCTAAAGATGCCTCAATTTTTATACTTGTCCTCAAGCGTTCTATAACCTTCTCCATACCTTATAGGTCTGCTCATGTTCTTCCGCCACTTTAGGTCAAATACCTCGTCAGGGTTTAGGTCTGGACAGGCCAACCTCCAAGCATCTAGAACATAGAATATCACATCTATTAGCTCTTCCGCTATAGCTTCCTCTGGCATCCCCTTCTTCCAAGCGTTGCCTGCCTCTCCGAGCTCTATAAATGCGAAAAGCAGCTTTAATGGAACATGTTTTCTCTGGTTGTAAAACTTCTTTTCTTGAACTAGCTGCTCAACTTTTTCCTTACATTCTTCCAACGTTGGCATGCCCTCTCACCTTTCTACTATAAAGCCTCTCTTTAAAATAATAAATGGGATCTCCCTTTTTACAAGAAAAAAGCTGAGCCCTCCCATAAATGAATTTGTGTGGTTCTGTCATCTTGAATGCCCTTGCTCTGTCGCCAGAGGCGCTGGTTCGCTACGTGCTTACGGAACGTTGCCAGGTTGTCTCTTCTTTCACAGGGGGAAGGCTCATACGGCCATCGACCAACATTTTCCAAGTTTACCTCTTTAAAGGGAGCGAGAGGCTTAAGGGCGAAGTCGGATCAACCGATCCTACTCTCAGGGAATGTCCCCTCAGCGGATATACCATCGAGACACCTCGAGGCTTATCAGCGCATGTGAATTTTGATGGAGTTTATATCCTATAACGCTCTTCGGCTGGGCCTTCGTGGACACGATTGTCCTTGTGTTAATAGTAACCATTAATGTTAGCGATTTCAACGTCATTTATAAAAAGACCGCTTTCACGTAATGGATATTTTTCTTAAACGAGGGGGTGCTTCATAGGCTATCCTTTAATTTATTTTAAACTCATTGAGTGGCCTCTCCATTAATCCCTCTATGCTTAGCATAAACCTTTATAGACCTTCTCTATTTTCTTAGCAATGTTCTCCCAAGAGTATCGTTTAGCTTTTGCTGCGTTTCTCTTGCTGATCTTTAAGCGCAACTCAGGATCCGATAGAAGCTTGATGATCGCCTCGGCCAATGCATCATGATCTCTGGGGCTGACCAATATGCCGTTATAGTTATCTTCGACGAGCTCAGGAATCCCCCCAACTTTCGTAGCCACGATCGGCAGGCCGGTCGCCATCGCCTCTAAAGCTGCCAAACCAAATGTCTCATAGACGGAGGGTAGAACGAAGATCGTTGCCCTCTGATAAATTCTCGCAAGCTCGGATCCAAACTTTGGCCCTAAGAAATGTATCGCCTTCTTAACTTTAAGCCCTTCAGCTACTTTCATAAGTTCCCTTTGAATTCCTTGATCCTCACCAACTATCAAAAGGGACGCGGACGGAAAAGCGCTAACCACCTTGGGCATAGCTCTAATTAAGTGTATTAAACCCTTTTCCGGCGCGACCCTTCCCACGAACAACAGGACTTTTTCCGATCCTATTTCAGCAGTTTTTGGTCTAAATAGATTTAGATCTACGCCTTCTGGTATAACCCTTATCTTATCGGGCCTCGCTCCAGCAACTTTAACTAAGAAATCCGCCTCTAGCCTCGTCACCGCAATTATCTTGTCGGCCTTCATTAATGAAAGGCGCCCTAAGCTATGGTTGTACATTTTCATGAGCAGCTTGCTTTTAAATGCCTTTTCAGTAGGAGGCTGATGCGTAGTTAGAATCAAGGGCCTCTTCCTGAGAATTTTTACTAACGCCGAGGTATAAGTTGGAAAATATGAGTATGAGTGAGCATGAATGATGTTTACGTCCTGGTTTAGCATGGCCTTAACGAATGATGGGGATGGAATATATCCTGAAGTTACCTTAGGTATTTTGAAGAGATTGAAATGTCTAACTCTTATCCCGTCCACCTCTTGAAATTCATGCGTAACACTCCGCGCCCCCTCCCTAAGAAGATTTGACGAAAATACTCGGACGTCATGCCCCATCTTCATTAACATCTTCGTGAGGTTCAAGACGTATAGACCGACGCCGCTCACCATCCGATCATGAAATATTGGACAGACCTGTAGCACCCTCAATGGGTTATCCTCCTCAAAGTCCTTATCAAACGCTTAGTGATCACGTCTTGATCGTAGTTCTCCTCCACGAACTTACGTCCTTCCCTTCCCAGCCTGGACCTTAATTCAGGATCCGAGGCTAACCTCACTATCTCCCTCGTAAAACCCTCCAAACTGCTAATGATCGCCTCCTTTCCATCCCTCGCGCCTATGCCCTCCATACCAGTGGGCGTAGATATGACGGGTTTGCCGAATGAGAAGTACGTTAAGATTTTGAGTTTGATCCCCGAACCCAAAGTTAAGGGAGCTATACATATGTCCGCTGCGCTTAGGAAGGGTGTTAAGTCCTTCACCTCACCGGTGAAAATTATCTTAGGGTTAGTTGGAAATCTAGAAGATTTCCTGTAACGACCCACCATCAGAAAACGCATTCCCGGGATCTTTGTTGATACCTCTGGAAAAAGGCGTTCAGTTATGTATTTGGCGGACATATAGTTTGGGACGGTCGTCATATCCCCTAAGAAACAAACAACCAGGTCTTGCCTCGAGATGTTCAGTTTTGCCCTGAGGAGCCGACCTTGACTTTTATCGCCCTTTATGCGTGAGGTGTTCACACAAGGTGGAAAGACGTCTATCTTGCAAACAGGGATCCCAAGGTATTTATTAATTGCTAACTTGTCGTTATACGAAGTTACAAAGACCCTATCTGCTAATGAACATACGAACTTTTCCAGTAGGAAGGTGTACACGAGCCTTAGAAATAACAGAAACTTTGTTAACTTGGATGTACGCATCTTCAGGAAGCGTCTGGACAGAACCACCTCAGCGTTATGATCAACGATGACTACAGGCCTCCTGAAGATCTTGGCATATAGAAGTGGAAAGAGGCTGGACCAGATATGCTCCAAAAAGATGAGGTCGCTTCTCCTCATCTCTTTGCTCGCAAAGGAAACGAGATGAGGGGCTAAAGACGATAGGCATAAATGCGCCTCAGAGCTCTGCATACGATCCATGATCCTCTTGAAAAACCTGTTTTGGAACAGGAATCTGGCGAGGGGCGGGAATGGATAAACATGTACGTTTATTCCATTATACTGAAAATCCATGTTTTTTTGGCCATAAGTGTAAAAGTCTACGATAATCCCCTCTTTCACAAGACCGCTAAGCGTGTTAAATAAGGTTATGTTATGCCCTGAAGTGGGTGGAATAAACGTCTTATGGCTGAAGACGCATATTTTGTCCAAAGGGATCGCCCAACTGTAAATCACGTCATTCATGTACGCTTATGATCGACAAAGGACAGTATTGTAGATGTTCTCGTATCTCGCTCCGACCGTTTCCCAAGAGAACCTCCTGGCCGTCTTTAATGCATTGAGGGAAAGGGCGCGCCGAAGCTCCGGGTCTAAAGCTAGTTTTTTGATGGCTCTTGCTATGGCCTCTGGATCTCTTGGCGGCACAAGTATCCCATTATAGCCATCCTTCACTAGCTCGTTCGGTCCTGGAAGGTCTGTTACGATTGCTGGCTTCCCGTAAGACATGGCTTCCAGTATGACCAACCCAAACCCCTCTCTTCCACTTACCGAGGGCAAAACAAAAATATCACTATTAGAGTAGTAGAAGTGAAGCGCCTCGTCTGAAACGATGCCTGTGAATTTCACACTAATTCCCAAAGCTCTCGAGTAAGCCTTCAATGTTTTTTCCTCCGGCCCTCCACCAACTATGGTGAGGTTTAAATAAATCCCCTCATCGGAAAGGGACTTAACGGCCTCAAGGAGATACCTTATCCCCTTGTATTTTTTTAACTGACCAACAAAAAGCACGTTCACTTTGGACTTAGTACCCAAATCGTTCAGCAATGCCTCCTTTGTTGAGGTATCTACTCCCCAAGGGATAATTGTGACCCTTTTCAAGAGTTTTCTAAGGGTCGGATTGGCCTCGGTGAACGATCTGGTTGTCGTAACAACTCCATCCGTGAGATTG
Organism: uncultured Candidatus Bathyarchaeia archaeon; assembly: GCA_964611975.1. Lineage (GTDB taxonomy): Archaea > Thermoproteota > Bathyarchaeia > RBG-16-48-13 > JAGMEO01 > CAZTBK01. The sequence goes on along the minus strand of CAZTBK010000001.1, from coordinate 27,822 downwards.
ACTATGAAGCGGTCTATAATTTTCATGTAAAGTTTGCTTAGGAAACGTCCACAGCCTCTTCCATAATCAGGCATGGGGCTGTAATGATAGGTGAGGATGATGGGCTTCCTCTTCATTTTACCGAAGAGTATGGCTAGGTCGGTTATTGTCGGGGTGATCCCGTGAACATGGAGCACATCATAATTACATTTCAGGACGTGCGCCGCAATCCTCGGGTTTATTGGGCAATCGAAAAGAAAGCGCGTTTCAGGATATCTTGTGACCTCCAAGTTACCTCGTTTCTCATGATAAAACCTCGTTGGATCCAATCCACGACTAGAAGTTATGATGTGAACATGATGGCCTCTTTTCAATAGCTGTTCTGTAAGTTTATTTACACTCCTCTCGACCCCTCCCCTAGATGGAGCGTAACACGTTGTTATCATGCAAATCTTCGTAATCGTTCCCACCAGTTTGGGGTTATTAAAGGATCTGTGCAAATGAACATTGAGTTTTCTGATCCTTAATAGTTTAAAGGAAAGTAAACTTCTGCAGCCAATATATTTGATTTCTTTACATTCATAAATGAAGGGTACCTAATTTACATAGAGGGCAAAAAATGTATAAAACCTCAATCATCGGGGCGGGCTATGTTGGCTTATGTACTGCTGTATGTCTTGCGAATAAGGGCTACAAAACCACCATATCGGACCTCAAAAAAGATAGGATTAAATTGATCCAAAGCGGCCACCCACCCTTCTATGAGCCCCATCTAAGCGAACTTCTCATGAAAGCGGTCAGAAGCGGCGACCTGCTAGCGACGTCTGATCGCGAAAAAGCCGTACTAAACTCAGATATAACTTTTATCACCGTGGGGACGCCGAGTAAGCCGGATGGTACCGCAGACCTGCAGTACATTAGGGGCTCAGCGGAGGAGATTGGAAGGGCACTACGCGAGAAGGATGGATATCATCTAGTCGTCGTGAAGAGCACCGTCCCTCCAGGCACTACCGAATACGTCGTTAAGCCCATATTGGAGGGGGCCTCAGGGAAAAAAGTTGGTGAGAATTACGGTTTATGCATGAACCCGGAATTCATGCGTGAGGGATCCGCAATCCACGACATCTTAGAACCAGACAGGGTGATCATCGGCGAATATGATGAGAGGTCTGGGAAGACCTTAGAGACTTTTTATCACGGTTTTTACAGTGGTCGTCCGCATATTTTAAGGATGGGCCTCGCGTCGGCTGAGATGGTAAAATACGCTACTAATGCCTTCTTAGCTACGAAGGTCTCATTCATCAACTCCATAGCCAGCATCTGTGAGGGGGTGCCGAATCTTAACGTAACTCAGGTAGCTAAGGCCGTCGGTATGGATCATAGGATCAGCCCGCTTTTCTTAGAGGCGGGATGCGGATTTGGTGGATCGTGTTTTCCGAAGGACTTAAGGGCCCTGATCGCTTTCTCTAAGAGGTTAGGGTACAATCCCTCTCTGTTAGAGGCGGTTCTTGAGGTGAACGAGAGGCAAGCGATGAGGATCGTTGAGCTAGCGAGACGAGGGCTCGGCGATCTTAAGGGAAAGAGGGTAGCCATCTTAGGTCTATCCTTTAAGCCTAACACGGATGACGTGCGTGAGGCCCCGTCGATCCGCATAATAAACCTCCTCCTGAGAGGGGGGGCCTCGATATGCGCTTATGACCCGATGGCCATTGAAAAAGCGAAAAGCATCTTCAACGGAAGGGTAGACTTCGCGCGCTCGTCGATCGAGTGCTTAAGAGGCGCCGATTGCTGTATGGTCCTCACAGAATGGGATGAGTTCAAGAATTTAAGGCCAAGCACCTTTATGAAATACATGAAAACGCCCTTGGTCGTGGATGGAAGAAGAATTTATGACCCATCAGAGTTCTCAGAGAAATTAAGGTACTTTGCTATTGGTGTAGGACCGAAACGGCGACAAAGGAGCGACTAGCTAAAAACTCTGTTAGGTTGCTCCTCAATCTTTGAAAGAGTATTGCCCAGAATTTTTTTGAGGTAGAGTGCAAAGGTCACGCTTATAGTTAGGCCAAGCAAAAAGAGGGCCGTTCTCTTGAAAACGTCAGGGACGCTCATCTCATAAAAATCAACTAAGGGAGCAAGGAAGCCCATGTAATTATAAGTCCTCTTTTGTACATCTGGAAAGAAATTATATATGGGGACATTTATGGAGAAAAAGGCGAAGAACGATGGCCAGAGGATATCGAAGAAAGACTTGTTTTCACTGGTGAATACTGAAAAATCAATTATCATGAAAGGGACGATCCACTGAAAGTATTGTTCGCAAACTATTTTTGAACTCAGAAGGGTTACAAGAAGGACTGCCATGATTCCGTTATTTAGAAACTTAGAGATCGATTGCTCATCCTCATGGTATAGCCTCAACATCACAAAGATATACAATATCGAAAAAATGCCGTAGCTCAAGGCATTTGACCACCAAAAGTTAGATGTCAGCTGACTAAATAGGTCTGGTGAGATGTACTCTAGAAGGTAGATAGATGCCAAGTAGGATGCTGGAATACTCCACCATTTATGGGTCATCAATGGGGCTGAAAAGATCTGTCGAAGATAGCTTTGCCAATCAAGGATCAAAAATGGGGTTGAGGTTACTATCAGAGGTAGACCAGCATAAAGAGCGTATCTTAAGATGAAGTCGATTTTTCTCTCCCGTTTCCATCCCAATATCAGGAACACTGGTAACAGAAGAATGGGATAATATTTAAACGCGATTCCAAGTCCTAGGAATAGGGCGCTGACTTTTTCGTTGCCCTTCAAGAAGGATCTGAGAGCCAGAAGAGTGCATAGGGCTGGAAGAGCATCAAACATGCCCCATACGCTCGATATCCAGATTACGTATGGATTCAGCAGAAAAAGTGCAGTAGCATAATTTGCTTTTTTTCGGCTGCTAGATAAATCTTGGACAATGGCATGAAGCGTTATCCCCAGTAATATGTCTCCCAAGATTATTGGGAGCTTCAAGATGAAGTTTAGGAATGGCTCGCTTGGGAGAAGTAGATATATGCCATACGTAAATCCGGTTATGAGGATCCAAGGCGGAGGATAGGGAAAGGTAGCGTATGGATTTGCATGCTCCACCAAGATTGCTTTACCAAAAGTCCCCCAGAGAGGCATGTCGCATGGATGACCGGTGAAAGGGGCAATACATAGGCGAATAGCTAACCCCGCAAGGATGATGTTCCACTTCTGAAAAACCCTCTTGAACATTTTTATGCCTTCTTTATCTGAAGCTAATTTTAAGAGATGTTTCTGATAAAAAAGCGTTTAAGAAAGTCAACAGCATGTGTATATGTGGCACTTAAGAGGGCAGAACTAAGTTATTGAATGCTAGCGACACATGAAGAGTGATGCATTACATCGCGGTCTCCTTACATATAAGGAGATGCTCAATCCTTGTACCTTTATCCCTCCAACATCGGGGTCTGATCTTAAGTCTTTATTGGAGAAATGTAAATATCATAGCTCCATCAAGCTAATAAGACCACTTAATGACCATGCCAATGTTTCAGAGTTTATGTCCCAAGAGGCCCCCCAAGGATCATCAGATGTCGGTGCAACTGGAGCTAGACCATAGGGTGGAACCGGGTGTTCAAAGAAGAACTCCGAGATCTCTTTAGCCAGATCTATGTAACCCCACTCTGTGAGGGCTTTTATTAGAATGCCCTGTTTACTGGTCTGTCCCTTACCATCTATGCTATGCGCGCGATCAGAATAACCCCAAGCGCCCTGCTCACTGTCTATATGTACCCAGTTTTCTATACATCTCTTGGCGCTTTCAAAGTAGACCCAATCTCCAAAATCCTCATAAGAGCGCTTTAAAGCGATGAGGAAGATGGCCGCGACATCGAGATGACAAGACGGGGATACTTGCCCGTCGATATACCCACCATAACGGCAGTCATTTGGGTCTAAGATCTGTTGGGCGATTATCTGATCGCTCAGTCGCCTCTGCCAAACCCTGTAACTCTCATTACCAGTTAAATGATAGGCGTGGCTGCAAGCGATTGAGAGATACCCGATCTCATACCCGCTTAGAAGACGGCCTAAGGTGATGGTCTTCAGGTAAGAATCGAGTCCGAGCTTGCCGACCTCCGAACAAACGTTGCTACGGTAACCATAAGGCGTTTTTGCCCAGAAGATAGCCGAGTTTAATAGCGACTCTATTATTGGGGCTTGGTTGCGGACGTCAGAGAGTTCGAAGCCATAGAACCCAGAACGTCCAGATTCGAGAAGATTGCTCGTGATCCTGGAGCAGATTTTTTTGATGGTCTCCTCCCATCGCCAGACATCAACGTCGTAAAGTGGTACGAGGAAAATCCTCCCTGTCGTTCCGCCTGATCCAATCTCCGTTGAACCCACCTCGTATCTTAAACCCAAATGATGAAACTCTTCGATGTTGTCTTCATCGCTATCGCCGTGAGAGAAGCAATCGTAAATAGAGTCAGGCCTATCCTTAAAGGCCAGGAGGATCATCCTGCCTCGAAGGCCTGTCGTGTTGTCAAAGAGTACTAAGGAACTCACGTCATCACCCGTGATTAACATTGGATCCTGGTCATTCCTCCTGATGACTTTACCTTGAGCATAGCAGTACCTTGGGCCAATGCCACTCCCCCCATTCTTGAGCCAGAAGTCCTCAAGTGGCTCGAATCCGTACCAAAAAATCAGGTTTTCCAGATCGGACGCTGAAAGATACTTGAACCAGATCTTTGCACCCGGCTCAGACCTCAGCAGAGATACATATATGGAAAAAGTTGGAAAGTCGGGGTCCTCATACCTCAGACAGATGGTTACGTTCTCCTCTGTCTGTTCTACTACCGTTATAGACCTCCTATGATAGTCCTTTAGAAATTTGGTTCGGTAAGATGTGGCATTTCTTGGTTTTATCTCGACCCTCGGGAGGAGCAAGATTTCTGGTTCCAATCTAAACTCACAATCGCATCCATCCCTCTTGAAGTAAGGGGGCTCATTGAGAAAGTTGAACTCTATCAACCAGTTTCTGGCACTTATCATTTTTCCATATTCGTGCTCTGTGCTGATGTACGCAGGCCCAAGATATTTCCTAGCCCAGAAGTGACCTAGCTCATTCTGGGCAGCGAAGAGGAAGTTATCCCCACGCCAGATCATATCTAAGGCTGAGGGGTCAGCTGTTTTATCGTAGTACTCAATTAAAGCGTCGATAAGTTTCCCTGTATCGTCGGACCAGAAGTTTGGTATTTTTTGATAGACCTCTATGTAACCATTCGGCGTCAGCATTCTAGATTTGATATTTTCGATGGTATCCGAGAAGAGATATGGGCTGTTCCATTTTTCGTTTAAATAGGATTTTAAGTGATCTAAGACCAGTCGCATGAAGCCCAAAACGTCGGTCGTCTTTGGCCCCCATATGGTGACGAAGACCCCCTCAGCATCCCATAGTCTAATTACCTCATCGCCATAGTCTTCATAGTCGATGATGCTGGCCTGAAACTGGCATTCAACCCATGTGAAACATAAAACCGCCTCTTCGTTAGGCGTGATCGTGTAGTACTTCTTGAGGAGGACCTTTGAGTCTTTGCTCACCCACCTCATCCACCCTCCTAAAGGGTAATAATGTCCTATGAAGGGGGTCAATGGCACAAAATCATCGCTTGAATATCGGATGTATGTACGTCCATGTACCATCCAAGAGGTCACGGTAAGCTCTTTTAAAGGCCTTTGACATAACGCTTGGATCGTCCTTCTTGCCTTATAAGGGACGCGTAAGTACACTTGATAGAATAAGACAGATGAGGAGATCAGGGAGAGGATTAATAAGGCTGTCATTATGTCCCGTTTTTTAAGCGCCACTTTCTCCTCTCCCTCCAAGCGGACCTGATGTAACCCACCACGAGGGGGAAAAATGTGAGGGCTGAAAGTATATATAGGTAGCCTTGATATGGTCTTTCATACGTAAGCTCTACTCTGTATTTTCGTGAGTTTATCATCGGCGTAACTAGGATTTTGATAAAACCATTATCGTCCTTGGACATCTCGCATAAACTCGCATTTGCCTTAGCCGTCCACTCCGGGAAATATGCCTCCTTAACCGTGATAGACGTGCTTCTGTTTGTTTCTACGATGATCGTTATTTTATCGGGCCGCCAAGATGCCTCAAGTATTTTTGACTCAGCCTGTACCAGGGATTGGGACTTTACCGCTTTGTATATTATAAAACCATCTATTCTTCCGTCCACGTAAAAATCTTTGTTATCCCCCAAGAGTACGGCATTGAGCGTCCTATTTTCCTCTGGGAGGACTACCCACTCGACACCTAGTAAAGAATAGTTCGAGATTACTGCTCTCCAAAGCTTGATCCTCGCCTCGTCTCCACCAGCACGGTAAGTCTTGGTCAGCTCGTTTAGCTTATAATCATCTATATTGACTAGAAGGGGCAGGATCTTGGCCTGCGGATACCAACCGTCGAGGAGGGGTTTTCCGGTGTATGTTGGAAGTAAATAAATCCAGTCAGGGCACTCGATGGCCAATATCCTCGCATGATCTTCTTGAGATTTAAAATACTCCACTAAACCTTCTGAGATTACGTCGTTGTACCTATAGGTGAAATCATTGTACTTCGTGAATCCTATGTAGAGGTTTGCTACAAGCAGTAAGATCACAAAAAAGGTCGAAGCTCTTTTCGATGGGAAAGAAAACCTGGGTGGTCCTCCTCCATTGGACGGCTCTGGCATGTTTGAGGAGGAGATCAGAGAGCTGAGTTTACCGATAAGAATGCATTCAGGAATGCATGCATAGAGGGAAAAACGATACGTATCTAACCGTTCCCAGTAAGGTACAAGCTTGAAGAGTAACGCATGGCTCCCGAAGCTTAACCATGCGAAGAGGAAAAACCAGACAGCGGGCATTATGAATTGAGCCCCCTCCTCCTTTGCCACCTTCTTAATGGATGAGATGAGAAGGATCGGAACGATAGTTGAGACTAACGCTAAAAGGAGCAGCTCCGCTGGCTCAAAGTTGATGTAAAAAGGCTGGATGAAAATAGCTGACAAGAAGAACAAGGACGGTATTCCGCAAATTAGCTTCGCCCTCAGGGATTTTTGTCCATCATCTATCCGACAGGCCGTAAAATAGGAAAAGGTGTAAGTTGCGAGTAGCCATTGAACCAGGCCTAGATAGTGAAGTTTATATAGCATTAGATCCCAGTGCTCTGGCGGCAGATAGTTGTCCCACACATCTCCGTTGGTAAACGGGTTATTTGAGAGGTAGCTTCTGAAGTTTAGGAACGGTAAAACCCAGAAAAGCGCAACAGAAAAGGACGTCATCCCAGTAAAGGCCACTAATTTAAGTGCTCTTTTGAGGGTTAGCCACTCCTTCTTTATGGTGAGGTAAGTTATGCTGAGGATAGTGGCCGCTATAATTGAGCAGTAGGCGGAATAATGGTGGATTAGGAGGAGGAAACTAAATGTGAGGCTGACCATGATAAAATCGGTGTCCCTCCCACTTCTTAGGTAACGTATGATGAAGGCTGATAGTAGTATAAGTAAAGGAGTGGCCACTATCGTTGGATATCTGTCCCAGAAGATGAAGTTCGTAACTACGCCTGGTGTTAGGCTGAAAGCCAAGGCAGCAACAAAGGCCTCGCGCTTGGTGAGATTTAATGTTCTGGCCAAGAAATAGAGGGCAAAGGGTGCTATGATATAGAAGAAAGATTCTATGATCTTATATGAAAGAATGGGTTGTATCCCCATCATGGATATAATGAATGTAAAAAAATAGCTCAGAGGAGGGTAGAAGAGCAAGAACGGAAAACCGCAATACCACTCACTACACCAGAGAGGCAGTCTTTGGCTTGACCTATAGCTGTTATAAAGGTATAACACTTGAAAAAGATGACTAGTTGAGTCCTCCCCCATAGGGACGCCGCTGCGCAGTCGAGGGTAAGTGAAGAATAAGTTCAAGATCGCTATACCAAAGAATGCAAGCGTCCACCTCTTATCTTGGATCTTATTAATCATACTTGCATTGCGCCCCTTGATTTTAAGCCCTTTATGCCTTTCAACGATCGAGCCTTTCTAAATAGACTGCCAACCGGCCTCCTGAAGATATACCCAACAACAAACGTCATCATTATGATCAACATAAAGTCAGCAGCTAGCTTGGTTACGGGCATCCCGAACAGAAAACCTATAATTTCGAGTTTAGCTGTAAATTTCACGATGGGCGCCTCAACAGCAACTGTGGACTCATAATGTATCCCTTTATACTCTGCTCGTATCTTGTAAATCCCTCCTCGTAAGTGATGAAAGTGCGCCATGCCTTCATCATCAGTTTGTTGTGATCGAATTCTTGTGCCGTTAAGCCAGTAAACCGTAACTATGGAGCCCCCTAATGCACCATCATAATGGTCAACAATCTTTACGTCTAGTGAGTGTCCGAACATCATGGTGACGTTAAGTGGATTCGCGGACCCTCTGACCTTCAGATACAACCGACGCTCAGTTTCATTGTACGTCCAGCCGACGTGGTGGAATAATATGTTTAGGGATTTGGATTGCGGGGATGGGATGCCATTCACATAAACGACTATGGGCTCTTCCGCCGAGACAGCTCGTATGGATTGATCGCTGAGATATGGCGCATCTAACTCTAAATTCAAAGCATCATACTCAGAGTTATAAGAGGAATATCGGATGTTCAGGAGAGGCGCATCCTCAATATATGGTGATTTCAAGGAGGGATTCAAACTTATTGATACTACATGACGCCCCTTGTCACAAAATTCACTTGGTATCCGAAGGCTTTGGACAAGTCGGTCATCGATCGCTATTTCATCTATGAACCCGTGGCCTCTCACGTTAAGGGTAAACGTGGTCCCTCTATACATGAAAGTCAAGTTCATCGAATCCCAATAAGATGGGATGATTGGGCGCAAGGTTAAACCGGAATGATCTGTTAACTTGATGAACAGTGAAGCCAACGTCAGAGCGAACCATCCCCCAAATGTTCCTATCCCATAGTATGATCGGGTTGCATTGGCTGGGTTCTGGAACAAGTAATGCCACTCTGAAGTGGATATATGCTCTGAGAATAAACCCTGGGCCGTAGCATGGGTTTTGCACCAATCGATCCACTTGAGCGCCTCATCAACCCTACCGGCAGCCATCCTGTTCAGGGCAGACCAACAGGTGTATATAAACCATGGCCCATATCCCCCGTTATATTTCTCAGGGACCGTCGGCTCACCGGCATCCCTTTCATAACGCCATATTCCACCTATGTAGGGATCGTCCAGACGTTGAACCAGAAAGTCGTACGTCCTCATCATTTTAGGGTCGGATGCGTTAAGGATGGGGATGAAAAAGAGGGATGGGGCGAGCATCTTAACATCAGCCCACATGAACTGTTTTCCGTTGAAGAGCCTCTGGCAGAAGGAACCCATCGTCGAGTTCCACAGATGAACACATGTACCGATCCTTAATCTCTCCGCCGCATCCTCCCATTCTGAGGCTTCTGAGAGATGCCCCAAAACTAGTGCCATTCTCGCCCCTGATTTTAAGGCCGCATAACCACAGGCTTGCGTCCATGCCTCATACCCCTCACTCACTCCCGGCCACTCATGTATCGACGCTTGACCATAGATTAACCCTTTAGAGCTCTGTCTGCTCATGAGGAAAACGCACGCCCGCCGTATGGATTCCCACGTCTCCTCTAAGAAGCTCATATTACCAGTTGCGCAGTAATGCAGGTACAACCCATAAACATAAAGGGCGGTCTGATCCGTCTCATCCGGGGCCGTGTTCGCGACTGAGCCGTCGACTTCATAGTTCGTGTAGAATGAGCCATCTGGATTTTGAACATTCCTAGCAAAGAGTAACGCGTTCCTCGCTTCCTCCACGTACCCTAATAGATCAAATTCCATGCTGAAGAAGATCAGGTCCCTGATCCACACGTGTAGGTAATAAGGATGGAATTCCCATCGTGAGTACGGCCTCTCTCCACCCCACCTCATCCAGTGAGCCCCGTCCATGCAAGCTATTACTGCTCCTGAAGGTCTGTGAATTCCCATAAGCGAGAACATCAGTGAGAGGTCAAACATCCTGTTCAAGTAGGGATCAGGTGATTCGAATGAGGCTTTTCCCAACCATTCGCTCCAGAAATCTCTTGTAAACTCGAGATGCTGACTTGGTGGCTTTCGCTTGGCTTCTTGAACTTTTCTAAGAACATCCTCGGCGTCATTGCCCAAAGTGATAAAGAGGAAAACTTTCTTAGATGACTCATTGGGTTGTAGAGTCCCTAATGTCCATTCGAAGCCGCATGAGTCAACGTTAGCACGCCCCGTAGTGTTTCTTAGGGCATCGTTGTAAATCATTTGCTTGGTGTTCAAACCATGATGATGGACGTCCGGTGGGGTCCAAGAAGATATGCCAACATAGATGCCCAGCTCTCGTCTTTCTATGGTGTAAGCGAGCTTGTCTTCATGCCATACGAAATCACTACGTTTGTTGTTGATTAACGCATCGAAGTTAAAGTAAAGCTTGACATCGCTTAGTCTGCTACTTGCGAGGTTGGTCACCTCAGCCCCCCATACCACGCCATCGTCTTCTTCTGAAGCAAAGAAGACCCATGAAAGCCTGATCTCTGGATCAACAGGTGCGCTCATATTGATATTTACAACTGGGGCTTTAGGCTCGTAATCGGCGTATTCGATGTTTGGGAAGTCGTTCGACCACTCGAAGAAGGTGATCCCGTCCCTTGTGTATCTCACCCCGAAGTAAGCTTCTGATACGCTGTAAGCGTAACCCCAAGTCTCAAAGTCCTTGCCTAGCCTCATTCTGCTGTAAGGGCAGAACTCCGCGAGCTCCCACGTCCCCCAATTCTTGAGCTTTGGGCTCCAAACCCTGTGCAAGACGGCGAATGATTTGCCATTCGCTACGATAAATGCTGGCGTGTCGACGTTGGAGAATCCTTGCTTAGCATTCTCCATCCCCTCCTCGGCGGCCGCTTTAACAGAAGCGAACGAGCTGCTGAAGAGGCTGAGAGCTAAGAGCAACATCAATAGTATTGGCATCGCTTTTGACAAGTTTTGGTCACCTTTTTGGATAGCTGATAGGCCATTCGTTACCTTCACTATTAATTTTTAAGGATTACATCGTTTGTGCGGCTCTATAGACTGCTCTCTCTAAAAAGAGGTAAAGGATTCCTACTGCGAACTTGAGGATCTCCAGCGCACCGAGCTTGGACTTGCCTGCCCGTCTATCTGTAAATGAGATCGGTATTTCAGAGACTCGCAAGTTCTTTTGTTTAAAGCGATAGACAACTTCTACTTGGAAAAGATACCCCTCAGACTTTACCGCTGAATAATCTGCCTTCATCAGGGCTTCGGCCCGAAAGGCACGATACCCGCTAGTCACATCTTTGGGCTTCAGTCCCAGTAAGGTCTTTGCGTAGAGGTTTGCCACTTTACTTATCAGCTCTCTTTTGAATGACCAACCAGGTACCGATCCACCTGATATATATCGCGAGCCTATTACGAGGTCTTTGCCTTTGCTGGCCTCGTCTATTAGCGTAGGCAGATATTTGGGATCGTGAGAGAGGTCGGCATCCATCTCTATTATTATATCAGCTCCCATATTTAGGGCAGCTCGAAAACCATCCTTATAGGCACTCCCGATGCCGAGTTTTCCAGGCCTTCGAATTACAGTTATATTGCCATACTTTCTGGCGAGCCTCTCAACCTCTTCAGCTGTCCCATCGGGGCTCGCATCATCTACAACGATTATTCGCAAATTCAGGCGTACGCTTTCTCTTATGGCCTCTATTTTGGGTATTAGCCGCTTAATGTTCTCCTTCTCGTTATATGTTGGGATGACTATGTAAATCCTTTCGGGTCGCCTCATATTTAACCCCTTAACTCTACTACCATACAGAGATAAATATGAGCTAATTTCTCCATATCAGAAGTAGTTAACGATTTTTCCGTGGTTAACGATGTTCACAGAGATTTTTACAGCCGTCGTCGCGTCACTGGTCAGTGCTCTGATCACTTTAATTTTCACCCCATTAATTGCTGAGAGAATGAGGAAAAAGGGGATGGTCGGCGTGGATGTCCACAAACAGCACAAACCTGAAGTGCCAGAGATGTGTGGCATCAGCATCTTGATCGGGTTAATCGTTTCCACATTGGTCTCTCTTATAATTCTATGGAAGTACGCTGTTGATTTCTTGACCTTTCTCTCGGTAGTCTTGCTGTCGGGGATGGTCGGTGCCGTCGACGATCTGAAACGCTTAGGACCAAGGATTAAGCCCTTACTAACAGCTCTTGCTAGTTTTCCCATCCTTCTGACGGGTGCCTATGACCCCCGCCCTCTTTTGCCCCTCATCGGCAGGGTTAGGTTGACGATCGTCTATCGACTTTTGATACCACTTGCCATAGCCGTTCCATCTAATGCCGTGAATATGATGGACACATTAAATGGTGTTATGAGCGGCACGTGCAGCATCGTCGTGTTTGTCTTGACGATTTCCGCAGCAATGCTAGGTCATTGGAATGCTGCGATCTTGGGAGCTAGCTTATTGGGATCTTTGCTCGCCTTCTACCATTATAATAAATTTCCATCCAGGGTTTTTCCCGGCAACGTTGGCGATCTGGCTGTTGGGGCGGCCATTGGGGCGTTGGTCGTGCTTGGGCGCATAGAGGCCATCGGGGTCACGGCGATGATGCCCCACATAATGAATGGCTTTTACTTCTTGGCCAGTGTAGGTGGCTTCTATGAGAGGAGGCAGATACCGGCAAGGCCCATACGCGTGTTAGACGACGGTAGGTTGGCCGCAAGCTCGGACCCAAATTCCCCCTTAACATTGACGAGGACGATTTTGGCCGTGGGTCCGATGAGAGAGGAAGAAGTCGTCCATTGCTTCTTTCTGCTTACCGCCTTCTCAGGTCTCTTGTCGTTCTTAACGATGTTTATGATGATGTAGTATGAAAAAGATCGCGTGGTTATTTGGCGTCCTGCTCTTCGTTTGGATTTTTATGCTCTTCGAGCTGTGGCTGATCCTTCAGGTCATCGTACCTCTGACCCTAGAGGCTAACTCCCCCTTAGGTGCACTGCTTACTGGAGTGATGAAAGTAGGCGCAGGAGCTCTATCAGTTATTCTCTGGCTCTGGCTCTGGAGAAAAGTCGAATGTGTGCTTTTTTGGAGAGTTTTTAAAAAGGCTTACAAAGAGAAGACCTAGGGGGCCCCTTTTTCAATCGTTTTCACGATGATCTCCAGAGGATCCCCCATCTTAGACGTTACCGCCATTGCCCTTCTCTGGAATTTTTTGCGGAAGCCTTCTGCATCCTCTAGAATTTGTATAATCTTCCTTACCACATCCTCAGGGTTTGTCAGTCGATAAGAGAGCCTCTTTCTGATAAGATATTTATCAACGAACGTAGGTTCACCTGGATAGCACGTTATTGTCGGAACTCCCATGAGCGAGGCCTCCGCCGTCATCGTCCCCCCTGCCCCCACGAAAACGGACGAGAAGTGCAGAAGACTAGGCCCATCCACTATCCTCTCCGGGATGATCACCCCCTTGCGGAGCTTCCTTTCCGCAAGCTCCATCTGAGTTCGATATCTTGATAGGAAAACGATCTGGACCGATTTCCCCAGTCTCTCAATCAGGCTGTTGATCATGGGCACGGTCACCGATCCATTTTTCGGGACCTTGCCTAGGAGGTATGATGCAAAGGATTCTTCGGCTCTAAAAACCACAATGGGGGTGGATTCATCTAACCCGAGTTCATCCAATACCTTTATGTCTGGACGGAAGTCCCTCAGCCATACTATTGGATCTAAGGCATCATACCGGATGATCTTCTTTGGGCTCACGCCAAGCTTTAGCCACGCCTTTATCGGTATGATTTTCGGTGAAAAGAGCTTCTTTGAGAGAGGTATAGTCAATAAAGCGACCGCTTCTGAGTGTGGGGAATCGTTTATCGTATAATGCGGCACGCCTAGACCAAGGGCCGTGCGCGCGGCCTCTGGTGATGCGAACCCTACTGAGACGTCCGGCTTAAATTTATCTACTATACTGGCCAGCTCGAGTATTCTACGTGAACTCGCAATCAACTTTCCCTTGAGGCTTGCTCCTCCATGTCTTCCGACCACAACAGCGCTTATACCCTTCAGTTCAAGGAGCTCGTTTACCTCGCGATACTTTCTAGTCGTCCTCATCACCTTATGCCCCTCTTCCTCGAGCCTCTGACTTAGCTTCCCTAAGAAAAGGACTTGTTTTGGCGTCAGTATGTCCATCCAAACTCTCATTTTTTCCCACAGACCTTCATGCCGATTTGTGTTTTATCGCCTTATTTCCGTTTCCTAAAGAAGAGCAGCCCGTCCTTCTCGCAGATGTACTCGAGGCCGACCTCGAGGAGCTTCGCGACCTCTTCATGTGAACTCTCCGTTCTGCTTGCTGAAGAGTGGTCTAACTGCTGTACGCTACGGTCGAGAGTTTAAAAATTATGTGGAGGTTAGCTTTGCTCCGCAGTATGGGCAAAATTCCGAGCCCCTCATCACTGGTCTACCGCATTGCGGGCAAATCCTTGTTTGTGCCACTGGTGGTAGCGTTGATGGAGGGGCTCTGAGCCCGGCCTCTTTAACGCTTTCTTCAACTACGTACTTGACCAGGGCTACGTACGCGCTTAGGCTGGCTAGGAGCACACCAATGAGGGCAAGGACGATGCCGAGAATAGCTGCCCCATAGTTGATCTGAAGGTATGGCTCGTGCGGCAGGATTACGATGGCCCCGCTGATCATTCTATAGCCCATAAACCCAAATACGATGGTGAACACTAAACCTAGAAGTAGTCCGACTACCCAGGCCTTAAAAGCCACGACAAAGCTTCTTCCCCAACCAGGCATCTAAATACCCTTCATTCGTCAAATAAGTTAGTGTATATATGCTTTGTTGCACATTTAATTTTTTTGCGTTCTGGGTTACGCGGCCCCGTACGCTTTATTGGTGACGGCAAGATCTTTCAAAAAACGAGAAGTGTGGAGTGCAAGTGCTTGAGCAAAAAAGAGGTCAAATACGAAGATTAGCATAAGGAAGGCGGTGACCGGACGCGAAAGCCCAGCTAGCTAGCGCGTGAAGGTTGTTGGCTGGGTTTTCACCTTCAGCGATGGTTGTTGAGATTACCTGAGCAACTAAGAATACAGACATGGCGACATCGGACTCTGGGCTGCAAATCAATCGACGAGATTTTAGATCAGAGTAATTAAATATAAGTGAAGCATTCTTCACATTCGATAACATGTTGAGAATTAAGGGTTTAATTTTTCACGCGTCCCTAATTTTATCAATTTTATTATCTCTACCAATAATCTCCGTTGCTTCACAGGAATATAAGGTTGGTTGTAAGGTCGGCGACTGGGCGATATATGAATACAAAATTATCGGCGCTCGCGAAACTGAGAATTTCAAAGTTACAATAACCGCAATTAACGGCACTGATATACGATATCAAGTTACGGGCGTGTTATCGGGGAATTATTCAACGGATGTTAAATCAACCCGTTGGCTCGACCCGTTTGAGCGTTGGGGGTACTATCCTATGATTATTGCTAGCTCTCTGGATGAAGGTGACAGGATCTACGATGCCGAGGACGCGCCTGTAATAGAGAACGTTTCTGAGAGGTTTGTTGCCGGCATGATTCGAGAAGTGATTTATCTACACATATACGAAAGCCCCTATGGCGGCTCATCGTATTATTGTATAGACCTATATTACGATAGAGCCACAGGATTCATGGTAAACGTAACATTTAGTGCCAGAGGATTGCGTTACAAAGCGGGGATGATAAGCACGAACATGTGGCAAAGAGAGAAAGAAATTTTTACGGATACAGTGAAAATGGTTGCGTTAGCCGTCCCCCTATGCGTCGCAATAGCTGCTATTTATTTTTTGAAACGTAAGCACGCGTAGAACCGAGGACTGGTCGTTGGGCTCGTCTATCCATACTTGTCCGGGTATCTCTGCTGGCTCGGATATGCCCCAGTATATCTCGTTCTCTGTGAGCACCCAGTACCTCCTCTCGATCTGGTTTGTGTTGTATAGGTGTCGGTACTCAATCCACGCTTGGCCACTAGGTGTGTAGCCCCCAGACGATCTGGCCAGCGGTCCAACTGATCCCATAGGCTTTAGGTGTTTTATCTTGAACTCAGGGCCTGCTATGAGGATTTTGGGTTGGCTGTGTTTGCTGATCGGCCCGGTCGCTGGCTCCCACCCTTTGGCCAGTTCTCCAGCTATCTGGGCTTATTCATAGTCCTGTCAGGTGTTTGGTCAACCATCGACCGATGGGGAATCCTCTAAGTTTTTAGAAAAATAACAGTTGCACGCACGACGGCGATCTCACAAAAAAAAAGGTGTGGGGATTGCGGAGATATCGTCATTACTAGCTTTAATAAGCCTTACCATGATTTTTCCCTCATTACCATTAAACTTGCATTTTCTGAAAATTTTCAATCAGCTTCGTAGACGGAGACCCAAACAAGGCCTGCGCGATCCTGAAAGCCCACAAAACATGGTAGAAAAAGAGGGGATTTGCGGGGAATGTCTCCAGACGTCAGCATACTCACCCAAATTCTCATTTTTCTTAACTATCCATCCGTTAAGGAGTTAAATACTCGATTAGACTAATTTTAAGCTTTTTTAGATAAAAGCCTAAAATACATATAGCCCTCTCGTTCATAAGCACTTTAAGATGCTTATGGCGAATCCTGAAAGGAGGCTGGACAGAAGGGCTTAGACCTTGAAAAACATCATGAATCTGGATCCGGAAAGCATCAAAAATGCGATAAAGTACGGGGAGCTGACCATCGGTGTCTATGGACTTGGCTGGATGGGGTTGCCAACCGCTTGTCTGTTTGCTGAGGCTGGGGCCAACGTCATTGGTGTGGATGTGAATAAATATGTTATTGAAACCATTAACAGTGGAAAGAGCCATGTTGAAGAGCCAGGGTTACAACGGTTAGTGAGGAAGCACGTAGAGGCTGGAAAGCTCATCGCCACAGACGATGCTGGGAAGGCAGCCCTCGAAAGTGATGTGATCGTAATCATAGTCCCAACTCTGATCGATAGGAGAAAGGCGCCTGATTACTCGGCTGTTAGGAAGGTCTGTAAGGACATAGGATTAAAGCTGAGAAAAGGGCGCCTAATTATCTTTGAGAGCACCGTAGGACCGGGGATAACAGAGGATCTGGTTGAGAAAACGATCGAAGTGGCTTCTGGCCTTAAAGCTGGCAGAGACTTCGGTTTAGCCTATAGTCCGATAAGGGCATCCTCTGGCAACGTCTTGAGGGACATACAGAGCTATCCAAGGGTGGTTGCTGGGCTGGACGAGCGTAGTTTTAAGGTCGCTAGCGCGGTTTTAAGCACCATAATTAAGGGCAGGATCATCGAGGTCCATGATATAAAAACAGCTGAAGCCATAAAACTCTTTGAAAACGTTTATCGGGATGTGAACATCGCCCTCGCGAACGAGTTGGCGATCTTCTGCGAGAGGGCTGGAATAAACTTTGAGGAGGCTAAGAGGGCGGCGAACACCCAACCATTCTCGCACATTCACACATCTGGCATAGGAGTCGGTGGCCACTGCATCCCCATAAACCCTTATTTCTTGATCAAAGAGGCTGAACGCGTTGGGGTTAAGCTTGCGCTACCTAAGGTTGCTAGGAAAATCAACGATAGGATGCCTATGCACACAGTCGACCTTATTATCGATGGGTTAAGGATGTGCAGAAGGACCCTAAGGAGGTCCAGGATCGCCGTCTTCGGGCTCTCTTACAAGGCAAATGTTAAGGAGGCTAGGGGATCTCCAGTTCACCAGATCATAAAAAGGCTGGTGAAGAAGGGCGCTAAAGTTAGCGTTTATGATCCATACTTCACCGTAGATGAGATTAGAGAAATGGGATACAACGCAGCAAGTGGGCCTTGGCAGGCCATCGAAAATGTTAATTGCATACTCTTCGCGGTGGCGCATGACAAGTTTAAGGATTTAAAGATCGATGAAATTGAGAAGTTCGTTAAGAAGCCTGTTGTCATCGTGGACGGCTGTCATATTCTTGACTTTAGGGAAGTAAACAGAAAATGGATCATTTATCGAGAGATAGGGCGTGGTAGATTTTGAAGAGGGCCAGGTTCGGAGTTATAGGAGTTGGTTTTTGGGGACGGAATCACGCGAGGGTTTTGTCAGAGATAGAGAGCGCTGAGCTAGTCGCTGTATGCGATGTGGATCGAGCCAGAGCGAGGGGCGTTGGTGAAAAATATGGCGTAAGCTGGTACACTGAGAGTAGTGACCTTCTGAGGAGGGAGGACATAGATGCCGTCTGCATATGTACGCCAACGATTACCCATCATGAGATCGCTTTAGAGGCGATAGAGGCTGGAAAGCACATTCTGGTTGAGAAGCCGATGGCGAGATCTTCCAAGGAAGCCAAGGAGGTTTTAGGAGCAGCTGAACGGAAAGGGGTTTACCTGATGACTGGATTTATAGAGAGGTTTAACCCAGGCGTCCAGAGGGCCAAGAGGCTGATCGACGATGGGATGCTCGGTGAGATTGTACTGGCGTTCGCTAGGAGGGTTGGAAGGTGGCCTGAGAGGGTTGGTGACGTCGGTGTAGTGAAGGATTCCGCGATACATGACATCGATATAATGAGGTTCCTGTTCGAGGACGACGTGGCGAGTGTCTATGCCAAGGTCGGGAGCATAGGCCATAAGTTTGAGGACTATGCCCAGATAATCCTAGGATTTGGTGAAAACAAGACGGCCTTCGTGGAAGCCAATTGGCTGACGCCATACAAGATAAGGACGCTGACTCTAACTGGGACCGATGCCATAGCCACAGTTGATTACATTACGCAGAGGATCACCATCAGTGATGCTGAGAGGTCGGTGACACCGAACCATGAGTGGGTAGAGCCATTGATGCTTGAGCTGAAACACTTCGCGGAGAGCATCGCTAGTGATAGAGCCCCTAGCGTCACAGGCCTCGATGGGCTGAGGGCCTTAGAGGTCGCTGAGGCCGCGCTGAGATCTGCAGAGGAAGGCGTAAAAGTTACGTTAATTTGAAACATCAAAATATAAAATGTTTAATTGAGGCAGCTAAGAGGTGAAGAGGGATCTTGAAGAGGAAGCTCATGGACATTTTGGCTTGTCCAATATGTAAGCACTCGCCCTTGAAGCTCTATGTATTCAAGGAAGAAAGGGAGATCGTCGAGGGGCTCATAGTATGTCCGGCCTGTAATCGTTGGTACCCAGTGATAGATGAGATCCCACATATGTTGCCCGACAACCTCAGGTCAAAGGAGGAAGATCTTCCATTCTTGAGAAGGTGGAAAAAGAGAATACCGGAGAACATTTTAAAGGAAGGTAAGCCATTCAATCTGTCTGCCCATTAGTTTCCGCTCCTACCGTTTTATTTGAGCGTCAAAGCATCATACTTTTTCTCGAACGAGAAAAATTCAAAAAGGAGAAAAAGCAAAGATAAAGAAACGTAGCCCGGTGGTGTAGCGGTCAAGCAAGGGCAAATCCCCTTGAATAGCGGGCTTTGGGGGTGATTTTTCCACCGCAGAAACCCGCTGACAGGAGTTCGAATCTCCTCCGGGCTACCACCTAAATACGATCTAACATTTTGGAACAGTTTTTGAGAAATAAACCTCTAAACCATAGATGTGAAGGGGGAAAGGATGAAAATCTGTGAATTCCACAACGGTCAGAGATGTTTATATCAAATGTCCACAGGTTTGAAAGTAAGGGTTTTCTGGTTTATGTTAGGGGGCACAAGACGGACGATAGGTAGACGCCATTCAAAAGGGCATCTCATGACTCGGCTTGATCCTAATAACTCTAGGCAATGGACCATTGAAGAGGCAATACGGAAAGCTGACCGGGTTTTAGCAAATAGATCCTTAACGATCCCCCTATGGGGAGAATCCTAGGGTAAGGGACATAATTCTTGGATGCTCAGCGTTGCAAGTTCTATTCTGACACTTGCGATTCTAAAAACCTTTTAAGTTTTGATTCTAAGGCCGCCCTGGGAACTTTTTATAAAATAGGCTATCGGAAAATTGATCGTTTGAAATTATGTTAGCAGGATCTCGTAAATGATTCTTTCATGATCCCTGTCTGCTGACATCTTCCCACGAATAAATTCACGGGGTTCCACCACTTAAACTGCCCCGCCCTGTCGTCAGGGGGGCAGGCTCGCAATAGGCTTATGGAGCCTTACAGGTTACACCCTTTGAGCGGGCGTTCATACGTTCGAAACGATAAAAAGAACATATCGGTTAAAGTAACACTTGTTCCCGTCTTTCAGGTTTTGTACTTGACCCATCTCTTTGAATCGAAACCTTTTTTTGTTTATTTCTATAATGAGGGTTACTTGAGTTGATTGATATGGCGAAGATAAAGGCTACCGCGAAATGGGTTAGGAACGTCCGATCAATAGCTGATAACTCGAGGACCCATAGCGTTGTGTTGGATCTGCCGACAAACCTTGGCGGAGAGGATACAGGGCCGACCGCCTTGGAGCTTGCTGTTATGAGCCTAGCGGACTGCGCGGTGACAATATATGCCGACATCGCAAAGAAGAGCGGGGTGAAGCTCACTGAGCTGGTGGCCGTGGCCGAGGCTGAAAAGCCCGCAGGCTCGGCAAAGCTTACTGGTGTAGACCTCAAGGTCAAGGTCTCTGGGAAGGCGAGCAAACGAGTTTTAGAGACCATGTGGAGAAAGACCGAGGAGAAGTGTCCAGTGCTCTCCATATTCAAGGATCCTGTACCCTTAAAGGCCGAATTAGAGGTAAGCAGCGGTGTCGAGTAACAAATTTTAAATTCCCTTTTTGGTCTTACATTCCCATTGCTGTCAACAACCTCGATGCCACTCCACCTAAAGGCAGTGCCCTCTTCCAGTCGGTACTCCTTAATCAGGGCGGTTATAAGTGGCTATACAGGGAACGTAAAACATCGTTACAAAGGTGAATGCAACTATCTGACTCGTCATCAAAACTTGTGTGAAGTAGTCATTCCCGAGAGGATTGCGAGCATTATCAGTGTCAGCTCCTTTCTGAGAGTTCCAAAAATTAATGTTACTACTGTGATAGTAAGCAGTCCAAGCCAACCGACCGTTTATGAGGCTAAGGGAGGCGCCATCAGCTCTAATAAACTCCAGTATTTTTAATAATTTGATCATAAGGTACGATCTACTTCCGGTTAAAGTTTAAATTAAAGATGAGCATCCTATCGATGAGGTTGATGCTCCAATGAAGAGAGACAAAGAACTTGAGAGGATAAGGTTAAAGAAGCTAAGGGAACTGATGAGAGGGGCATATGAAAGACCTAAAAGAAGACCCAAAGCAGGGGGAGTAATCACACTAACCTCTTCAAACTTCGATGAGTTTATCAGGAACGCCACCTTACCTGTGTTGGTTGACTTCTGGGCTGAGTGGTGCATGCCCTGTCTCATGATGGGGCCTGTTTTGGAAGAGCTTGCACGTGACTATGTTGGTAAGGCTCTGTTCGCTAGGTTAAATGTGGACAAGAGCCCGGAGATAGCCAGACGATACGGCATTATGTCCATACCCTTCTTTATAATCTTTAACGCCGGTCGGCCTGTCGAAAGCGTCGTCGGTGCGGTTGGGCGTGGACCCTTAGAAAGAGCCCTGCGAAAGTATGTCAGGACTTAAAAATGTTTAATGGCTCCAGAAGGGAAAATATGATAGATGTAGAACCTTAGTTCAGTAATGCACTATCTCCATTTCCGACTTTTAGACAGAATTGGGGCATGTTTCACTATGAATGCTGATAACGCTGTTGAAGCCTCGAATTTGACGAAGTTTTTTGGTGATTTAGTGGCTGTTGATCACATAAGCTTTCAAGTGAGGAGTGGTGAGATTTTCGGTTTCCTAGGTCCAAATGGCGCTGGAAAGACAACCACCATCCGCATGCTTACCGGCGTCCTTAAACCAGACGCTGGGACGGCGTCTGTTATGGGCTACGATATACAGAGGGAGCCCTTAAAAGCCAAGCAGGTGATGGGAATCGTTCCCGAGATATCAAACGCTTACATCGATCTGTCGGCATGGCAAAACCTAATGTTTATGGGGGAGTTATATGGTGTGCCTAAAAAGAGAAGGGTGGAACGCGCGGATGTTCTTCTTAAAAAGCTTGGGCTCTACGAAAGAAAGGATGATTTGGTGAAGGGCTTCTCTAAGGGTATGAAGCAGAGGCTGATCATATGTATGGCTCTGTTGAATGGCCCACAAATACTCTTCCTTGACGAGCCGACTGTTGGGCTGGATGTTCAGAGCTCTAGAATGATCAGAGACGTGATCCGCGAACTTAACCAGAAAGGGACCACCGTCTTTCTGACCACGCATAACATGGAGGAAGCCAACTATCTGTGTGACCGGATAGCTGTCATCAATCACGGCAGAATCGCTGCGATAGACACTCCTGAAAAGCTTAGAAGATCAATCAAGGGATTGCAATCCGTAGAGGTTTCCTTTAGCAAACCTGTGAAAACGCTGCATCTATCTAAGCTTCCAAAGGTGAACAAAGTGAAAAAGATGGGGGACAAGCTTCGACTCTATACCGATGAGCCAAGCGATGTAGTGTGTTCCTTAGTCGACTATGCTAAGTCAAACGACCTGAGGATAGTCACGTTGAACACACTCGCCCCAAGCCTAGAGGACGTTTACATCAAACTCATAGAAGGCTCTTGAGAAGGCCGTCATTATGAAAGATCCTTTTATGAGGAACCTGATCGAACAACTTAAGCGAGCCTTAGCGATCTCTAAGAAGGACGCCCTTATCTATTATACCAAGCCTCCCGTTCTCATACAAGGAATCATGATACCTCTCCTCATGTTCCTATCATTCTGTGTTGGTAGAAACATCCCGGTGGCTTCACTTGTTCCTGGCATGGTTGGAATGACGCTGTACTTCACTTCTACTTCCGTTGTGCCTGTCATCGCGCCTTGGGAATCAAGAATGAAGACCCTGGAAAGACTGGCAGCATCACCGATCTCGATGTCAGCAATAATATTGGGGGACGTCCTGGCTTCGTTCCTCTTTGGATCAATCATCTCCATATTTTCAATTTTGATAGGCCTAATCATTGGAGCCAGTGTCACCGACTCACTTGTCCTCATAGTGAGTGTAGTTCTAGCCGCACTCTGTTTCTCATCATTCGGAGCTCTGCTGTCCAGTCCCCCGACAGATAACGTGGCGAATGTGATGATGCTATCGACCTTGGTCAAGTTTGCGCTGACATTCATCAGCGGGGTATTCATCCCTATCGAGGAATTACCTGCTTGGGGGAGAGCCGTTTCTTTGGCTTCACCCCTAACTTACCTCATCGATTCACTTAGATACTGTTTTCAGAGAGACAATCAATGCCCCGTCCTCCTGGACATAACGCTCCTTGCAGCATTCACTGTGGCGTTTCTGATCGCAGCCATAAAACTTCATGAGAGAAGTTTGCCTAAGAGATTGTGACCTATTGCTCCCTTGACAGTAATTACCTCGCCCCCTTCTAAAACCCATTGAAGAGGGCAGAGCTCACCCCTTACTCGCCTTCCCGAGAGGAAATTGTAGCTCGTATTCCTCTTTTACCCTTCCTTGCTGAAGTTAGGATCAACCAAACATTTATTAGGTAGTACCAAACTTTCATAGAGAGATCGAGGAGAGGTGTGTTGAGCGAGGAGGTGGGCATAACCCCAACTGAGGGCAACTACCTGAAATTCATATACAGAAAACAAGTTGAGGAGGGCCGCAAAGTTGGGACTAAGATGCTTGCGGATTTCTTTAAAGTCCATCCAGCGACGGTGACAGAAATGCTCCAGAAACTCGACGAGCGTGGCCTACTCAGATATGAACGTTACTACGGGGTTGAGTTTACAGATGAGGGCATCCATGTGGCTCAGAAAATGCTCAGGAAGCACAGGCTTCTGGAGGTCCTGTTCGTAAATTTCCTTAAATGCGATGTCGAATCGGCTTGCAAAGAGGCGTCAAAACTAGATTATTACCTCTCTGAAAACATCACAAATCGCATCTGCAGAATGTATGGTCATCCAGAGACCTGTCCATGTAATAAGACCATATTTAGGGACGAAAAATGCTGTGGATGCATCATAGAAGGTGAGAAAAATGATCGATCTGGTAATTCGAATCGTACTTGAGACCCTTCGATTGTTCCTAAAAGTTTCTCACTGGATAGTTTTGGGCTTCTTAGTAGCTGGTCTTATTAGGGAGTTCGTCCCGAGGAAGTGGTTCCTAAAAATGTTTGGAGGAAGTGGAATAAGAGATGTCTTAATCGCCTCCATTATGGGCACTCTCGCCCAATTTCTTCCTCATAGTGGATTGCCTCTTGCAATCTCCCTTTTTCATTTAGGCGCTAGCAGAGGGGCCGTAGTTACTTTCATGGTCTCAACGCCTTGGTTATGTGTGATAGAATCCCTCATTTTAATTTCATTTGTCGGAACCAATATGTTCTTGTTCATCGTTGTGATGACGATGGTCGTTGGGATAATTGGCGGCCTACTGATAGGATATTTAGAGAAAAGAGGGGTGATAGAGTCAGGGCATCCAAGCTCTCCCAAGCCTGCAGTAGAGGTTGAAAGGAATTATGGACCAGAAACCATTAAAGACAGGATGTTCTCAGCCTTGCATTACTCTTATGATTTCTTTAAGTTAGCAAGCATATGGATAGCGATAGGTTTTCTAGGAGCAGGGATAACTAAGGCCTTAATTCCAGCAGAGATCATAGAAAATTTATTGGGATACTCCTTACACTCCGTCCTATTGGCTTTAGCAGTCGGGACCGTGATGGAGGTCGCGGTTGAAGCGAGCGTACCGATAATCTGCAGCTTATATTCCCTCGGGGCTTCCCCAGGGGTCATTTTCACGCTCCTCATGTGTGGTGTAGTTACAGATATGACAGAAATGGGAACGATCTGGACGGCGCTGGGAAAGAAAACTGCGGTCGCTTCGGTTCTCATATTCTCCTTCCTAACCCTGATCTTTGGGTATTTGATCAACTTACTCCCTATTTTCGCTTAAATGGTCTGAAACTTTCTAATGGTTACTAGAAGGCTTATGAGTGTTCCTTTTAATTCTATATCCTAATAAAGGGAGGTGGATAATGTGAAGGAAGTCGACTCCGTCAAAATCATAACGCTGGTTGATAATGATGTCTGGAAGAAGGGCCTATCCTCCTCATGGGGCCTCTCATTCTACGTCGAGGCGTCTAAAAATGGTAAATCCCATCCTGTCCTGATGGACACCAGCGGATCATTCAGCGTACTATCCGAAAATGCATCGAAGCTCAACGTAGATGTCGGGGCTGTAGAGGCGGCTTTCATATCGCATTGGCATGGAGATCACTGTGGCGCCCTAAGATATGTCCTACCGCTTCTGAAGGAACAGACCCCTATCTATGTCCCGTCTGGGAGCGCCTCAGAAATCAGGATGATTGAAAACGCTGGAGGGATCGCAAATGTCTGCTCTGAGCCCATAGAGCTTAAGGAAGGCATGATGTCCACAGGTGAATTAGGCTACGGGATACGGGAGCATTCCTTGCTGATAAACGTGAAGGACAGGGGGCTGGTCGTCTTAACCGGCTGCAGTCACCCGGGAATTATAAATATCATCAAACGCGCACAGCAGGTAAGTGGTGTAGATGAAGTGTACGCAGTCATGGGCGGCCTCCACATCTCTAGTGCGAGCGAGGGCGCGAGGGTGGCGAGGTTCATGCGGGAAATAGATGTTAAGCTGGCCTCCCCATGTCACTGCACCGGGATTAACGCTAGGAAAGCTATCGCGAAGATCATGGGAGAAAGGTATGTCAGAAACGGGTCTGGAAAAGTTTTCTACATTTAGATCTGATAGAGAGGTCACGGGTCCCTTTGTCAATTAGAGGGCGGGTAAGGTGAAGGCGCATTTAGAGTGCATCCCCTGTCTTTTGAGACAGGCGTCAGAGGCCATAAAAATGAGCACTGATGATGACGTGGTGCGTAAAGAAACTCTTAAAGAGGTCATGGACTATCTTCTGTATGAAAATTGGGATAAAACAACCTCTGAACTTGCCACAAAGGTCCACAGGATCGTAAAGAAGAACACAGGTAACGAAGACCCCTATAAACAGCTGAAGGAGAAATACAACAAGGCGGCGTCAGAACTCTATCCAGGGCTTGATCTCATGGTAAAAAACTCAGAGGATAGGCTACTGACCGCAGCTAAGATCGCTGTAGCTGGTAACGTCATAGATCTTGCTCGAGGAGTGGATGTTGATCTAAGACAGGAAGTTCAAAAAGTTCTAGAGAGCGAGTTTGCGGTAAATGATCTGGACCTATTGGAAAGGTTAGCTCTAAAATCAAAAAATGTACTGTACCTTGCAGATAACGCTGGAGAAACCTTTTTCGATAAGGTTCTGATAAAAGAACTCTCAAAAAGGGGCATAAACGTAACTTACGTCGTCAAGGGCGCCCCCATCCTCAATGACGCTACTCTTCAAGACGCTAAAATAGCTGGGATCGACAGCATAGCTGCGGTGACCTCAACTGGAACAGACTCTATAGGGACACTTCTCGATTATTGCTCAAAGGAATTCCTCATGAAGTTTAAAAACAGTGAGTTAGTGATCAGTAAAGGGCAGGCCAATTACGAGTCTCTCAGCGATGTAAAAGACAAGAAGATATTCTTCCTACTGAAAGTAAAGTGCCCGACTATAGCAGAGGACATAGGGACGAGGGTAGGCTCCCTCATTCTGAAGGGGCCTTCTTTGAGGGGATGATAAAAAAATTCTTACCGTGTAAACTTTTAGTACCATATAAAATAACGGGGTTGTAAATCATGCGTGTAAGGGTTCCTGTGCTAAGTGTGATAGGCCACAGAAGGTCTGGGAAAACAACTATTATCGAAAGCATAATTCGAGAGCTTACGAAAAGAGGGTATCGAGTAGCAACCGTTAAGCACACTGGTCAAAAGGGTTTCTCCATAGATAGCAAGGGAAAGGATACATGGAGGCACTCAATGGCAGGCGCTAACCCAGTCATCTGCGTTTCAGATGTGGAAATGGCCATACTGATAAAGGACGGGGAGGCGAACTTTTCCATAGAGCGACTGTTCGATTTCCTGCCCAAGATAGATGTGATCGTCCTCGAGGGCTTTTCAAAAATTGCTTTAAACGATGAGGACATAGGCAAGATATTATGCGTCAGGGATAGGGAAGAATACAAGGATTTTAGGGAAAAGGCGAGGGGGGACATCATAGCCTCTTGCTCTATTCAGTCCTTAGGGAGCCCTATTCTGAAGATAAAGGAGGGCTCTCGTGTTCTGGTTGAGCGGGCATTAAAGTACATTGAGAGAGAGCGGGAGATCTTAAGGATCCTCAGCCTCCTCCCAAGAATAGACTGTGGAGAGTGTGGCCACTCATCATGCAAGGATATGGCCTTGGATATCTACGAGGGGAGGGCTAAATTAAGCGATTGTGTCGTATTGAAACTTAAGTCAAAACTGAAGACGAGGGTAACCGTTAATGACGCTGAGGTCCCCCTCAACCCCTTCGTATCAGAAATCATCCGTAAATCCATCCTCGGCATGGCTTCCTCACTGAAGGGGGTTTCCATAAGTGGTGACGAAGAGGTGCGCGTGAAAATATTGGGTCAAACATATGAGTGATTTTATAGACTAATTAATGTGGTCTCTAATCTGTTAGCCATAAAGATTTTTAGGGCCGGAAAAAATCCCTTATTCAAATGTTTAGAGGAAGGGCG